>CAYQBV010000540.1:0-2401 GCA_964415705.1 uncultured Chthoniobacter sp. | reverse complement strand
CCCCCTCAGCCATCCCATGAAAACCACACACTCCACTCGCTCCCGCTCATCTTTCCGCATCCTCGCCGGTTCGATCGCCGCTCTCCTCGCCGTCCATGGCGCCGCTCCCGCGGTCCGCGCTGGGGACGTGATTTGGGACATCACCCCCGGCGTCGTCGGCCCGGGAAATGGAACCATCAGTGGAGGGCTGGGGCTCTGGGACACGACGCTGGGGAACTGGACGGTGGACGGGGGCGCGAACAATATCGCGTGGGACAATGGCGCGAATGACACCGCGGTTTTCGGCGGAGCTGCGGGGATCGTGACGCTGGGGACACCGATCACGGTGGGGGGCCTGACTTTCAACGACAACGCGGGCTACCTCCTCGCGTTGGACCTGCTGACCTTTGGAACGGCCGCCACGATCACGGCGAACGTCAGTGCGCAGATCGACTCCATCGTGGATGGGCAATTTAACGACCTGACCTTTGCGGGGGCGGGCAACATGACAGTCACGGACTCGATCACCAATACCACGACGCTGACCAAGACGGGCGCAGGTGCGCTGACGCTGGCGGCGAATGCTTTCACCTCTGCCACGATCGATGGGGGCACGATCGCCGGAGGCCTGCTGACGCTCACCGACGGGAGCACGGCACTGACGAGCAATGGCACCAGCGCGATCAGCGCAGATGTGCTCCTGCCCACGGCTACCGCGCAGATTACGAGCAACGCCGGGACGCTGACGCTGGGGGGCACGATCGACGCCGATTTTCACGGTCTGACTTTCGCCGGTGCGGGCGGCACGACAGTCAGCAACGCAATCTCGAATCTCACCACTCTGAGCAAGACCGGGACGGGGACACTGACGCTGGCCGGCGCGAACAGCCATGCCGGAACGACGACGATTTCGGCGGGGGTGATGAATATTCAACACGGGACAGCTTTGGGGACAGTCGCCAACGGCACGTCCGTGGCGAACGGTGCGGCCCTCCAGACCCAAGGTGGGATCACAGTCGGGGCCGAGGCGCTAACGCTCAATGGGACCGGCGTGACGGGCGATGGCGCGCTGCGCAATATCAGCGGAGCCAATGTGTGGCAGGGAGCGGTGACCCTGGGCAACGCGGTGCGGATCAACTCGGACGCGGGCAGCCTGACCTTCAACACCGCCACCACCAGCATCACGGCAGCGAACCAGAATCTGACCCTGGGTGGAGCGGGCGACGGCACGGTGGCCGGGTTGATCGCCACGGGCAGCGGCACGCTCACCAAGGACGGCGCCGGCATCTGGACGCTCGCAGGCGCGAATACCTACACCGGCGCGACCGCGATCAACGCAGGAACGCTCCGCTTGGGATCCGGCGGCAGTGGCGCGAACACGCCTCTCGGCACCACCTCTGCGGGCACGACGGTGACGGCCACGAGCGCGGCCCTCGACCTGAATGGCTTCACGCTGGCGACTGCCGAGGCGCTCACTCTCAATGGCTCAGGCATCTCCAACGGGGGCGCGCTGACCAATAGCGGCGCGGCCGCGACTTACAGCGGTCTGATCACGTTGGGCAGTTCCAGCAGCATCATCGCGGGCAGTGGAAACATCGTGCTTTCAAATAGCGGCACCATCACCGGCGCAGGCTTCAGTTTAACCCTCGGCGGCAGCGGCCCGGCCAGCAGCCTCGCCAGCGTTATTGCAACCGGAACGGGCACCCTCACGAAAACCGGCTTAGGCACTTGGGCGCTGACTAATGCCAACACCTTCAGCGGAGACACCCTGGTCAGCGCGGGAGTGCTCACCTTGAGCCACAACCTGGCTCTCCAAAACAGCGTGCTCGACACCTCCGGCGCTGGCACGCTCACTGCGACCACGTTCACGCCGACCTTTGGCGGGTTGAAAGGGAGCGCCAACCTCGCTTCGGTCATCACCAGCGGCTACGGCAGCGTGACGGCCCTGACCCTCCAGACTGCTAGTGGTGTCACCCTTACCTATTCGGGAGCCATCGCCAATGGGGCCGCAGGCATGACTCTCACCAAGAGCGGCGCGGGCACGCAGACCCTCTCCGGCCCGAGCACCTATACCGGGGCGACGACGGTCAATGCGGGCACCTTGATCCTGGCCGGGAATAACGCGGCGGCGACGGGAGACATCACGGTGAACACCGGGGGCATGGTGCAGTTCATCGGCACCACCTCGATCAATGGCGGTGCCCACAACGTCTTGAACCGTGACGTGACCGTGAATGCTGGTGGCACGGTGGCGTTTGGTCCGGCTTTTGGCGCCGGCGCAGCGGACGTGGCGCTGGCCCTGGCGAACCGCCTCGTGGCCGGCTCCGCGGGAACCATCGCCGCGGATAACTATGCTGGAGCCGCCTTTAACTTCGTGGCAGCAGGTCTGACCACTGCCTCCCTCGGCGCGGTGGGCACCGTG
>CAYQBV010000539.1:0-2411 GCA_964415705.1 uncultured Chthoniobacter sp. | reverse complement strand
CCGTTGTGGTAAAAGCTCAGCTTTTCGTGATCGAGGCCGAGCAAATGCAGAAGCGTGGCGTGGAAATCGTAGCCCGTGGTGACGTCCTCGACGGCTTTCCACGACCACTCGTCGCTCTGACCGAACGCCGTGCCTGGTTTGACGCCCGCGCCAGCAAACCAGGAGACAAACGTTCCGCCATTGTGATCGCGACCCAGTGACTTTCCTTGGGTAAAGGGCATCCGGCCAAACTCCGTCGTCCACACAAGCAGGGTGTCCTCAATCAGGCCGCGCGCTTTCAAATCCATGAGCAGCCCGGCGGTCGGCTGATCCATTTTGCGCGCGGCGGCGGTGAGTTCCTTCGGGATGTTGGAGTGGTTGTCCCAATTGTCCGAACCGCCGCCCTGGCCGCTCCAGACCTGCACGAAACGCACGCCGCGCTCGATCATGCGCCTCGCGAGCAGGCAGCGTTTGCCGAAATCAGCAGTCTCGGCTTGATCGAGGCCGTAGAGCTTCTTCGTGGCGTCCGTCTCGCCCGCGAGGTCGAGCAGTTCCGGGGCGGAAAGCTGGAGCCGCGCGGCGAGTTCGTAACTCTCGATGCGCGCGGTGAGCCGTGAATCATCGGCCCGCTCCCCGGCGTGTGCGGTGTTCATTTCGTGGAGGAGCGCGAGGCCGTCTGCGCGACTCTCGGCCGTGAGATGTTTCGCGCCTGCGGGCGGCTGAAGATGGGTCATCGGCTGTGGGGCGGAGGCATTGATGATCGTGCCTTGGTGATTTGCGGGGAGAAAACCCGAGGTAAACGCGCTCCGGCCATTGTAGGGCAGCCCTCGCGAATCCGGCAGGGCGACAAACGCGGGCACATTGTCCGCGAGACTGCCGAGCCCATAAGAAATCCACGCACCCGCGCACGGGAAACCCGGAAGCACGAAGCCACTCGTCTGCAAATACGCCGCCGGGCCATGGACATTCGACGGTGACCGCATCGCCATGAGAAACGCCATCTCATCCACGTGCCTCGCCAGATGGGGCAGTGCGCTGCTCACCCAGCGTCCACATTGCCCGTGCTGCGCCCACTCGAAGGGGCTTTTCATCAACGCGCCGGGAACGCTGATGCTCGCCTCCACGCGCTGGCCGCCACCCGGATCAAAATTCTGCCCGTGCCGCGCGATGAGCTGGGGCTTGTAATCGAAAAGGTCGCACTGGCTGGCCCCGCCATTCATGAAAAGCTGAATGACGCGCTTCGCTTTCGGCGCAAAGTGCGGCGGGGTGGCGGCGAAGGCCTCGCGCTGCATCAGCGAAGCGAGCGCGACCCCGCCGAGCCCGGAGCTGAGCGTTCCGAAAAAATCACGGCGGGAAAGTGGGGCAGTCATTTTCAATCGAGATAGAGGAATTCGTTGCTGTTGATGATGACGTGGACGGCGTTCGCAAGGCCATGCCTTTGGGCGTAGGCGGTGAAGCGTGCGAGCTCACCCGCATCTGGCTGGCGCTGGAGGAGCAGTCGGAATAGGCGGGGAATTTCGGGGCCGCTGGGCGAGTCCGCTTTCACCCGTGCGGCGATGTGCTCGCACTGGCGAATGGCGAAGGCGTTGTTGAGCAGGGCAAACGCCTGCACCGCTGTCGTGGACTGGCTGCGGACCGGCGTGAACGCGCCGCCGTCGGGGCAATCGAGCGCGTCCATGAACGGATCGGGCACGGTGCGGAAAAGGAAGCGGTAAATGGCGCGCCGGCGGGCGGCGGGAGAGTCGGGATCGAAACCTTCGTAGTCGAGAAAAGCGGGGTTTCCGCCGGATTTGAAGGTCGCATCGCCCCGCGAAACAAACTGCACCACCGACGGCCCGCCCATCGTGAGGTCGAGCTTGCCGCTGACCGCGAGGAGCGTGTCGCGCACCTCCTCTCCGGAAAGACGCAGGCGATTCTGCCGCCAGAGCAACCGGTTGTCGCTGTCGCTGGCGGCGCCTTGTTTTGCGAGCGACGTCCGCTTCCAAGTCTCGCTGGTGACGATCAACCGATGGAGCTTCTTGAGCGAGCCTTGCGCCTCGTCGCGGAACCAGACCGCGAGCCAGTCGAGCAGTTCGGGGTGGCTGGGTGTTCCGCCCATTTTCCCGAAATCGTTCGGCGTGTCGCAGAGGCCGCGGCCGAAGTGATAATGCCACACGCGGTTCACGATGCTCCTCCACGTCAGCACGTTGCGTTCGTCGGTCAGCCAACGCGCGAGCGCGGCACGGCGCGCCGATTCTTCACCGGCATCGGCGATAGGGAGTTCAGGTGGGAGTCCGGGAACGCAGGCGAGCGTGCCCGGCCCGATCAGATCACCGGGTTTGTCCAGTTCGCCGCGGGCGAGCAGGTGGATCGGCCTCGGTTTTGGGGATGGCTTGAAACTCTTGCCCTCCGACGCGAAATCGCGCGTCGCCGCATAGACCAATTGCGGAGCG
>CAYQBV010000538.1:0-2418 GCA_964415705.1 uncultured Chthoniobacter sp. | reverse complement strand
CGCCGGTGACGACGAGGAGCATGACCTTGCTCAGCGCATCGACGGTGACGCCGATCGGCACGCGGAAACCGGGCAGCTCGATCCACGGAATCTCGTTCGCTTTGACCGTATCCGGGCTGAAGAAGGCAAGGACGCTGAAGAGCAGCGAAACGCCGACCGCGCCGACGGAAATCCTGATGCTCAGTTCGCGCGAATCGCGCAGAAAAAGTTGGATAAGCCCCGCGCTGACGAGCGGCGCGAGAAGGATGAACCAGGGAAAGTAGGCGTGGGTGTCCATCAAGGCTGGGATTTGAGAACGCGAAACACGCGGAAGGGACGCGGAAAGGCGCGAAAAACAGAATCAGAGGTAGATGTCTTCGCTGCTGCCGGGTTTCTGCTCTGTGCCTTTGGTGTTGGCAATGCGCTCGTATTCGAGACGTGGGAAGTGACCGAAGTTGACGAGTAGGCCGAGCTGAAAATTAGTGGCTCGGAGATAATTGAGAACTTGGGCGCGGTGAGCATCGTTGAGACATTCAACGGCTTTGAGTTCCACGATGATTTTTCCGAAGCAAACAAAGTCCGGGAAGTATTGCTGCTCAAGCTTGCGACCCTTGTATTCGAGCGTGAGGCCCGGTTTAGGAATCGCCGGGATTTCCTGCAATCCGAATTCAATACCCAAACACTCCTGATAGATCGGCTCGTGGAATCCACAGCCTTTGTCCTTATAGACCTCAAAGCACGCACCGATGATCCGAAAACTCTCTTCGCGGTAGATGAGTTCAGCCATAGATCCTTTCGCGCTTTTTCGCGCTCTTCTGCGTGTTTCGCGTTCAAAATTTCAATGAGTTGATGTCCTCGACGTGCGTGGTCTGCCGCGCGCGGAAGAGGGCGACGATGATCGCGAGGCCGACGGCGACCTCGGCGGCGGCGACGGTGATGATGAAGAAGACGAGGACCTGCGCGTTGTAGTTGGGCAGGCCGTTGACGAGGTTGAAGCGGGAGAAGGCGACGAGCGAAAGGTTGGCGGCATTGAGCATCAGCTCAAGGCACATGAAAATGATGATGATGTTCCGCCGGAGCATCACGCCCGCGAAGCCGATGGCGAAGAGCAGCCCGCTAACGAAAAGGTAGTGGTTGAGGGTGAGCGTCATCAAAGTGCGACAGAGGTGGATTTGGAACGCGAAACACGCGAAAACTTCGCGAAAGGCCGCGGAAAAAAGACAGGATCACTATCGGAGGGACGCCGACTCGTTTCCGCGCTTTTTCGCGTCCCTTCCGCGTGTTTCGCGTTAAAAAAATCTGCGGTCATTTGAGTTCGCGCTTGGAGAGGACGACGACGCCGATGGTGGCAACGAGGATGAGGACGCCGATGACTTGAAAAGGCAGATTGTGCGTGGAGAAGAGGGTGTTCCCGACGTTGCGCACGTCATCGACGTGTTTCTCGGCGAGCGGAGCAAAGGCGGTTTTTCCCAGCTCGAATTTTTGCAGGACAAACCAAAGCTGAGCGATGAACGCAACGGTCACCAAGCCGCCGGCCGCGTAGGCGGGGATGTTGATCTTGCGCCGTTCCTCGGCCTGGATGTTCAGCAGCATGATGATGAACAGGAACAGCACCATGACCGCGCCGGCATAGACGAGCACCTGGATGACGGCGATGAAGTAGGCATCGAGCCCGACGAACAGCGCGGCGAGTCCGAGGAAGGAAACGACGAGGCTGAGCGCGCTCGCGACCGGGTTGCGGTTCGCGACCACAGCGACGGCGAAGACGAGGGTCATCGCGGCGAAGAGGTAAAAAAGGATGGGAGACATCGCGGTTAGGAAAAAACAACTGTCATCCTGAGCGGAGCGCAGGCTTTGCGAAGCGCAGTCGAAGGACCTCCAACTATTTGCGGGCGGAGGTGGCGGGACGGAAGTGCCTCTACACCCACCGCCGCCCGCGGAATACTTAGAGGTTCTTCGACTCCGTTCCTTCCCGCAAAGCCGGGAGCGAAACTGCGCTCAGAATGACAGGTTTGGACAGTCACTTCTTCGGATTCCATTTGTTCACGAGCCCGGTGAAGACGCCGCCGAGTTCGTAGAGCTTGGCTTTGTCGTGGACCATCTCGGCGCGGGTGATGCCGGTGATCGCGTAGTCTTTGCGCAGGAAGATGGCCTGCTCGGGGCAGACCTCTTCGCACAGCCCGCAGTAGATGCAGCGGATCATGTCGATCTCGAAAACCTTCGGACGTTTCTCGACCTTGGCGAACTTGTCGCCACTGGGGATTTCCTCCGGCTTGATGGTGATGGCGCGCGGCGGGCAGATGAACTCGCAGAGCTGGCAGGCCACGCAGCGTTCGCGGCCGTGGTCGTCGGTCACGAGCGTCGGCGCGCCGCGGTAGTGCTCGGGCATCGACGCGTCCCATTTCTCCTCGGGATACTGCATGACGACCTTGGTCTCGC
>CAYQBV010000537.1:1232-2422 GCA_964415705.1 uncultured Chthoniobacter sp. | reverse complement strand
ACCTATGCCAAGAGCATCAGCGGCGCCGGCAGCCTGACCAAGCAAAGCGCGGGCGTCCTGACGGTATCTGCCGTCAGCACCTACGACGGTCCCACGTTCATCACGGGAGGCACTCTAAGGCTTGCTGGCGCCGCCCCGGTCAGTCTGGTCCACCGCTGGTCGTTCAATGACGGCACTGCCAACGATTCGGTTGGCACGGCAAATGGCACCCTGTTTGGCAACACCACTCCGGCAATCACCGGGGGGCAACTAATTCTCAATCCGGGCAGTGATCAGAATCAATACATGAAGACTTCGACCCTTCCGGAGACATTGGGGGCACGCACGATCGTGGGTTGGGTCAGCCTCAGCAACCTCAGCCAACCCGGCGGGGCCGGCGTGCTCGGCATTCTTCGGGCCGGGGTGGACAATTTCGACTCCATTGTCTATCAGGAACGCACGTCGGGCCAGTGGATGAATGGAAGTTCCGGTTTTGCCCGCTCCCCTGAAAACAACGGCGGTGCTGCTGAGACCAGCACTGGCGCGGTGATGATCGCCATCACCTATGAAACGGATAACAGCATCAAGATCTACCGCAACGGGGTCCGCTACGATACCAGCGCCACCCAGGGGTCCTTGGTGACCCGCACTAATCCGATCGCGATCATTGGTCGCCGCTTTGAAGGCGCCAGCCCCTCATTGCAGGGTGCCGTTGACGAAGCTCGTATCTACAATACTCCGCTTTCGGCAATGGAGATTGGGAACTTGTACACGGCGGGCCCAAATGGCTTTGGTGCTGGTAGTGATCGCCTGCCCATCGGCACCACCGTCACGATGTCCACGGGTACGACCTTTGACCTCAACGGCGCCATCCAGCAGATCGGCGCTATGGCAGATGAGGGAGGCGCGGGCACACGCCCAGTGATTCTCGGTGGTGGAACCTTGAAGATCGGCAATGCGACCAATGCCGAGACCGTCTTCAGTGGCGCGATTTCCGGAGCCGGAGCGGTCGAGAAGAACGGCGCCTCCATCCAGACCCTCCACGGCGCGCAACAGTATGACAGCCTCACCGTCACCGAAGGAACGCTGAACGTGAATGGCGAAGTCGGCACCATCCCGGCCAATGGCACGGCGAGCGTCGTCGTGGCCGACGGGGCGAAGCTGAAATTCGGCAGCGTGAGCCAGACCTTGACCAGCCTGACCATCGGCGC
>CAYQBV010000537.1:0-1132 GCA_964415705.1 uncultured Chthoniobacter sp. | reverse complement strand
TCGGCGCGCTCGGCATGCTGAACCGGAGGCGGCGGCAGGCGTGAGCGCGGAAAGTAGCTTGGACTTTAGTCCAAACGCACCGTGTTCCTTTGGACTGAAGTCCAAGCTACATTGGAGCGACATTTTTCCAGGGCTGATTGGCGTTGGTCCCTGGGAAGCGGGGGTCCGGAGTCTCGTAGTGGTGGCTCTGGACCTTCATAGTGGGAGAAAGCCGGGTGGTGCGCACCGCCCGGCTTTCATCGCCATCCAGCCTGGAGGGCACCGCGCCGTCGGTGCGCGCGTCCACACCCGCCCCGCGTCCCACCGCCGAAACAGAGTTTCGCCCGCAATGGCGTTCCCAAACGGAGTTTGGGAACGAGGAGCAAAAACTCCTCTTGGTGGATGGCGTCGCTCCGCGCGCCATGAGAAATCCACGCCGCAGGCCCATCTTTTGAATCTCGTTCCCAAAGTTAGCGCAGCGCTTTGGGAATGGATGCGGGAGGCGAAACTCCGTTTCGGTGGCGGGCGGGTGAGCATGAGGGCCGCGTTCGAGTTCATCGTGCGCCGAAAGGGAGACGGAGTCTCGCCGCGACGAGCGTTCCCAAAGCGCTGCGCTAACTTTGGGAACGAGAGCGGAACCAGGGCCTCGACGACCGCCTCACCGGCGTGGAGCCCGCGCGCATTTTGCGGGAGATTTTGGTCTGAGCAGCCATCGTTCAGCGGAGGGAAGGGGAGCGCGGGCTTCCAGCCCGTCGGAGCCGGCATCCTGCCGGCGACCCGCACGCCGAGTTGGTGTCCGTGGGTCGGTGATGCGGCCACGCGCCATCCGCAGCCGGCAGGATGCCGGCTGCTACGGCCAGGATGGCCGCGCTCCCCTTCGCTCGACTGCATCGTTGCGGCTAAGGATCGCGCGCCATTGCGATTTTCCCGGTGCCGCGGTGTGTGATCCCGTCTGGCGCAACTCCCCCGAGACCGCTACTTTTTTACCACCCATGCGCCCGATTTTTGCCGCACTGTTCATCCTCGGCTCCGCGCTGCCGGGCGCGGGTGCGGCTGCGCCGGCGGGGAAAGCTCCCGACCTTTCCCAGCTCCCGCCGCCCGCCAGCGCGACGGTGGATTTTGCGCGCGACATCCAGCCGCTGCTCGCGGATCG
>CAYQBV010000536.1:0-2425 GCA_964415705.1 uncultured Chthoniobacter sp. | reverse complement strand
GCGGGGTGTGGCGCTGTCGGACTGCAGCAGGGTCGTGCCGGTATTGTTGAAAGTAAGACCGGCGATGCTGGTGTTGGCGTCGAGTTGAATGGTCTCGCTGCCATTGATGGACGATTGGTTGAAGACCGCCGTGTCCGTGACCAGCGGAACAATGCCGGTGGTTCCGAGAGCGACCGCGTTGTCCGACCAGTTGACCCCGGCTGACCAGAGTCCAGTGGTTGTTGTGTTCCAATAGTAAGGCACGGCCTGCGCGGTTTGCGCGGCGAAGAGAGCGGCGACTGAACCGGCCAGAACGTGCCTGAGGCGGCGACTCCGCATCGGAGTGGGGGCTTCGGTGAGGATGGGGGCGCGGGTGCGGCGGTGGGTGGAGGAGGGAACGTGTTTCATAGGTTGTAAGATGGGGGTTGGTGTGGGGTTGCGCTATGACCCGAAAGGATAAGGCTGGAAGTCTTGCGATGGGACCTGGCCGCTGGAGAGGTCGGGATTGCGGTCGGCGGAGGTGAACTTGCGGATGACGGGTTCGATGGTGATCACGGCGGTGTTTTGCCAAGGCGTTCGGTTAGAGCAAAAGAAGGGCGCGCTCGGGCTTGGCTGGTTCGGCGGGCTTGGCTTCCTCCTTCCTGGGATAGACGCTGGAGCTGCGCTTGCTCTTGAGGTCGCGAGTTTCCTTGTCCAGCGCCTTGCGCTCGGCTTCGAGCGTCTCTTGCATGGCCAGAAGGCTGGCGTCGAGGGTGCGGACCGTGGCAGCGGTGCGGGTGAGGTAGGTGGGGAGGTCGCTGTCCAGCTCCTCGGGGGTGGCGGTGGCGACGATCGGGCGGGTGATGAGGTGCGGGATATCGGCGGCGGAGAGGTCATCCTTGTCGGGGTCGCGTTTGTGCGGGGTGATGGTGACCCGGAGCAGGCCGTCGCCCGCTTGGGAGACGGAGAGCATGAGAGTGTCGCCCTTGGCGGGCAGGAGGGCGGCGATCTGGACGAACAGGTTATTGCTCATGGATTGGTATTTTTTTGTGGGTTGGCAGGGTTCTTCACCGGGACCAGTTCCACATGCCAGTCGAAGAACATGACCACGCGGGCGTTGCCGTGCAGCGGGACCGCGGGCAGCAGGTCTTTCCAGCCCGCGCTGCTATTTTCCTTCACCGTTTCGATGTTTTGTTTGTCGATGTCCTGGATGGCCCAGACCGTGGACATGCCGCCCCACGAGGCCACGGAGAGGAGCTTCCCCGCCGGGACGTCCGCTTTGCCATCGTAGTCGTAGCCCCACGGCTTGTGGCTACCACCTTCGGCATCGTCCACGGATTGGTTCACGAGATAGCATGGTGGCGCGGTGTCCCGGACCTTGTAGAGCCGGTCATAGGCAGGGTTACTGGCGAGTTTGGCCACCTGGTATTTGGTCGTGGGTTCCGCCGCGCCGATGTATTTCCACAGGTGAAAGCCAAGGCTCTCACTGTTGCCCTTTTTGTACCAGGGTTTCTGGCCGGAAAGAAGCGGGCCGGGGAGATAGCCTTCGTTGTCCGCGCCATAGGCCAGGATACCCATGGCGATTTGCCGGAGATTGGAACTCGCGGTCGCGCGGTCGGAGTTGCGGCGGGCGCTTTGGAAAGCGGGGAAGAGCAAACCGGCGAGCACCGCGATGATGGCAATGACGACGAGCAGCTCGATGAGAGTGAAAGCGCGCCGATGAATGATGGGGCGGGGTTGTTTCATAGAGTGGATGCTGGTCGGAAGTTCGCACCCGGCACCGGGGATGCGCTATTACCCGAAAGGATAAGGCCGCTCCGGGGGCGTCACTCGTGCGCCTCCGCGCCTACTCGATGTGCAGCAGCCCGCGCTCGAAGCCGGCGGCCACGGCTTCCGCGCGGTCGGCGACCTGCAGCTTCACGAGGATCGCTTTCACGTGCGCCTTGGCGGTGTTTTCCGAAATGGCGAGCGCCTTGCCGATGTCCTTGTTGGAAAGCCCGCGCCGCAGCAGGTCGAGCGTCTCGACTTCGCGCGGCGAGAGGCGCTTTTGCAACCCGCGCTCGGCGAGTCGGCGGTCCAGCGTCTCCGGAAAGCAGCGTCCGCCGCCATGCACGCGCCGGATGGCGGCAATCAGGCCCTCGCGCTTGATGGACTTCACGAGATAACCGGCCGCCCCGGCATCCAGCGCTGCGAGCACCGTCTCGTCGAGATCGTGGGTCGTGAGGATGACCACGCAGGCCTCGGGAAACTCCGCCCGAATCTCCGCCAGCGCCTCCAGCCCGCCGCCGCCGGGCATCCGCGCGTCCAGCAGCGTGACGTCCGGGCGATGCTCGCGGAAAGCGCGCACGGCTCCCTGGCCATCCTCGGCCTCGGCCACGACCAGTAAATCCTTCTCCACTCCGAGCAGCGTGGCCACGCCCATCCGGACCATGGCGTGGTCATCGACGAGGAGGAGTCGGATCTTGGG
>CAYQBV010000535.1:0-2442 GCA_964415705.1 uncultured Chthoniobacter sp. | reverse complement strand
GACCGATGCGGATGGCGCTGAGCTGAGGGAGCTGCGCGAGATGTTCGGGGGTGTCGAAGAATTGCGCGAGTGCCTGGCGGATGTAGAGGGAGCGCGTCCAGTTGAGATCGCGCAGGGTGAGCGTGGCTTTGGCGGTGGCGAGGGATTCCTGGAGCCGGGCAAATTGCTCGCGCGGGCGCGACCACGGGAGGCTGTCGATGATCAGCCGGTCGATCCACGGCCAGAGCGTGGGGTTGAGATTTTCCGAGACGTCGCCCTGGAGCCAGAAGTAGAGCGGCAGGTCGCTGTCGAGGTGGGAGAAAACGATGTTCGTCAGGCGGCCCTTGAGCTGGCCCTCGAGGAGGAAGCTGATTTGCTCGCAGCAGATGCTTTTCGCACCGGCGCGGGAGAGATGGCAGTGGGCATTGACCCACGAGGAAATGCGCGGCTCGGGGGCGTTGCGGCAGACGCAGATGAGCAGTGCGCGGCAGGCGTGGTTGCGGGTGAACTCCGCGATCAGTTCGTTATTCGCCGCCAGCTCTGCGGTGCTGCGGCAATACACGGCGAAGTTGATCAGCGAGGCCCGCGTCGGCGCATTGCCGCCGGTGTCCCAGAGTTTTTTTAACTCCCGGTTGATCTGACCGATGGGGACGGCGGTGCCGAGAGCGGAGAGGTCGGGCGTGGCGGACATGGCGCGGAGCTACATTCGCCGCCAGTTGCGCCCATCCCGAGCGAGCAGATCGTCGGCTTCCTTCGGCCCCCACGAGCCGGCGGGATACTCGCAGAGCGGCGGCTGCGGACCGGCGGCATGCCAGGCGTTTTCGATGAGGTCGATGAAATGCCATGCGCCTTCCACTTCGTCGCGGCGGGCGAAGAGCGTGGCGTCGCCGCTCATCGCATCGAGGAGCAGGCGCTCGTAAGCCTCGGGCGAGGCTTTGCCGAAACTCGTGCCGTAATGGAAATCCATCTTCACCGGCTCGATCCGGAGAGCCGCGCCAGGCATTTTGCACTGCATGCGGAGCGAGATGCCTTCGTCGGGCTGGATGCGGATGACGAGCACGTTCGCGCCGATGTCCTCCGCGCCTTTGTTGAAAAGGACACTCGGCGCGTTCTTGAGCTGCACCGCGATTTCGGTCGCACCTTTCGGCAGGCGTTTGCCCACGCGGATGTAAAACGGCACGCCCGCCCAGCGCCAGTTGTCCACATTGGCTTTGAGCGCCACGTAGGTCTCGGTCATCGAGGTCGGCGAGACCCGATCCTCCGTGCGATAGGCTTTCACCTCCGCCCCGCCGATGGCCCCGGCGGCGTATTGGCCGCGCACGACATCGCGCGCCACGTCCTCGGGCGTCATGGGGCGGAGCGAGCGGATGACCTTCACCTTTTCATCGCGCACGCTGTCGGCGGCGAGGTCGGTGGGCGGCTCCATCGCCACGAGGCAGAGGAGCTGGAGCAGATGGTTTTGCACCATGTCGCGCAGCGCGCCGGAGCTTTCGTAATACGGCCCGCGCGCCTCCACGCCGAGCGGCTCGGCGGCGGTGATCTGCACGTGGTCGATGTAGCGGTGATTCCACAACGGCTCGAAAATCCCGTTGGCAAACCGCAGCACCATGATGTTCTGCGCGGTCTCTTTGCCGAGGAAGTGGTCGATGCGGTAGGTGTCGCGCTCGTGAAAAGTTTTGCTGACCACGCCGTTCAGCGCCTGCGCCGTGGCGAGGTCCGTGCCAAAGGGCTTTTCCACAATGACCCGCGCCCAGCTCCCCGCCGCGGCCTTGTTCAACCCGGCGGCGGCGAGATGCTGGAGGATGCCCTCGAATTCGCTCGGCGCGACGGAGAGATAAAACAGCCGGTTGCCGCAAGTGCCGCGCTCCTCGTCGAGCTCCGCGAGCCGCTCCGCGAGGCGCTGGTAGCCGGCGGCGTCGCCAAATTCGCTGCGGTGGTAAAAGACGCGCTCGGCGAAACTCGACCACACTTCCTCATTCAACCCCGAGCGGGAAAACTTTCGCGCCGCCTCGTGCAACTCCGCCCGAAAGCTGTCGTCCGTCTTTTCCCGCCGCGCGAAGCCGACCACCGACAGCGCCGCCGGCAGATCGCCGTCGGCGGCGATGTTGTAGAGCGCCGGGATGAGTTTGCGGAAAGTCAGGTCGCCCGAAGCGCCGAAGATCACGACGCTGCACGGCTGAGGCATGGGCCGGCTGGTGAGCCCCTCGCGCAGAGGGTTCGCGGTGGGTGTGGTGGTCGCGTTCAAAGCGCGGCTGTCTTAGCGCGCCGGGCGGGCGGGGCGAAGGGAAAAGATTTCCGCCATGCTCGCAGTCATCGCTGATCCCTCGCCGCTCTTCTCCGTCGCCGGGCACTTTTCTCATGACGCAGACTGCGTTCATTCCAGCCGTCGTCACCGTCGTTGCAATCATCCACCCATGAGCCGCCCACAATTGAAGTCCGAAACGTCCCTCCTTTCCGATTTGG
>CAYQBV010000534.1:0-2445 GCA_964415705.1 uncultured Chthoniobacter sp. | reverse complement strand
CCTTCCGCCTGGCCGTAGCGCAGGCGTCTTCGCCTGCCGTATCGCATGCGTCCCGCTTGCCCCGCGCGCCGCGCGGCTACCCCAGCGCCATTTCCTTGCAGCGCTTGAGGTCCAGCTTGCCGGTGCCCAGGACGGGGATCGCTTCGATCTTTTTCACGATGCGTGGGATCCAAAGGTTCGCCATGCCGCCGTCGGCGAGTTTTTTGCGCAGCTCGGCCTGGTCGAAATCGCGCGTGGTCAGCAGGACGAGCGCTTCGCCTTTGGCCTCGTCGGGGATGGCGGTGATGGCGCAGGTGCGTTCGCTTTCGCCGCCGAGGCCGAGCGTCTCGACGATCCGCGTCTCGACGGTTTCGTGCGGCACCATCTCGCCGCCGATCTTGCTGAAGCGCGAGAGCCGGCCCTCGATGAAGCAGAAACCGTCCTCGTCGAAGCGCGCGAGGTCGCCCGTTTTGAACCAGCCGTCCACGATGACCTCGGCGGTGCGCGCGGGGTCGTCGAGGTAGCCCTCGAAGACGTTCGGCCCGCGCAGCCACAGCATCCCGGTCTCGTGGAGCGAAAGGTGCGCGCCGGTTTCCGGGTCGCGGATTTGCGCCGCCACGCCGGGCGCGAGTTTGCCGATCGAGCCGTCGCGGCTGCTCGGCTGCACGGCGTCGTCCGGGCGGTTGGGTTTCGGGTCGGGGAGATTCACGGCGGCGACGGGCGAGGTCTCGGTGAGGCCGTAGCCTTGCATCACTTTGATCCCGAATTGCTCCTCGAAGGTCTTTGCCAAATCGGCGGGCAGTTTCTCCGCGCCGGTGACCAGCAGCTTGAGCGACGCGAGCTGTTTCCGCGCCGCCTTGCGCAGGTAGCCGCGGAGGAAAGTGGGCGTGGTGACGACGAGCGAGATCTTGTACCGCTCGATGAGCGCGGCGAGTTTGGAGATTTCGAGCGGGTTCGGATACGTGACCACGGCCACGGGTTCGAGCATCGGGAAAAGCACGGTGACGGTGGCTCCGAAGCTGTGAAAAAACGGGAGCGAGCCGAGCACGCTGTCGCCGCGCGCGAGGTCGAGCATGAGGGCGAATTGCTGGACGTTCGCGAGCAGGTTGCGATGCGTGAGGGCCACGCCTTTCGGCGCGCCGCTGCTGCCGGAGGTGAAGAGCAGGAAGGCCTCGCGCCGGTCGCCGATGCGCGGCAAGCCGAGCAACCGCGCGAGCAGCCACGACGGCGTGACGAGCACGGCGGCGCGCCACGCGATGATGTCGCGCTTCATCGCCGGCAGGATGTCGTCGAGGAAGATGGTGTGCTCGGGCCAGGGAAAATCGCCGAGCCTTTTCACGAACGCATGCGCGGTCAGGCAGTGCTTGATCTCCGCCTGCGCGATGCAGCTCTGCACCGCCGCGGCGCCCGCGGTGAAGTTCAGGTTCACCGGCACTTTATCCGCGAGCAGCACGGCGAGATTGGCGATGAGCGCGGCCTTGCCCGGTGGCAGCACGATGGCCACGCGATGCCGCGGACACTCGGCGCGCACGGAGCGGCTGAGCGCGATGGCCACCGCGAGCAGCGAGCCGCGCGAGAGCGCGGTGTGATCCGAGCCGTCGATCACGCCGACATCGAACTGCCCGCGCCGCAGCCCGCGCAGACAGGCCTCGCCGAGGTGACCGCGGAGCAGCGGGCGCTGCTGGTAGCAAAACTCGCCCAGCTCCAGAAACCGCTCGCGCACCAGCGCGATGTCGGCTTGCTCGGCCGCGATCGGCTCACCGAACGCGACGGTCACGGGATACGGAAACCGGCTCGGCCATTTGAAGAAATACTTCCCGCCTTTGAAGCTGAAGATCGAGCCCCAGAGATTGTCCGTCCACGCCGGGACGACCGGGCATTTCACGGAGCGGGCGATGAGTTCGTAGCCGCGTTTCAGCCGGAGCAGCATGCCGCTGCGGGAGAGTTCGCCCTCGGGGAAAATGCAGACAATTTCACCCGCGAGGATCGCCTCGCCCGCCGCGCGCACGGCGTCCTTCGCTTTGCGCGGGCTGATCGGCAGCGCGCCGATCGCGCGAAAGATGGGGTTGAGCAGGCGCAGATTGTAGATGTCGTCAAAGATGACGAAGCGGATCGGGCGCGGGCACGCGAGCTGGAGCACGATGGCGTCGATCCACGTGAGGTGATTCGGCAGCAGCAGAAATCCGCCCGCCGGCAGCCGGTCCGCGTGATGGGAAGTGACACGGTAGATGCGGCGCGCGATCAGCGCGCCGACGGTGCGAAGGAGGCGTTCGGGAAGGGTGGGAGCGGAGGCGGATGACACGCGGCGGGTGTATTGGGAACCACCCTTTTATGGAAAGGCGAAACGTCGTACGACTCCGGGTGGAGCACGCGACCCGCGTGCGGTCTGCGGCGACCCGCCGCGGACATCGAAGAACGCACCGCATCCACTTCCCACGCTGCCATGACGCGGGCGTCTTCGGACAA
>CAYQBV010000533.1:0-2454 GCA_964415705.1 uncultured Chthoniobacter sp. | reverse complement strand
AAAGTATTCCTGCAACGATGGAAGGACAGCCAGGCGCACAGCGTTTCGTTTCGCCAGTGGGCTGACCAGATGGAGAAAGAGCTGCAAATTTCTGCCGCACTCGGCGCCTTGGATGAGCGGACTTCGCTGGGTGATTGGGACACGTTCGAAATTCTTGAGAAGTTTATCCTGCATCGGCTCTGCCAGTCGTTTGCCCGTGGTGCGGCAGCCGTGGATTTGCGAACTGTCGTACAACAGCGGCGCGCCTCCTTCTGGCGACCGCAGCATGAGCACGGTTACACCGCGCTGGAACAGGCCGTGGAACTGCGCGAACTGATGATCTCGGCTGATCTCACGGTGGATTCGCTGGCTGGAGGCATCAGCCGTTATGTGGCCAGCTGGTGGCGGATCGACCAGGCCTACCGGCGGTGCATCTGGAATCTGCGCCGCTATGGACAGGTGCAGGTGATGGAACAAATCACGCAATGGGTGGAGAAGTCCTATGTGAACAACTTCCTCCTCCCGCTTGCCGACCGGTGGAGCGATCAGGTGCGCGAACTGGAAACTTGGGAATGTCCCGGCGTGATGGCTCAGCGGCAGTTTTTCAGCCATTATGTGCAGCCGTACCTGGCCAAGGGGCAGAAGGTGTTTGTGATCATCTCTGACGCGCTTCGCTTCGAGGCGGCCGCAGAGTTTGCCCAACGACTTCGTTCAGCCAATCGCTGGACGGCGGAAGTGGAAGCGCTCCTTGGCGTGCTCCCTTCCTACACCCAGCTCGGGATGGCGGCACTGTTGCCCGGCCAGCAGTGGGTCGTGGATGCCATGACAGCTACCGTTACCGTGGATGGGCGCAGCGCCTCGGGCACCGCCAATCGGTCAGAGATTCTAAGTCTGGCCTGTGGTGGCAGGGCGACTGGTATTCAGGCGGAAGAATTCTTGGAGATGAACACGAAGACCGTGGGGCGTGCCCTGATGCGCGATCACGAAGTCATCTACATTTTCCACAACGTCATCGACAAGACCGGCGATGCGCCGGGCACGGAGGCAAAGACGTTCGATGCAGTGGAGCAGGCTTTCGATGAGCTGGATCTTATCATCAAGAAAGTGGCGAACATTAACGGAAGCAACATGCTGCTTACTGCAGATCACGGCTTTCTCTTCCAGCAGGACGATGTTGCCGCTGAAGATGCCACACCGTTGTTGGCCGCGAGTGAATGGACCTTTCGCAACCGGCGGTTCTCATTAGGGCGCGGAATTTCGACCGACGCGAAGGTAAAGGTCTTCGACAGCGCCGCCCTGGGTGTCGGCGGAAACTGGTCGGCTGCATTCCCTCTTTCACTCGGGCGCTTTCCGCTCCAAGGGTCCGGAAAACGCTACGTTCATGGCGGCATCAGCCTTCAGGAGGTAGTGGTACCCGTCGTCAAAATTCACAAGGCCCGTGTTGATGACACGGGCAGGGTCGAAGTGGAGTTCATGCGTGTGCCGGCCAAAATCACCACCGGGCAGCTTTCCATTGCACTTTTCCAGGACCGACCGGCTCTCGCCAAGGTTCTGCCCCGCACTCTTCGCGTGGGCGTATTCGCCAAAGACGGAACAAGCCTTTCCGAAATCAAGACGTTGATGTTTGATTCCAAAGAAGCGGAAGCGCGCCAACGTGAGACCACATTGCTCTTGGTGCTGTCATCCGCAGCCGATGCATTCAACAACCGCGATGTAGATCTGCGCCTTGAAGAAACTCTTCCCGGCACAGCCCAGATCGTCACCTATAAGTCGCAAAGCCTGAAACTCCAGAAACCATTTACGAGTGATTTTGATGAACACTGACCCCGCACCTGAAGCCGCACCTGTTGAAGCACCCGAGCCGTTTGTCGCAGCGCCCCGCGCGTTGAGCACTCTGGATCAGAAGATCCTGTTGCACTTTCCTGGGCTGGTCGTACGAAAGGATCTCACCAACGGTCTGAAACAAAACGCGGTCGTGCCCACCTACGTGTTGGAATATCTGCTCGGACAGCATTGCGCGACGGATGACAACGAGGTGATCAAGGCGGGCCTTGAATCCGTTCAAAAGATACTCGCTAAGCATTATGTGCATCGGAATCAGGCGCAGTTGGTGAAGTCCACCATCAAGGAAAAGGGACGCCACAAAGTCATCGACAAACTGACCGTCGAGCTTAATGACAAGGGCGGATTCTACGAGGCGGAGTTCACCAACCTCGGGCTCAAGAAGGTGCCAGTCTCCGATGACTTTGTCCGCCGGTTTCCCAAACTTCTGGTGGGCGGAATCTGGTGCATTACCGATGTGACCTATGAAGTCGCCGAAGACCCCAAAGCAAGTCCCTGGCAGATCGACACGCTGAAGCCGATTCAGGTGGCGAGCGTGGACTATGATCAGTTCCTGAAGGCTCGCGCACAATTCACCACGGAAGAGTGGATGGACGTTTTGATGCAGAGCATGGGCTTTAACCCCGAGATGTT
>CAYQBV010000532.1:0-2466 GCA_964415705.1 uncultured Chthoniobacter sp. | reverse complement strand
AAAAAAGGGAAAGCTACTTTCCCCTTTCCCTTTGCGCGCCCGCTTTCCACAGTCCGCCCCGACCGTCATCCGACCCATGAAATACCGCACCTACCTCATCTTCGGGGCCCCCGGCAGTGGCAAAGGCACGCAGGGAAAAATCCTCGGCGCGATCCCGCGCTTCTTTCACTGCGCGTGCGGCGATGTCTTCCGCCAGCTCGACACCCGCACCCCGGTCGGCCAGGCCTTTGTCGAGTACTCCAGCCGTGGCGAACTCGTGCCGGACGAGATCACCGTGAAGCTCTGGATGGCCCGCATCGCGGACATGGTTGGCGGGCACGTTTTCAAGCCGGACATCGATGCGCTGGTGCTCGACGGCATTCCGCGCAGCGTTCATCAGGCGGAAATCATGCGCGACATGATCGAGGTGAAGCGGGTCTTTCATCTTTCCTGCCCGGATCGCGATGCGCTGGTCGCGCGGTTGAAAAAGCGCGCGGTGAAGGAAAATCGTTTCGACGATGCCAACGAGGAAACCATCCGCCGCCGCCTCGAGACCTACGACGAGGAGTCGAAGCCGGTGCTGGAGTTTTACGGGCCGGGGCTGGTCAAGGACATCGACGCCACCCAGACGCCGGTGCGCGTGCTGATGGATATCCTGCGCGCCGTGGATGACGGAGCCTGACGCCGCCGCCCGCCGGATGCGGGTCGTTTTCATGGGCACGGGCGAGATCGGCGTGCCGGCCTTTCGCTGGCTGCTCGCTGCGCCGGGGTGCGAAGTCGTGGCCGCGGTCAGCCAGCCGGACAAACCCGCCGGGCGGAAGCTGGAACTGCGGGCGTCCGCGATCAAACAACTCTGCGTGGAGCGCGGCGTGCCGGTGCTGCAGCCGGTGCGGATGCGCGCGCCGGACGCCGTGGCCGAGATCGTGGCGCTGCGGGCGGACGTGGTCGTCGTCATGGCTTACGGCCAGATTTTGCCGAAGGCCGTGCTCGAAGCCGCGCGGGTGGCCTGCCTGAATTTGCACGCCTCGCTCCTCCCGCGCTGGCGCGGAGCGGCCCCCATCCAGGCGGCGATCGAGGCGGGCGATCCGGCGAGCGGCGTGACGGTCATGTATATGGCCGAGGGGCTGGACACCGGCGACATCCTGCTGCTCCGCGCGACGCCGATCGGACGGCGCGAAACGGGCGGCACCCTCCACGACCGGCTCGGGATCATCGCCGCCGAGGCGCTCGCCGAGGCGTGGCCGCTTCTCGCCGCGGGGTGCGCGCCACGTTTTTCGCAGGATGAAACGCAGGCCAACTACGCGCCGAAGTTGACGCGTGAAAACGGGGCGATCGACTGGACGGCCACGCCGCGCGAAATCGACCGCCGCATCCGCGCGATGAACCCTTGGCCTGCGGCCCACACCTTTCTCCCGACGCCGGAAGGGCCGCGCCAGCTCAAGGTTTTTTCCTGCATCCAGCATCGCCGCGAGACCGGGTCGGCGGGCGTCGTGTTGCGGGCGGATCGGCGCGGTCTGCTCGTTGGCGCGGGCACGGGTGCGGTGCTGCTGCGCGAGGTGCAGATGGAGGGCAAAAAGCGGATGCCCGCCGGGGAGTTTTTGCGCGGCCATTCGGTGGCCGCGGGCACTTTGCTCGGCGCACGATGAGCCGGCTCCAGCGCTCCCTCGACGACCACGTGGCCCGGCTGCGCGCCTGCACGCTCTGCCCAAAGATGCACCGCCCGGCGGTTTCCGGCGGAGCCGTGGTCAGCCGCGTGATTTCCGTGGGCCAGGCGCCGGGCACGAAGGAGCCGGTCCTCGGGCGGCCCTTCGCGTGGACGGCGGGAAAGACGCTCTTCGGCTGGTTTCACCGCGCGTGCGGGATGAGCGAGGCGGAGTTCCGCGCCACGATCTACATGGCGGCGGTCTGCCGCTGCTTCCCCGGCAAGAACACCGCCGGCGGCGACCGCGTGCCGGACGCCGGCGAGATCGCCCAATGCGCGGGTTGGCTCGACGCGGAGATCGCGCTCCTCCGGCCCGCGCTGGTCATTCCGATTGGCAAACTCGCGATCCAGCAGTTCATCGAGTTCGACAAACTGACCGACGTGATCGGCAAAAAGCTGCCGGCGACCGTGGGCGGGCACACTTTCGACATCGTCCCGCTCCCGCATCCCAGCGGCGCCTCGCCCTGGCACCGGATGGAGCCGGGGAAAACCCTGCTGGAAAAAGCGCTGCGCCTCATCGCGCGCCACGAGGCCTGGCCGGGTCGCGTGGGTTGAAGCGGCGACATTTTCCCCATTCGCCATTTGCGCGGGGCGCGGGCGGCTGCTAGAACCTGCGCACTTTTCGCCCGACGCCTTTTTCCCATGCCTAAAGACACCTCGCTCCACAAGATTCTCCTCATCGGCTCCGGGCCCATCGTCATCGGGCAGGGGTGCGAGTTCGACTACTCGGGCGTGCAGGCGTGCAAGGCGCTGAAGGAGGAGGGTTACACGGTCATCCTCGTGAA
>CAYQBV010000531.1:0-2466 GCA_964415705.1 uncultured Chthoniobacter sp. | reverse complement strand
TGACCTTGTTGTGGTCGGGGCCGCGCGTGTCGTTGTGGATGACGGCCTGGTTGTAAAAGTCGCCGATGTAGAGCGCGCCGTCCGGGCCCACGCGCGCCTCGATCGGCCGCCACCACATGTCTTTGCTGCGGATGAACTCCGTCTCCTCGCGCCCCGGCTGCTTGCTCGCGGTGTAGCTGCTGCCCTTCGGCGTGAGCACCGCGTGGTGGACGATATTGATCGTCGGCTCGGTGGTGAAGTAGCCGCCGTTGTATTCCGCCGGCCACGTGCCGCCGTCGTAGATCGCGCAGCCCGCGGCGGCGGTGAACGCGCCGACCTGATCGATCTGCACGTAGGCCATCTGCTCCCACGTCAGCGCCGGGAAGGTTTTCACCGACCGCTCGACGACGTGGTAGCTCGGAGTGTTCCCCACTTTTCCACGCGCCAGCGCGTACTCCGGGAGCACGGCCTGCATGAGGATCTCGCCGCAGGTCGGCTGGGTGTAGAAAAGGCGGTTGTCGCCGGTGATGCAGAGGCCCCAGGTGTTGCTGCCCTTCGAGCTGTATTGCTCAAAGGCCGAGCCGTCCGGCTTGAAGCGCACCACGCCGTCGATGGAGCGCCCGAGTTTTTTCGAGCCGTCGCCGCTGGAGACCTCGCCCTTGGCGTAGCCCTGCGTGGCGTAGATCCAGCCGTCCCAGCCCCAGCGCGGGTTGTTGATGACCGCGTGCGTGTCGAAAGTGCCGAGGCCGGTGTAGAGCTTCTCGACCTTGTCGCACTTGCCGTCGCCGTCGGTGTCGCGGAGGAAAAGGATGTCCGGCGCCTGCGTGACGATCACGCCGTCCTTGTGGAAAACGAGGCCGGTGACGAGTTCGAGGCCCTCGTGGAAGACGACCTTTTTGTCCATCACGCCGTCGCCGTCGGAGTCCGAGAGGATGCTGATTTTGTCGAGCGCCTTGCGGTCCTGCGTGCCGACCGCCGGGTCCACGCCGCCGTGATCTTTCCACTCCTTGCCGCGATAGTCGGGGCGCATCCCGCGCCGGCCATTCGGATACTCCGGCGTCTCCGCGACCCACATCCGGCCCGCGGCGTCCCAGTCGAAGTTCATCGGCTTCGTGATCATCGGCTCGGCGGCGACGAGCTTCATCGTGAAGTCGGGATGAATCTCCAGCGCCTTCAGCGTGTCCGCCGGTTTCTGCGGCCCGCCCTCGGGATAGGTCAGTGCGGCGATTTCGTCGGGCTTGGTGAACTCGTCGATGTTCGAGCGCTTGCCCGCCCACGCGATGCCGCGGAGCAGGAGCGCGCGGTAGTTGGGCCGGTTGAAAGTCGCGAACTGATGCCCGGGGATGCTGACGAACGCGCGGTACGGCGCGGTGCCTCCTTCCGCGGTTTTTTCGTAAACCCACATCTGCGCCTGGATGTCGAAAACCTGCGGCTTGCCGCCGCCGCCCGGCTTGCCGCCCTTCGAGTTCGGCGTGTAGCTCGTGGCCAGCACCCGGACCTCGGGCTTCATGTCCAGGTCGTAGTAAATCTCGTCGTCGAAGTAAAAATTCGCCGCGCCCGCGGTGATCGGGTGCCCGCCGCCGATCTGCTGATTTTCCGTGAAATAAAGGTCCATCTTGCCCTCGCGCCACTTCGTCGTGCCCGGCTTCCACGCGCCGCCGAGGATCTCGCGCCACCAGCCCGGATTTTTCATCGAGACCGCCGCCGTATGGATGACCACCAGCCCGCCGCCGCGCTTGACGAATTCATTGATGAGCGCCTCCTGCTCCGGCGTCGCGTCCCCGCCCTCCTGCGCATACGCCACGATCACGTCGGTTTCCTTGAGCTGCTCCGCCGTCGGCCAGTCGAGCGCGCCATCCACTTTCATCCCGCGCCCGGCGAGCAGGGGCTTCCACTCATCGAGGAAACGCGGATGCGCGTGGACTTCCTGTCCGCGGTTGTTTTTCCCCGCGCGGATAAAGACCCGGAGCGGATCGGCCTGCGCGGCGACGGAGATGGCGAGGAGGACGAGGAGGGTGAGGAGACGTTTCATGGGAGTGGGTTTGGAGGTGAAAGCAGGTGTGCAGAGAAGCGGGAAGCCGGAGGCGGTCAAGGTGAATTGCCGCGCCGCCGCGCCGCTTCCCCACTGCGTCATCCTGAGCGGAGGAGGCGGGCGGGCGGAGGCGGGCGGGAACGGAGTCGAAGGACCGCTAACTATTCGCGGGCGGAGGCGGTGGGAGAGGAAATGACGAATGGCGAAGGAAACCCGCATGACGAAACCACCGCCATTCGCGACCCTCGGGTTTCGTCATTCGTCAGCGTGTCCTTGGCGGACCGCCGTTCCGGGGGGAGCGCCCGCGCCCTCGCGGGCTGTCGGCGGCGCCCTCGCCGACGACCGTGATCCCGCTTCCCGTACCACCACCGCGTCCGGCAGAGGGCGGCGAGCCCGAGGCCAAGCGCCAGCACGGTTTCCGGCGAGGGCGCCGGAAACGGCACGCGAGGGCGCGT
>CAYQBV010000530.1:0-2486 GCA_964415705.1 uncultured Chthoniobacter sp. | reverse complement strand
CGTTACTGAACCCTCCTCGCTCCACGCCCAAAGCACCGCCTTCACTTATCAGGGCCGGCTCGACAGCAGTGGCTCTCCCTCAACTGGTGGTTATGATCTGCGCGTCGCCGTCTTCGATGCTGCGGACGGCGGCAACCTGCGCGGGTTGCTGACAAACAGCGCCGTCGCGGTCAGCAACGGGCTATTCACCACCACGCTGGACTTCGGCTTCGGCGTCTTCAACGGCGGTCCGCGCTGGCTGGAGATCGGCGTGCGCTCGAGCGGCACCGCCACCGCCTTCAGCACGCTCGCGCCGCGCCAGGCCGTCCTGCCCGCGCCGTATGCGTTCTGGTCGGCCAACGCCAGCCAGGCTGTCACCGTCACGGGCACCGTGCCGGCCTCGGGCCTCAACGGCCTTTACTTGAATCCGGTCAACTTCAGCAATCCGGGCAACAGCTTCATCGGGGGTTTCGCCGGTGACGGCACGGGCTTGAACAACGTCAACGCCCTGCAACTGGGCGGGCGGAGCGCCGCGCAGTTCTGGCAGATCGGCGGCAACGCGGGAGCCAATCCGACCAACGGCTCGTTCCTCGGCACCACGGACAATCAACCGGTCGAACTGCGCGCGAACAACCGCCGCGCGTTGCGACTGGAGCCGACGGCAGACAGTGCGAATGTCATCGGCGGCAATGCCAGCAACGTGGTGAGCGCCGGAGTCGTCGGCGCGGTCATTGCCGGCGGCGGGGCCAGTGGCGGGAATCATAATCGCGTCGAGGCCGACCACGCCGCTGTCTTGGGCGGCTTTGGAAACGTCGCCGCCGGGGCGCAGTCGGTCATCGGTGGCGGTCGCGGAAACATCGCGGGTGGAACGCGTGCCGTGGTGGGCGGCGGTCTCTTCAATCAGGCGCTTGGCTTTGCGAGTGTCATTGCGGGTGGCAACGCCAACGCCGCCACGAACAACTGGTCCACCATCGGCGGCGGCGCGGACAACCTGGCTTCCGGCTACGCGTCCGTGATTCCTGGCGGCATCAACAACACCGCCAGCGCCAACTTCACGGCGGCGATGGGTTATCGCGCCAAGGCCAATCACAACGGTTCCTTCGTCTGGGCCGATCCGCAGGAAGCGGACTTCAGCTCCACCGGCACCAACCAGTTTCTCATCCGCGCGGCGGGCGGAGTAGGCATCAACACCAGCAACCCCAACGGAGCGGCCCTCGCGGTGAAGGGAAATGCGACGGTGGATGGACAGTTCAAGGGCGGCTACTCCGGCAACGTGATCAGCAACGGAGTGGTTGGCGGGTTCATCGGCGGAGGCGGGGTTGCTTTTGGTGAAAACCGCGTTGGGGCGCATTTCGCTTCTGTGTTGGGGGGAGTGGGGAATACTGCCAGCGGCCCTGTCGCCACTGCGATGGGATATGTCGCTACCGCGAGCGGCACTAAATCCACCGCGATGGGCTTTATCACCACCGCCAGCGGGAAATACTCAACGGCGATGGGTTATATCAATACAGCGAGCGGATTCGCCTCGACTTCGATGGGTTCAGAGACCGCCGCGACGAACAACGACTCCACCTCAATAGGCCGTCTCACGCTGGCGGGCGGCTCGGCGTCCACGGCGATGGGCTATCGCGCGAAGGCTTTGCATAACGGCAGCTTCGTCTGGGCGGACCAGCAGGAGGAGGACTTCGACTCGACTGCCGCCAATCAATTCAGCCTCCGCGCCGCAGGCGGGGTGCGGTTCGAGACGGGCGGGGCAGGACTGACGGTGGATGGTCGTCCGGCCTTGCTGGCTTCGGCCCCCGGCCAGCCGCTGGTGTTCTCCGTCAACGGCATCTCGGCGCTGCGCATCGAGCCGACAACAGGCACGCCGAATATGATTGGAGTTTATGACGGCAACAGCGTGGCACCCGGGGTCAATGGTGCGACCGTGTTCGGTGGCGGCGAATTCGGCTTTCGTCAGTACCCCAACCAGGCGACCGCCAGTTTCGCCACGGTTCCCGGCGGCCTCGGAAACACTGCCAGCGGATTTGGATCGACCGCGATGGGTGGAATCAACACCGCCAGCGCAGATTACTCCACGGCGACGGGCTTCGGCAATGAAGCCATAGGTTATTCGTCCACGGCACTGGGCATTTTCAACTCGGCCACCGGATATGCTTCGCTCGTGACCGGCGAGGCAAGCATCGCCGGCGGCCGCTACTCGACGGCGATGGGCTACGAAACGTTCGCCGGTGGCGAGAACTCCGTCGCCATCGGCTATGGCACCAAGGCCATCGGCTACGCCTCGACCGCGATGGGTTCCATGACGACCGCGACGAACAACGACTCCACTGCGATGGGCCGACTCACGCTGGCCGGTGGCTCGGCATCCACGGCGATGGGTTTCGACACGAAGGCATTGGGCTACGCCTCCACCTCACTCGGGTCCAGCACCGCCGCCACCAACAACGACTCCACCGCGATGGGCCGACTCACGCTGGCCGGTGGCTCAGCCTCCACCGCGATGG
>CAYQBV010000529.1:0-2489 GCA_964415705.1 uncultured Chthoniobacter sp. | reverse complement strand
GGAAGTGGGGGGTCATCGCGCGGAGCGTCCGTTCCATCCGGGGTTGAACCCGCCCGTTGAACTTTCCTGAAGCCGTCCCGTCTCTTGCCTTTTGCTTTTCCGTCTCTCTTCCGCCGGCGCGCGTCCGTTCCGGCTCCGCCCGGCCGGTCTGAACCTGTCCGCCCGCCGTTGGCACCCGGGGCGCCGCTCGTTCCGTTCTGCGGCGCGCTCGCGCCGGCGCGGTGGCGGTCTTTTTCTGCTCCGCTTGCGCAGCGCGCGCGCAGCGGCCCGTTCGCACCCCGCGCTTTTTCCGCGCGGCGCACCTTGCTCCTCTCTCGCCCGGCGTGAGGGTTCCCGAGCGTCCGCTATGGCGCGCGCGGTCGCGTCCCGATCAAGACCATCGGCTTGCCGCAGCCGGGACACTTGGGCGGCGGCACGGGCGCGGGCGGGACCACGACCGCCGGCCGCCAGTCGAGCAGCGCGAGGATGCGCGCCCACTTCTTCTTCGCCGCGCCCCCGCGCCACCCGGTGTGGCGCACGCGTTGGAAGCCCTTGGGCAAAACGTGCTGGAGCACGCGCCGCAGGAACTCTTCGCCGCTCACGGTGGTGCGTTTGACTGCTCCGTCGTTCTCCCGGTGGCGGAAGGTCACGGTGCGCGCGTCGCCGTGTTCGAGCTGGCTCTCGTGCAGCGGCGGGCGGGCGAGATACGCGGCCAGATATTTGAGCGCGGCTTCACCGCTGCCCACGGGCTGCACGTCGGCCACCCATTTCATCCACCACACTTTCGCCGGAACTTTCGCCAGGAGGTCCGGCTCGTGTTTCTTCAGCCACGCTTTGAGCCGGCCTTTGAAGCGCGCGGCGAGCTTCGCTTGCGGGACGAGGAACTGCGGATCTTTCACGCGCACCCAGCGGAGTTGATTGGCCGTGAGTCCGCCGCCGGGCACGAGGAGGTGGACATGCGGATGGTAGCGCAGGTCGCGCGTCCAGGTTTGCAGCACGGCGGTGAGACCGAGTTCCGCGCCGAGGTGTTTGGGGTCGGCGGCCAGGTCTTGCAACGCGCCCGCGCCTTCTTTCAACAGCGCGCCATACCAGCGCCGCGCCGCCGCGCGGATCGGCTCGCGCAATTGTTCCGGCACGGTGAGCGTGACGAGGAAGTAGGGCACGGGCAGCAGCCGCGCACGTTGTTGCGCGAGCCACGCGGCCGCGTCGTCGCGCCCGCAGCGCGGACAGGCGCGATGATTGCAGGAGTGATGGGCGAAGTGCTCCTTCCCGCAACCGCAGCGGTAGTGCTGTCCGCCCAGCGCAGGCGTGCGGCAGCGCCGGATGGCGCGCACGGCGGCGCGCTGCTCATCGGGGATCGCCGCCCCGAAGCGCGCCACGTAGTCCGGCCAGTGCGCGGCGAGAAGGTCGGCCAGCCGGATCACGTCACGGCGCGGTGCAACACCTCGAGCGCGGCCCGGGTGCGGGCCTCGTTGAGCGGCGTGAGGTGCGTGTAGATCACGGTCGTCTCGAGCGAGGCGTGGCCGAGGTATTGCGAGATGAGGCGCAGGCTGACGCCCTCTTCGAGCAGATGCGTGGCGTAGCAATGACGCAGCGTGTGGACCGTGGCCTCGACCGGCAGGCCGCTCGTCGCGCGCGCCAGGCGGAAGGTGTTTTGCACGGCGCTCACGCTCAGGTGCGAGGCCGCGCGTTGGGCCGCGTCCGCTGGTTGCGCGCGCTCGCGCCAGCCGCTGGTCGGGCCGGGGAAGAGCCATTGCGGATGGCGGTGCGTCTGCCACCACGCGCGCAGTTGCGCGACCATGGCGGGGGCGAGCGGCACGAAGCGATCCTTGCCGCCCTTGCCGCAGCGCACATGCAAACGCGGATGCGGCGTGTGCGTCTCGCGCAAGTCGCGCAGTTCGATGCGCACCGCCTCGCCCACGCGCAGCCCGGTGTGATAGATGAGCGTGAGGGCCGCGCGGTAGCGGGGTTCGCGCAAGGTGCCGAGCAACGCGGCGACCTGTTCGCGCGTGAGCACCAGCGGCAGCGTTTGCGGCGGGGCCACGCGCACTTCCTCGAAGACCGTCCATCCGGTGACGTGCAAACACTCGCGGAAGAAACAGCGCAGGGCGCAGCGGGCCAGCTTCATGGCCGAACCGCCGAACTGCTTCTCCTGGCGCAGGAAGAGGAAGTAGGCGCGGAGTTGATCCTCGGAGAGCGCGGCCGGATCGCAGGCGTAATGTTCGCCCAGCTTGCGCACGTAGCGGACGTATTCCTTTTTGGTGGGCGGCCGGAAGTCTTTGAGTTCGACAAAGGCGGCAAACTTGGTCAGAGAAGGCGAATCAATCATAGGCGGTGAACGTGCCCGTGGATGCGGAGCACGACCACCGCCGGAAAAAACTCACGACCACCCGACGCGATGAACCCGAGAGGCCCGAACGAAGACCGTCAGGTCCGCCGCACAGCGGCTGGGTTCAACCATGCGCTGCAGCGAACCCGGCCATCGCGTCCAGGTTGCAATCGAACGCCCT
>CAYQBV010000528.1:0-2500 GCA_964415705.1 uncultured Chthoniobacter sp. | reverse complement strand
GGCGTGGCCATGCCAGCGTCGTCCTCGCCGGCCACACCCACCGAGTTCGGATTTGACTCGTGCGCCAGCGCGCCCTCCGCGTGGGCACAAACGGCCTTTGCCGCGAGCGGCAGCGATGACTCCTACTCCTACGCGCTCGCGGCCAGCTACCGGGTGACGTTCACGCTGGGGTGACATCTCGCGGTGCAATTCGACGAGCGATTCCGCATTGCAAATGTGCGCGGACTCCGCTGAAAGAGAAAGCATGAGCATTTTCTTCCCTCGCTGCATGATGGTCTGGCGTACCGGGATAATGGTGTTTTTTGCCACGGTATTTGTGCAGACTTGCGCCGCTGAAATTGTTGTGAAGAGCGGCGACAAAATCGCCTTCTGTGGCGACAGCATCACCGTTGGCGGTTGGATTAACATTACGGGCTACATCCGGCGGGTCATGGCTGGGCTGGAGGCGAATGGAGTGGAGGGCGACGCGATACCCGCTGGAATGAGAGGCGGCACTTCCGGCATGCTGCTCGCGGCTCTCGACAGCACGGTTCTTTCCAAGAAACCGCGCTGGATGACCCTGAGTTGCGGGACGGACGAACTCTGGCCGCAGAGTCCCGATCCGGACGACAACGATGCTGACACCGCTCCCGTTGCCACTGGGGAAACCTCGCTGGAATCCTTCAAGAAGAACATCTCGCAAATCGTAGAACGGGCGCTGGCGGCGGGAATCCAAGTGGTGATCCTCACCGTCGCAGGTAAGGGAGACGATCCGGCCAGTCCGGAGAATCTGAAACTCGCGCCCTACAATGATTTCCTGCGCACCATCGCCGGGGAAAAGAATCTGCGGCTGGTGGATCTCAACGGGCTGTTTCAGGAACGGGTCAAAGCCGAGAAAGCGCGCCAAACCGGGGATGGGACGAAATCCGGCAGCACTCTCCGGGGGCCGGATGGGCTTCACATGAGATTCGGCGGAAACATAGTGATCGCCGCGGGTATCCTGCAGGCATTCGGTCTAAATGCGGAGGAAATGAAAAAGGCCCAGACCGTTTGGGATAAGGAATTGGCGGCGGGAAATGCGGCCAAAGCGGCCTTGCAGGCGCGCGCTAAAGCCAGAGCCGAACAGGCCGCCAAAGCCAAGGCCGAGGCCGCAGCGGAATCCGCCCGGCTGGCCTCGGCCCGCTCCAAGGTGGAGGAAGCCGCAAAAATCAAGGCCGCGGCGGCCGCCAAGGCAGCCGCAGATGCCGAGAGGATCCGAGCCCAGAGGGCCAACACCACACCGGCTCCGCCCGAGGAGCCGCGCTGAATCGCAATGCTGCGCTATTTCGCGGTCATCGAGTTGGTCCGGGCCACGACCCTGACCTCCCGGTAGCCCGCCGGTTTGTCCACAGTGACTTTCAACTTGAGTGCCTTGAGCGCCGGCATCTGCAGGTCGTTCGGAGGCTGAGCGAAAAAATCGAAAGTTAGAACTCCGTCCTCAGGCTGCGGTGTGCGCAGACGCAGCTCCGGCAGGCCCCATCCGCCGGAATTCACCGAACCGAACACCACGATCGTCAGTTTTCCTGGCTCGCCCTCCACAGGCTTCACTTCCAGAGATTCCACGCTGAGGATTTTCTGGGGCAAAACCACGGACGGCGTCGGACTGACCTCCACCGCCTTGGGCTGCGCCACTTCGACAGGCTTGGGCGGCTCCGGCTGCCGGTCGCAGCCGCCGAGCAGAACGCCGAGCAACAAGGCGGTTTTGTGGCGGTGAAATACATTCATGCTTTTGGGGACTGTGCGGGTTCCTGAGTTTTGACTTCTGCTTTTAGAGCCTGCGGAGTGCTGGCCTGTCACTCTAAAATTCCCGATCCGAAAAGTGTTTCAAAAACTTATTGCCATCGGTTACGTTCTCTCGTAGTGCTTGCCGCAAGTCAGATCGTAACAAACCCATGAGCGATTTCAGAACGAGCACCCAGTCCGTTCACCAGCCATCTTCGGCTTGGCCAAGAACAGTTTTTCCATCTATCCGTCATCGCTGGCTGTGATCTTTCACGCCCACTGTTTGTTTTTCCCGTCATCAACCCGCAGCACCAAAACCAACCCTCCACTATGAAACTCCGCACTTCTCGCACCCTGCTTGGCCTCGTTATCCTCACCGGCGCAGTTCGTTTGGAAGCCGGTGATGTGGGGGCCGTCGATTTGGAGGTGAATGGGGACTTACTTTTGGAGGGCGTGGTGGACGTGAGCGGCAATGCCTTCTACTTCGGTACCAACGGCAGCGTCCCGGGATTTACCTCGGAGTTTTCCCTCGGCCCGGTACCGGGCAGTGCGCCGGGTGCCCCACAGGCGGCAATTCTGCGCTCAAAGGCGTCCCTGGCTCCGGGCGGTGCCCACTGGACATGGGAGCGGCTCATCAACGCAACGAGCGCTTGGACGCCGGCTATGGAACTGACGGCGGATTCGGTGAAAACGACCCTGAAAATTAACGGCAGCAATGTGCTGACCTCCGCCGATCTGGGCGGGCTGAGTTTTGTCCGCT
>CAYQBV010000527.1:0-2504 GCA_964415705.1 uncultured Chthoniobacter sp. | reverse complement strand
CCTTGACCAGCCCGCGGAGGACCGCTTCGGCGCCGGTGCTGCGATCGTGCGAGTTGGTGCCGTGCAGGATTTCGTCGATGAGGAAGAGGACCGGGCGCGGGCCGTGGGTGAGGTCCTGGATGGCTTTTAGGCGGAGGATTTCGGCGTAGAAATGCGAGGTGCCGCTTTGGATGGAGTCGGTGATGTGCATCGAGGCGGCGACGTGGAGCGGGGAGAGGCGCAGGGATTTCGCGCGGACGGGCGCGCCGGCCATGGCGAGGACGGTGTTAATGCCGGCGGTGCGCAGGAGCGTGCTCTTGCCGGACATGTTCGAGCCGCTGACAATGAGGAGGCCGGGCGCAGAGCCGAGGCGCAGGGAGTTGCGGATGCACGCGGCGGCGGGCAGCAGGGGATGGCCGAGGGCCTCGCCTTCGAAGAGCGCGGGGCCTTCGACGATTTGTGGGAAGGGATCGTAGGGGTGTTCGTAGGCGTAGGTGGCGAGGGCGCAGAGGGCCTCGAATTCGCCGACGGCGCACAACCACGCGGGGACGTGGATGCCGAAACGGCCGCGCCACCACTCGAGGGCGTAGGCGAAATGCAGATCCCAGAGGAGCACGGTCGCGAGCGGCGCGAAAAGCGGATTTCCGCGGGCGTCCTTCCACTCGCTGAGACGCGCGAGCAGGGCGATCGCGCGCGACGCGGTGCGGCCACTGTTGCGAAGCGTCTGTTGCAGGGAAACAAGTGCCGGGCTTTGCACTTGCGCGGTTTCGACGCAACGGGCCACGCTCGAGAAGTCGGAGAGTTCGCGCAGCGCGGCGCTGTCGGCGTGCAACACGGCGGCAAGGGTCTCACGCATGGCGCGCTGGAGGACGAGTCCGGGCAGAGCGCCGAGGATGAGGAAGCCCCAGCCGAGTCCGCCGAGCTGCGCGCCGAGCCACGCGCTTGCGAAAGGCAATAAACTTAAGCCGGCCGCGATCCACCATCGGGCGGCGCCGGGCATGCGGCGAGGGGCGGTCGCCCACGCCTCGACGATGTTCGGGCGCCATCGCGGGCGGAGCGCGCTGCCGGCGATGTTGATGCCTTCGCGGAAATCGGCGGCGAGTCGTAGTTCGGCGATGGCGGTTTGGCGGGGAAGAAGTTCGGCGACGTCGGCCGGGCGACACAGCCAATCGGCGAGGGCGCGTTCGCCGGCGCGGGTGCGTGCGGTGCAGAGCAATTCAAAGAGCGAGGCGGGTCCGAAAAGATCGAGGTCTTCGGCGTAGACGTGGTTCGCGGGGCGAAAATCTTCGCCGGTGAGTCCGCGGCCGGCCCAGCGATCCTCGATTCGTGCGATGCCGTCCTCGTAGAAACGGACCGCGGCAGCCGCGCGGTGTGCGGCGCGCGCGGTCCACTCGTGGGCGACGACAAGCGCTGCGAAAGCGATCAGCGGCAGCGCGAGGAGCGCGGCGGGCCAGCGCGGCGCGCCGAACACGGCCCAGATCGCGGCAAGCCCGAGGGCGAAGACGAAAAGCCGGGCCTCCGAGACCCAACGATCGCGCCGCTGCAAGGTGCGCAGCCGCGCGGTGCGGATGCTGAGGCGTTTCTCATATTCGTCTCGAGGGGTGCTCAACGCGGACGGCTCCCGGGTCTCGGCAGATTGTACGAAAAAAGCGGGCCGCGGCGGAGGGACGCGCGAAAACTAACGGAGATCCACGCCAACGAGCTGGAGTGCCTGTCGAAAGTCGGCGCTGGTGAAGGGTTTTTTAAGACAGGTGGATGCGCCGAGATTCATAATGCGTTCGTTGATGTCGGCATCCGGAATGCCGGTCATCGCGATGATCTTTGTGGTGGCTGAAGCCGGCGAGGCCTTGATCCGGCGGCAAATTTCGAAGCCATCGACGCCGGGCAACCGGAGATCGAGAATGACTACGCTGGGCTGAAACACGCCGAGTTGGTGGCCCGCGTCGAAGCCGTCGGTCGCGACCGAGATATCGAAGAGGCGCCCGCAATCGTCCAGAAAGCGGCGAATGAGCGCGACGATGGCGGGTTCGTCGTCCACCACAAGCACCCGCATACCGTCGGCTTTGAGGTCACCGCCGAGCGGCATCCCGTTTTCCTGGAGGAACTGGATAAGGTCGTCACGTCGAATACGCCGATGGCCGCCGGGCGTCTTGAATACGGGAATCCGGCCGGCCTCGGCCCACTTGCGGACGGTGTCGGGGGTGACATGGCAGAACCGGGCGACTTCCGACGTGCTGAACGACTGCTTAGAATCCATGAAGTCTCGATAATCGCGTTGTGTCTAGTAGAGGAAGGTCATGCAGGGTTGCGTCGATGCGCCGCCGTGCGGCACGCGCATCGAAGGGGAGTCTCCGTTAAAATCACCAAGTGGAGCTGGAACCGGGAATCGAACCCGGGACCTCATCATTACGAGTGATGTGCTCTACCAACTGAGCTATTCCAGCTTAAAAATAATGGTGCCAGGGGGCAGAATCGAACTGCCGACACGCGGATTTTCAGTCCGCTGCTCTACCGACTGAGCTACC
>CAYQBV010000526.1:0-2509 GCA_964415705.1 uncultured Chthoniobacter sp. | reverse complement strand
GAGCGCGGACAGGGTGTAGCGCAGTTTGAATTCCGCGGGCGCGAGCCTCCACGACTCCGCGAAACCGTTCATGTCCAGCCAGCGGTTGAGCGTGGGAAACTCGATCTGAAAGGCTGTCCACGCGCAAAAGGTGGCGAAGAAGAAGTAGGCGGCGGCGACGAGCGGGCGCTGGAGATAGCCCGCATCGAATGTGCCGACGGTCGGGTCGAGCCAGTGCAGCAGGTGCGGCGAGAACCAGAAGACGGCGAGGGCGGCAAGCAGGGCGGTGAAGCCCTGCCAGTTGGAGAAGAGGCGTTTGATGTTCATAGGTTGTTTCCTGGGTTTCGGTGTCAACGGGTTCAGACGACGCGGGCGACGATGGCCCAGCCGGCGGCGAGGCAGAGGGGCACGGCCCCGATCCGGGCCGCCAGGCCGTAGGGCGGCGGGATGGGAAAAAGGCCGAGCAGCCATAGCGCGCCGAACGCCAGCAACCCGCCGAGCGCGGCCCCCAGCCAGCTCTTGATCTCGCTCACATGGTCCTCGGCGGCGCGGGTTTTGGCCTGCTCATCGAGGACTTGCTGCGTGAGGTCCGCGGCCTTGTTCACCGCCGCCACGCGCAGGTCTTCCACGGCTTTGAGCTTTTGGTTTTGCGCCTCCACTTTCAGCCGGTAGTCCTCCACGGTCTTTTCCGTGGCGGCGGCGCGGGCCTCGGCTTTCGCGGCCGTGTCGCGCAGGGTCACGTTTTCCGCCGACGCCCGCAGCAGCCCGGTTTCGAGTTCGAGCAGCCTGGCCCCGAGCGCCTGGCTCTCCGCGCTGCCTGCCGCCGTGCCCTGCTTTTCGATGCGCGCGGCAGCGTTGCGGGCGGCGCGCGCGGCGGCGGTGGCCGCGCCGAGTTCGCCGGCCAGCCGCACGTTGCTGGCCTGCACCGCGCGGACGTCGGCATGGAGATCGCGCACTCCGCTCGCCACTGGCTCCGCGCTCGGCGCGGGGTATTCGTGCGGGGTGACATGCACCACCGGCCGGCGACCGCTGCTGCATCCTGCGAGCAGGCCGCAACACCACAGCAACACCACCACGCCAATCCACATACATACTCGCTTTGAGGCAGTGTGGGATTGGCCTCGCACAAAGTCCGCGGAGTTCACAAAGTTTTCCAACTCCGCGTCCTCCGTAAACGCCGTGCGAGGCACCTTCGATCGGCAGAGGTTCATAATTCCATGGCCGCGGTATCAACTGACTGAAGGGAGGTTCGATGAGCGTGGGGTGGTTTAGAAAGCGCTCGCGCTTAGCGCAGCGGCCCGCCATAGTTCGCCGAGTCTCTCACCCACCGGAACCATGAAAACGAAACATCTCATAACTGTCAGCGCCGCCGCGCTCTGCGCGCTCACAGTCCTTCCAAACTGCGTCCAAGCGAACGCGATTGCCTATACCGTCACCGACCTCGGCATCCTGAGCGGCGGAGTCGCGAGCTGGGGCTATGGGATTAACGCCTCCGGGCAAGTTGTGGGTGTTTCCCTAGCCACGGGTAATAGTACTAATCATATATTAGCTTGGACGGGCACGACGCCGGTTGAACTCACTAACCCCGGTGGGAACTTCAGCCTTGGCTCTGCGATCAACGACTCTGGGCAGGTGGCTGGCCGTGCCGGCATTGATGGCGGTAACTTCGAGCATGCGGTACGGTGGACAGGAACGACGCCGACCGACCTCGGTACGCTGGGCGGAACAAATAGCGCCGCCCACGGCATCAATGCTTCCGGGCAGGTCTCAGGGAGAGCGCAGGTAAATGGCGACGGTGCTACGCGTGCGGTGCGGTGGACGGGTACAACGGCCGAAGAACTCGGTCACCTCGGTGGGACGTACAGCGAAGGCTACGGAATCAACGCCGCAGGCCAGATCGCAGGTTTCTCCTACACCGCCGCGGACGGAGCCCGTGCGGTGCGCTGGACGGGTACTGTCCCGGCGAACCTAGGCACTCTGGGCGGAAATAGCAGCTTTGGAACCGCCATTAACGACTCAGGGCAGGTGGCTGGCTTTTCAAAAACCGTGCTAGGCGCGGAGCATGCGGTCAGGTGGACAGGCATAACTGCTGAGGATCTCGGCACGCTCGGGGGCACCAATAGTCAAGCCGTTGGCATCAACACAATTGGGGATGTGATTGGCATGTCCGACCTCAGCGGTGATACGACGCAACATGCCTTTCTCTATACCGGAGGGATAATGTACGATCTTTTCACCCTTCTTATACTCGGCTCAGGCGTCACCAATCTTACTGTGACTTCTGAGGGTAATTGCATCAACGACAGCGGCCAGATTGCCGCCTATGGCAGCATCGGCGGCCGGACGCACGCTCTCCGTCTCGTCCCCGTTGCCGCGCCCGAGCCGACCAGCGCCGTGCTGCTGCTCGGCGGCGCGGCCCTGCTCGGCCTGCGCCGTCGGCGGTAGCCACCCTACCCGGGCTCGGTGATGCGCGGCTGCGGTTTCGGGTGGGGCACGATTTCCTCGGCCTGCTCGTCGTCCATGCCATAGA
>CAYQBV010000525.1:0-2511 GCA_964415705.1 uncultured Chthoniobacter sp. | reverse complement strand
GCATCGGCGGGCTCTACGCCGTGACCACCAACCCCTCGGCCCTGCGCGGCGAGGAGCCCATGGCCTGCGTGGCGGGAGTCGGGCTCGACGCCGCCGCGGTGCAGCGTTTTTGCCAGGCGGCCCTGAGCCCGTGGCAGGTCCCTCGTGCCGTGTGGATCGTCGCCGAAATCCCCGCCAACGACCGTGGCAAAATCTCCCGCCGCGCGCTCGCCGCGCGCTATGCGGCGGAGCGGGAGCAAGGCGAGGGAGCGCCGCGCAGGTGAAAGTTCTGCAAAAAAATTGTCAGGGTCCGTTTTGTGTGTAGAAACTGGGGCGCTCCGATGCCGGCCCTCCCACCGCCTTTCATTGCCTCCGTTCGTGCTGCCGTCTCCGGTAGCGCATGGAGGTGCTTGTTTGCGGCCTTGTTTCTGGGATTTCATTTTGCAGGCGTGGGGCGGGCGCAGGCCCCCGGGCTGGGGCCGGTGACGGACATGGAGGCCGTGGCCATCGCCTACAACGACGCCATGAAAGCCTTCACGGAAGGGAAGTGGGAGGAGGCGGCGACACAATTCGAGGCGGCCATGAAGCTAATTCTCGACGACCGACTGCCGCAGCTTCCGCCGCTGATGTATATGACTGGTGCGGCGTATTTCAACGCGGGCAATCACGGCAAGGCCATCGAGATGTTCAAAAAGTACATCGCCAAGTTTCCCAATGCTGAAAAAGTTTGGGAGGTGAAACTGGGGCTGGCGCGCGCGACCCTGCGGGCGAAAAAATACGACGAGGCGATCCCGCTTTTCAAAGAACTCGAAGGCGTCGCCGCGTGGCGCGATGGAGCGCTGCTCTCGCAGGCCCAGGCCTACCGCGACACAACCAAGCTCGACGAGGCCATCGCGACGCTCGTGCGGCTCATCTCGCCGGACGTGCGAACCGTGGCGCAGGCCGGCGGCGGCATCATTTTGGCGGAGTTGTACGCGGAGAAAAAGGAGTCCAAGAAAGCGGTCATTGTGCTCCAGGTGCTGGAAAGGAAACCCGCTTTGATCGAGAACCCCGTGGGGCTGAATGCAGTAGCCGTCCGGCTGGGGGACGAGTTTTTGGAGGACAAGCAGTTTGCCGACGCGCTGGCCTCCTACCGCACCGTGCGCTCGCGGGAGGACGTGATGCGGATTCAGGCCTACCGGGTGAGCCGCACCACGGCGGCGATGGAGGCCAATACCAAAGCGGCAGCGGGAAATCCGCAGCTCGCGGCGCAACTCCAGATGGCCAATACCCAGCTCAAGGAGCAACTCGACGAGGCGAAACAGCAGTATGACGATTTTGAGAAGCAGCCCGATTTTGGCCCCGGCCTCCTCCTGCGCATGGGCCGGGCCTATTATGAATGGGAGAAACGCTGGGAGGCGGTCGTCGTTTACGAGCGGCTGCTTGCCCGCTATCCGCCGGGGGTGAAGGACCGGGAGGGCGCGATTTTCGGGAAGGTCATCGCCTATAGTGACCTGCTCCAGATGCGGCGCTGCCAGGCGGCGTGCGACGATTACTTCAAGGAGTTCCCGGAGGGACCGGGCGCGGGCACGGTGGGCTACATGAGCGGCGCGGTGGCCATGCAGGTGCAGGACTTCGTGGGCGCGGAAAAGGCGTTCGTGCGCATGTTGGAAAAAGTGCCGAACAGCGAGTTCAAGGAGGAGATGCGCTACCTGCTCGGGAACGCGCGTTTCATGCAGGGGAAATTTGGCGAGGCGGTGCAGGACTACGTCAAATATCAGACGGACTACCCGAATGGAGAGCGCTTCGACGAGGTCGCCTACCGGATCGGGTTGTGCGCGATCTTCACGAGCGACTACCCGAAAGGGAAGACGTTGATGACCGAGTTCGTGGGGAAATATCCGACGGGACCGTACACCGGCGACGCCCGCTACCGGCTGCTGATCTGCGAATACGCCACGATGAACTACGACACGGTGATCGCCGCGGCCGATCCGTGGCTGCGCGATTACGCCGGCCACGATCAGGAGGCGGAGGTGCTGGCCCTGCTCGGCGACAGCCAGGCCGCGACCGGCAACCTGGAGGAAGCCATCAAGGCCTACCAGCGCTGCGCCAAGGTGGCGAAAACCGACGAGGTTCTCAGTCACGGGCTTTTCGAGAGCAGCAAGTATTTGCAAAAGCTGGGCAAGTGGCCCGAGGTCGCGCAGATGTTCGAGGATTTCGTGAAAGACCGCCCGGATCATACCGCGGTGATCACGGCGATGTTCTGGATTGCCAAGGCCCGGGCGAAGCAGGGGCAGACCGACGAAGCGAAAGCCTTCCTCGTGGAGAATCTCAAGAAATACATCGCCGAGCCCAAGCGGGAAGCCGTGGAGCCGCTGCTCCTGCAACTCGCGCAACTCTGCGCCAAACGCCCGCGCCCAAAGACGCCGCCGGCCCCGCCGCCGCTGCCGCCGCTGCCGCCGCCGCCGCTGCCGCCGCCGCCGCCGCCCACCGCGCTAGGTGCCCCCGTGGCTGCGCCTGCGCCTGCGCCTCCGCCAGAGCCGCCCCCGC
>CAYQBV010000524.1:0-2543 GCA_964415705.1 uncultured Chthoniobacter sp. | reverse complement strand
TGCTCGTCACCAGAATCTGCCGACTGTCGCGCGTCATCACAGGGGCGGCGTCGGGCTTCTGGTAGTAAATCCAACCGCGCGCGCCCGTCGGACCGAGATTGTAAGTCAGCTTGGTGTCCACCACCGTCCCCGGAGCCGTCAGGTCGGGAGGCGCCGCCATGATCGTCCCCGCCAGCCACACGGCGAGACACGTCAAGATTTTCCCTGCCGCGCCGCCGTCGGCACGCCATCTGTTCTTAAGAAAACGAGGCAATTTCATCGGAGATCGGCTCTAAGTGGCGCCTGTCGCGATGGGGGTAGCGGAGCGTCGACGATTTGGCACTAATCACTATAGCACGCCAGCGGGGGTTTTAGACAAAAATAATATTTAAAATGAGGAAGGTGGTCAAGTTGGCGGTCTGAAGTTGCTCGGCGAGCGCGCGGCTTCACGTCGCGCGTGGTCTGGCCCACCTTGAGCAGGCCCGCGTGCGTCTTGTCGGCAACCGAGTAGGCGTAGATGCGCGGACGCGCCACCGGCTTCGGCGCAATGATTTCTTCGGTGGTCTTACTCTTCGCGCTTGTCCTCGTGACCTTTCTCCAGGGCCGCGAAGGTGTCGAAGTCGCTTTGGAAGAGCTTGTCCTGGATCACGCGGTATTTCTCAAACTCGCTCTCGGCGTGCTCCCGGGCGATTTCGGCGCTGATGCGTCCAGCGTCTTGCAGCACTTCCCGCTCATCCGCCGCGAGGAAGATGTCGAGCCGCTTCGCCCAGTCCTCCATCGTCATGGGCACGCGGCGTTTGGCGCGGCTTTCCGCGAGGTCGAGGTAAGCGCTCACGATGCGCCCTAAATCTTCCAGTTCCGACCCCGTGAGGTAATTTTTTGCCACCACCACGTCGCTTTTGAGCACCTTGCCGCCGGGAGCTTTACCCCAATTCGTCAACCCCATCCGTTCCCTCGTGTGGTCCGCCCGCTTGATGATCAACTCGGCGGCGGTCTGGCCGTGAACGGCGTAGTGCATCTTGTTCTGCACTTTGGCGAAGAACGCCTGGGTGATCGGCGCGTCGCGGTCGTAATCCATCGCCGTGGAAAAAATGTCGGATATCTTTTGATAAAAGCGCCGCTCGGACAGGCGGATTTCCCGTATCTCTTCCAGCAGGCGCTCGAAGTAATCCTCGTCCAAGAACGCGCCGTTCTCCATGCGCTTCCGGTCCATCACGTATCCCCGGAGCGTAAAGTCCCGGAGAACTCCCGTGGCCCATTGCCGGAAGGCCGTGGCGCGCTTGGAATTCACGCGGTAGCCGACGGCGATAATGGCATCGAGGTGGTAATGCTTGATCCGGTAGTTTTTGCCGTCGGCGGCAGTTGCTAAGAAAACCTTAGTAACTGAATCTTCCGCCAATTCCTTCCCATCAAAGATGTTCTTGAGGTGCATCAGGACGTTTTCCGGTGTCGTTTCAAAGAGCCGTCCGATGTTTTTTTGCGAAAGCCAGATCGTGCCGTCCTCCACCCGCACCTCCACGCCGTCGCCGCCGGTCTGGTAGGCGAAAGTGAGAAAATCCGCCGTGCTGTTGCGGAGGCGCAGGCTGTTTGGTGATTTCTTTTTCGGCATGGGCGTTTCTTTTCTATGGCTGGGTCGCGGGGATTTCGTGGATGGGCTTATTCACCGTCGGAAGCGTTGAGTCATCTCCCGGACTTGAGACTCGATAGGAGCCCGCTCCTTTTTCGTGATGCGGTATTTCGCGTCGAGGTGTTCGTCTGTCTCTGTCGCTATAAACCGACTGAACCCTTTCGGGTGCATTGACGCGCGGATCTTCCGCCCCCGGAAGTCACCGATGTTCTTCGATGAGCGTCGGAGAGGGCGTGGTGGGCAGTCGAGGGTGCTGAGTTTGCGGGCGTCGATGAAGCGGGTCGGTTCGCGGCGGCTGGTGAAGCGTTGGATTTCCAGGTTCGCAAGCAAGCGTTCAACCTCGCGGTCGGTTCGCTTGCGGTCTTCAATGCAGGTGGAAGAGCCGATGCTTTCGAGGGTAGCGACACGGCGCAGAGCCTTGAGGCGCTCAGGTGCAAGGGTTTCAAGGGCGCGCCATGCGCCATTGAACTCGTCAACCGCACTAATCAGGGCCAGCACCTCCAAGGTGATTTGAATGGTGGCTGTCTGCATCAGGCCCGATTATAGGCTGGATTATATCGGAATGACCACCCGAAAAAGCTCGGCCATGAGGCTTTCAGAAATGTTCCGGATGACTCGCGGAACCAGACCGGATGCTCGTTGCCTTCGCCACCGGGATGGGTGTCGCGCTACGGCTTCGCGGGAGCGCTCCAAGGGGCGGGAGAGCCGCGTCTGTTTGTCGCCGCGCGCGATCCGGGGGGTGAGCAGGCGCGGCAATTTCATCGTTAGGGCCAATGGCGAAGCGTAGGCGTGGGCGCGGGGGGAGCGGCGGCGCTTTGGCACCAAACGCACCAGATGCCCGGGCGCTGGGGCGCTGGGGCGCTGGGGCGCTGGGGCGGGGGATTTTGACCAAGGACTCGCCGGGAACGCTAGCCCGGGACGGTTCCGACTAGGGCAC
>CAYQBV010000523.1:0-2550 GCA_964415705.1 uncultured Chthoniobacter sp. | reverse complement strand
GCGCGATGGGGACGGTCCACACGTCATGCGCCCGCAGCGCGCAGTGCTGGTATTGGAGCAGCCGGGCGAGCGGCAGTTCCCAGAAAATGAAGTGCTCGGACCACCCGGTTTCTCGCGCCAGTGTGAAGACGAAACTCGCCGTCCACACCGGCTCGATCAGTTTGGGGGCGGCTGCGCTTCTTTGCTCCGACCGCCGGGGCGCGCGACGACCTCGATTTGCGCGGCCTCGATGGCGGTGAGGTTGCTCTCAAACTGCGTCATCGCGGTGAACATCGCCGTGACGGGCAGCTCCAGCTCGAAGGGCAGCAGATATTCCTCCTCGAAAGCGTCGCGGTTTTCCCGCGCCAGCTTCACGGCTTTCTTTACCGTGTCGAGCGGCTGCGACTGGATGAAAAGGAACGTGGTGAGCTGCCGCTGCTTGTCGTCGGCCGACATCGCTTCGAGCTGCTCCTTGCTCGCGCCGGTGATCATGGTCAGCCCAAGCGCGCGGCAGAGCGTGAGCGTGCCCGCCGAGAACGGGCGCAGCTTCAAGCCGCTCGTTTCCGGCGCGGGCTCGATGAAGGCGTCGAGATGAGCCTGAAAAAAAGCGACGTGTTCGCGGCGCTCGTCGAACAGCAGCGGCTCGTCCATGGCGCGGCCGAGTTGGTGCTGGCGACGTTCGGATTGCTGTTGAGTCACCGCCGGAGATGGCTGCATGTAACGATTACGCCAGGCAGCAATTCAGTTTCTGGCGCGGCGGGAATCGGAGCCGTGGATGCCTGGTTGGAAGACCGCGGATTCGTCATCACCAATGCTAACGTCGAGCTTCTTGCAGGCAGTTGATCGCCTCGGTGCCTGCGGTGTTTCGCTGACGCTCTGGCGGCTGGAACTGAACGGCGAACTCGACGCTGCTCTGCCATTCCTGCGGCGGATGCCGGGCGTGGCGGACCGCATCCCGGACCCAGACGAGCCACGCCGCCGTCGGTGGATGCGCGTTTCTCCGACTGAGAACGACGAAGTGTATGTCGCCGAGTCGGAGGATTCGCCGGCACACCGCGCGCCATTTGATGTTCCCGCGCGCGATCTCACGCTGATGGTTCCGGATTGGGAAACCATCCGGCCGTCCCTCGCTGAACTGCTCGGTTTCACCGCCTCGGCCGCAACCGCACCGCATAGCCCCAGCATCCGGCAGATCGGCTTCTCCCAGCCGCAGATCGGCACGACCATGCCTGTTTTCCTCCATCTGCCGGCCGGTTCGTTCAATGACCGCTATGTTTTCTCAGTGCTCTGCAATCGCTGCCCGAGTGCGTGCTCTACGTGCCCACCAGTCGCCACTTGCTGCCCGAGGTATTTGCCGTAGCGAACACACGCAAGATAGCCATCGAATCCATCGCGGACCGGCTAAGTCAAACCGCGCCCGCCTCGACGACCCTGACGGTGGCCGCCACGCTCACTGCAAACACCGCCAGACCGGGGAACGGCAGCAAAGAGCCGCGCGCCATTCTTGCGGTGCAGCCCGGATGGGTGTGGGAAAAGCTCCACCTCCGGCTCACTGAAAAAGGCATGCTGGTCGCGCGCTACAATTCAGCCCGTGGCGAACATCGGTTCGGACGCCGGCAAGGACCGGATGGAAAGCCGAAGTATCCGCAGCTTTTCAAAACCCTTTTCCAGATGTGCGCCGCGGGCCGCTGGGAGAATCCACCGTGCACCGACAAGAGCTATGCTGCCGTCCAACGAAACTTTGCCCGTCTCCGCGAGCTCATGCAGAAGTTGATCCGCATCGACGGTGATCCGTTCCGCAAAGCCGGCGGTGGATGGGAGCCGAGGTTTCAGTTCGAGCCTGACCGCGAACTGGGTGCGATGCTGGAGTATCAGGCCAGCAAAAATTCCCACCGGCGAGCGACCTCATTCCATCAGCGGGGAGCTGATCACGACGCCGCGGAAGACGCGGAACGTGAGTGACGTTTAAGTGGCCATAATTTCGCCATTATCCGCCATTTCCAGCCAGCAACCGCCAGCATCTACACTGTGGCGAATTGCCTACAGAGAGAATTCACCGAAGTGGAACTTCGGAACGAGTCTCGATGAACTGCGCTACGGCAGATCGGTGGCACCCATGAGGAACCGGTCGCACTCGCGGGCGGCACCGCGGCCTTCATTGAAGGCCCAGACGACGAGGCTCTGGCCGCGGCGGCAGTCGCCGGCGGCGAAGATGCCGGGGAGGCTCGTGGTGTACTTCTCGTGCTCGGCTTTGACGTTGCTGCGCGCGTCGCGCTCGACGCCGAGGGCTTCGAGGAGCGGTTGCTCGGGGCCGAGGAAGCCCATGGCGAGGAGGACGAGTTGCGCGGGCAGAACCTTCTCGGTGCCGGGGACGTTGGCAGGGATGAACTGACCCTTTTCATTCTTCTCCCACTTCACTTCGACGGTATGGACTTCCTTTAGGTTGCCCTGTTCGTCGGCGATGAACTTGGTCGCGGTGGTGAGGTAGACGCGCGGGTCGGAGCCAAACTTGGCAGCCGCCTCTTCCTGGCCGTAATCGACCTTGTGGGTCTTGGGCCATTCCGGCCAGGG
>CAYQBV010000522.1:0-2553 GCA_964415705.1 uncultured Chthoniobacter sp. | reverse complement strand
CCGCATCGTCGGGCTCGACCACCTATCGCGACGGCAGCGGGCGCATCATCGGCACGAGCACCGTCTCCGGCGACTCGATCACGTATCGCGACGGGTCCGGGCGCATCACCGGCACCGCGAGCGTGCGGAAGTGACGCGGCTCAGAGGAGCTTCTGCTGCCGTGGATCTTCGACTTCGCTCTCGATCTCGTCGCTGATGGTTTTGGCGATGCGGCACGTCACCTTCAGCTTCGTGGGCGAGGCCCCGCGGTCGAAGGTGGCCTTGAAGGCGATGCCGAATTTGCCGTCCTCGTCCTGGGCGTCCTGCGCTTCGCGCCAGTGGGCGCTCATCAGTTCGCGGACGTGGTCGAGGGCTTTCTGCTGTTCGAGGTCTTGGAGGTCGGTGCTCATAATTGGTTGATGATGTCGATGATGGGTTGAAGATCGCGTTTGAGGGCGGCGCGTTTCTCGGCGCTCGCGGTCTTGAGCCAGCCGGCCTTGGTCATCCGCGACCACCAGCCGACGAGGCCGTTCACGTAAGGGATGTGGTTGGACTGGCCCATGTCGCATTTGTCCGGGGAGAGTTCCTCCACGCCGAGCACGCGCCCCGCCTCGATGGAGCGCCGGAGGCGGCGGACGCTCAGATGCCGCCCGGCATCCATCTCGGCCCGCGCGATGGACGACCAGTGCTGCTGGCCGGTTTCGTCGAGCGTGGCCAGGGCGCGGTGGTGCTCGAAGGAGAGATAATCGTGTCGACACGATTTTCTCACGTTCCGGCAGACGTAGGAGAAATTGCGCAGGGTGAGCCGGTCGAGGTGGCTCGTTCTGAGGGCCTTTTCGTAGCGCTCGGGTTCGGCCCGGCGCAGCTTGTCGGCGGGGAAGCCTGGGAGCGGAAGCTGCACGGCAAACCGGTCGCCATAGACGAGCCAGTCGCCGATGGCGAACTCCATGGAGCGCACGGCGTTGCCGAAGTGTGCGGCCAGCGCGGCCCATTCCTCGAAGGTGAGGTCATCGAGGATGTCGAGGCCGAGCGGGGTGATCCGGACTTTAGGAGTGATGGTGGCCAAATCGTTCATATTGCATGCGGGTGGAAAGCTGAGCCGCCCGGTAGGCGTGGCGGGCTGTCAAAGAGCGCATGGCGCGAGACGGCAGAAGATTGAGGCGCTCGGTGAGTTCGACGCAGCGTTTGCTTACCGCCGCGCGGGTCACGCCATGGCGGCGGGCCACGGCGGTCATCGAGTCGCCGAGAAAGGAAAGCCCGCTGACCAGGGCGAGGCATTCGAGGCTGAGGCGCGCGTTGCGCTCGGCCATCAACTGCCCGACCAGCCGGCGCAGGATGTCCCACACGTCCTCGGTGCCGAGAATGCCGGGGGCGGTTTCCTGCGGCGCGGCGTCCTCGGCGATCGGCGCAGGAGCCTCGGAGGCGAGCGGTGAATCGGCCGCGTCCTTGTCGAGAAAACCGCCCCCGCCATCGCCCGGGAGCAGCGGCGCAGCGAGGCCCAGTTCCGCGACCTGCCACCGTTCTTCGGGAGTGAGCGTCGCGAGCCACGCCTTGTATTCACGGGCGTAGGCGGCGTCTTTCACCGGCTGCTTTCTGGCGTAATTGTCCCCCATTATTTTTCTCCCCAGCTCGCGCACACGCTGGCTTCGACCTCGACGGGCACCTGCGGAAAGAGCGCCGCCATCGCTTCGATCATCACCGCCTCGACCGTCTGGCGCACGGATTCGCCCTCGCCCTCCGGAGCCTCGACGATGATCTCGTCATGGACCGTGCTGACGATGCGGGCGGAAGGCGGGAGCGCGGAGGCGAGCTGCACAAGCGCGCGTTTCATCCCGTCCGCGCAGCCGCCCTGAACGGGCGTGTTGACCAGCGCGGTGAAGCGTTCCCAGGCCGAGGCCTCCGGCGGGATGAGCCGCCGGCGACCGAGCACGGTGCGAACTTCGCGCACGCCTTTCTCCGCCTGGAGATGGCTCTCGCCGTGCCACTGCCGGAGCTGGCCGTAGGTGCGGAAAAACTTCGCGCGGATTTCCTTCGCAGCGTCCTCGGGCAGCGCCACGCCGTAGCTCGACGCCGCATACTTCACGAGGCCCGGTGCGGACTGGCCGTAGAGCAATCCGAAGTTCACGGCCTTTGAAAGCTGACGATCTTCCTTCGTCACGGCTTCGACCGGCTTGCCCAGCACTGCCGCTGCGGTGGCCTTGTGCAGATCCTCGCCGCGCCGGTACGCCTCGATCATTTTCGTTTCACCGGCGATGGCAGCGGCGGCGCGCAATTCGATTTGCGAGTAGTCGGCGACCACGAGACTGAAACCTTCCGGCGCGATGAAGCACTCGCGCAGCGGGCCGCGTCCGATGTTTTGCAGATTGGGTTCGCGGCTGCTGAAACGCCCGGTCGCGGTGCCGGTCGGCTCGAACCGCCCGTGGATGCGTCCGTCGGAGGCGATGCTCTCGATGAGCGCGACCGCTTGCTGCGCCTGCTTTTCCGCTCCGCGAAACGCGAGCACGAGCGGCACGAACCGAGTGTCGCCGCTTTCCTTGAGCGTTTCCTCGTTGGTGCTGGCGACGGTGACGCCGG
>CAYQBV010000521.1:0-2570 GCA_964415705.1 uncultured Chthoniobacter sp. | reverse complement strand
TTCAACATGGGCGTGTGGTATTACGCCGGGGCGCAGAAGGCTCTGGAATTCACCACCGGCTACGTCATCGAATACTCGCTGAGCGTGGATAACATCTTCGTCTTCGCGATGCTGTTCTCTTACTTCGCGGTGCCGCCGATCTATCAGCACCGCGTGCTCTTCTGGGGCATCCTGGGCGCGCTGGTCCTGCGGGCTCTTATGATCGTCGCGGGCACGGTGCTCATCACGAAATTTGCTTGGATCATTTATATCTTCGGTGCGTTTCTCATCCTGACTGGCATCAAGATGATCGTGAAGCGGGAGGAGGAGATTCATCCCGAGCGCAACCCGGTGGTGCGCTGGTTCAAGAAGCTCATGCCGGTCACCAGCGACTATCGCGGCGACAAGTTTTTCGTGCGCGAAAACGGCATCCGCAGCGCTACGCCGCTCTTCGTCGTGCTCTTGCTGGTGGAAATCTCCGACGTGATCTTCGCGGTGGATTCCATCCCGGCGATCTTCGCCGTCACCAAGGATCCGTTCATCGTCTATACCTCGAACGTCTTCGCCATCCTCGGCCTGCGCTCGCTGTATTTTGCGCTGGCGGGTGTGTTGGACAAATTCCACTACCTGAAGATCGGCCTCGGCGTCGTGCTGACCTTTGTCGGCGTCAAGATGCTGCTCGGGCACACGGCCTACAAGATCGACACGCTCGTCTCGCTCGGCGTGATCGTCTCCCTGCTGGCCGCCTCGATCATCGTGTCCCTGTTGCGGCCCAAAAAAGCCGCGCTGCACATCGGCCATGCTCCAGGGACAACCCCGGAGCACCCCTGATGGGCACCGTCCTCGTCGAGATTTTCATCGTGCTCGCGCTGTTCATCGCGAATGGAGTTTTCGCCATGAGCGAGATGGCCGTCGTGTCCTCGCGGAAGTCGCGGCTCAAGCAGATGGCGGAAGACGGTGATGCCGGCGCAGCCGCGGCGTTCCGGCTGGCCGAGGCTCCGAATCGCTTCCTGCCCACCGTGCAGATCGGCATCACGCTGATGGGCCTTTTGGCGGGTGCGTTCAGCGGCGCCACGCTGGCGTCCGAGCTTGCTGCGAGGTTGAAGCAGTTGCCGGGCTTCGAGTCTTACGCCCATGCGGTGAGTGTCGGGCTCGTCGTTGTCGCGCTTGGGTTCCTTTCGGTCATCGTCGGCGAACTCGCGCCGAAACGCATCGCGCTGGCCGCACCGGAGAAGATCGCCAGTCTTTTAGCCCGACCCATCGAGTTACTTAGTCGCATCGCCCAACCAGTCGTCCATCTACTCAGCGGCGCGACCGACATCCTGCTTCGCGTATTGAGCGTGCAGCCCGGCAAGCCGGATTCCGTTTCGGAGGACGAAGTGCGGCTGCTTTTGCGCGAGGGCCGGGAAAGCGGCGTCTTCCTCAAGGAAGAGCCGCGCATGGTCGAGTCGGTACTCTCCTTTGACCGGCGGCCGGTGCGGGAAATCATGACGCCACGCGCCAAGCTGGTCTTCGTGAACCTCACCGATACGCAAGAAACGCTGTGGCATAAAATCGTTGTGTCCGGTCATTCGAGTTACCCGGTCTCTGCGGAGGATCGGGATCATATCGTCGGCGTGGTCACGGTGAAGTCCGTCTATGCCAACCTCGCGGCAGGCATCCCGGTGCGCGTCGTCGATCTTCTCACCGCGCCACTTCTCGTCGCGCCGGACGAACCGGTGCTCGACGTCCTGAACCATTTCAAACGCACCGGCGTGCATCTCGCCGTGGTGCGCGAACCCGATGGCCGTGCGGTCGGACTCGTGACGCTGGTGGACGTGCTGGAAGCCATCGTCGGCGACATCCCCTCGCTTGAAGATCGTCTGCGGCCCGAAGCCCGGCAGCGCCCGGATGGGTCCTGGCTGGTCGATGGCCAATACGATCTCGCCAAGCTCACCTCGCAACTCGGCGTCCCCTTCCCGCCCGCGACCTCCGACGCGCGCGCGACCCTCGCTGCGTTTGTCGGCAATCAACTCGCGAGCCAACCGCACGAGGGCGCTTACTTCGACTGCGCCGGCCTGCGCTTCGAGATCATCGACATGGACCGCACCTCCGTGGACAAGGTTCTCATCGGACGCGCGGGAACATCTCAGGTCATGGAGCCCTCCGCCACATCCTCATGACTCACCTCGCGAAGAGCATTGTCGATTCGCAGCCATTCCGCGCCATCATCATCGCGGTGATCCTCCTCGCCGGAGTCCTCGCCGGCGTGGAAACCAGCGCCGAAATGCTCGCGCAATACGGCCCGCTTCTGCACGCGCTCGATGGCACGGTGCTCGCCATCTTCATCATCGAGATCGTGTTGAAGATCACCGCGTGCGGCCGCCGGCCGCTCGACTACTTCCGCGATGGCTGGAACGTCTTCGACTTCACCATCGTCGCATTCTGCGTGCTGCCCGTCGGCGGACCTTTCGCCGCGGTGCTGCGACTCGTCCGCACGCTGCGACTGCTCCGGCTCGTCACGGCGCTCCCAAAGCTGCAACTCCTCGTCGGCGCGCTCATCAAGAGCCTGAGTTCCATGGGCTACGTCGGATTGCTCCTCGGTCTGATTT
>CAYQBV010000520.1:0-2625 GCA_964415705.1 uncultured Chthoniobacter sp. | reverse complement strand
CCCGCGCCGCTACCACATTCCGTTAACGTGACGGTGCCCTCTAGTATTGAGATAGTCAAAGAGTATTCCTATTGCGGCTTGGCTTGTTGCGTTCTTTGTTGCTGGTAGGTTCGCTCCCGTTCCGGCCAGGTGCTCTTGATGTAGGCCAAAATTGCTTCAATTTCCTCGCCGCTCAGGATTGCCCCGGTTTTGGATGGTTCATGCCGTCCTACAAATCACGTTCGCGTGTTCGGCTCCCCGAGGTGATAGGCTGCCGCAACCTGCTGCCCGCGCGCTGATGGATCGCGTCGCCTTTGCGCTCTACCGCGCGATTTCCGCGCTGCTCTGCGCGCTGCCGCTCACGGCGGTCTTCCGGCTCGGCTGGGCGCTCGGCTCGCTCGCCTACTGGATCGCGCCGTCCTACCGCCGGCTCGTCCTGCACAATCTGACCATCGCCTTTGGTCGCGAAAAATCCCCCGCTGAGCTGCGGGCGCTGGCCCGCAAACACTTCGCCACCCTCGGCGCGAACATCTTCTCCAGCATCAAGCTGCCCACCCTTTCGCGGGCGGAAATCGCGGCCGTCGTGACCATCGAAGGCCTGGAGACGATCCAGGCGGGCAACGCCGCGGGCGGCGGTTTCGTCATGGCCATCAGCCATCTCGGAAGCTGGGAAGCGTTTGCCCAGTCCTCGCCGATCTATTTCGGCTGCCCGGTCGGCACGATCTTTCAGGCGCTCGGCAATCCGCACATCGACGCCGAAATCCGCCGCGATCGCGCGCGGCTCGGGCTCCAGCTTTTCGAGCGCAAAGCCGGGTTCATCAAAGGCTGCCAATTCATGCGCGAAGGTGGCGCGCTCGGCGTGCTCATGGATCAGCATGCGGGCGACGCCGGGCTGTGGTGCCCGTTTTTCGGCCGGCTCGCCTCCACCTCCACACTCCCCGCCACGCTCGCGCTGCGCACCGGCGCGCGACTCGCTTCCGCCGCCGTCTATACCGCCGGGGTCGCCCGCTGGCGCTTCGTGGTTTTTCCCCGGATGGAACTGCTTGCCGGTGAGGATGCCGACGCCATCACCGTGCGCCTGAACGCGCAGCTCGAAGACCAAATCCGCCACCAGCCCGAGGACTGGTTCTGGGTCCACAACCGCTGGAAAACGCCGCGGCCGAAGTTTCTCCTCGCGACTTACAAACGCGGCATCTGCGTCGCCGGCGCGGCCGTGAATAGTGATCGGGGCATGGTGCATCGCGAACCCGCATTCGTGCCCGCACCCCATTCACCGGCCACCAATCACCATTCACGTGCCCACTTCCGCATCCTCCTCCGCGCGAGCAACTGGCTGGGCGACGCGGTGATGAGCGTGCCCGCCGTGCGCGCGATCAAACGCGGACGGCCCGAGGCCCACGTGAGCGTGCTGACGCCGGCAAAGCTCGCGGACTTTTGGAAAAGTGTCGCGGAGGTGGACGAGGTCATCGCCATCGAGGCCGGCGAAAACATCTTCGCCGTCGCGCAAAAGATCCGCCGCAATTTCGACGCCGCGATCCTTCTCCCGAACTCCCTCCGCACCGCGCTCGAAGTCTGGCTCGCCGGCATCCCGCGTCGCGTCGGCGTGCCCGGCCATCACCGCCGCTGGCTGCTCAACCAAGTCTTTGCGCCGAAGAAAAAGAGAGTCGCCGAGCGTCCGCACCACCAGGTCCACGACTACCTCGCCCTCGCGGAATTCGTCGGCGCGGACGTGGAAGGCGCGCTCGCTTTCCCCATCACCAATCTCCGATCACCAATCACGCCGCCCAAGATCGGCCTCTGCGCCGGAGCCGAGTACGGCGCGGCGAAGCGCTGGCTGCCCGAGCGCTTCGCCGAGACGATGCGCCTCGTCCACGAAAAGACCGGCTGCGAATGGAAGCTCTTCGGCGTGGAAAAAGACCGCCCCGCCGCCGCCGCCATCCTCGCGACCGCCGGCGTCCCGAGCACCGATCTCATTGGCAAAACCACCCTCGCGCAGCTCATGGACGAGCTGCGCACCTGCGACCTGCTCCTGACCAACGACACCGGCACCATGCACCTCGCCGCGCACCTCGGCGTCCCGGTCGTCGCGCTTTTTGGCTCCACCGAGCCCCGCCTCACCGGCCCGCTCGGCCCCGGCCACCGCATCCTCCGGCACCATGTGGAGTGCAGCCCCTGCTTCCTCCGCGAGTGCCCGCTCGACTTCCGCTGCATGAAAGCGATCGAGGTGCCCGAAGTCGTCGCCGCCATCGAGGCGACGCTGGCGCACAAACCCGTGTCATCCTGAGCCGGAACGATGCAGTTGCGAAGGGGAGCGCGGCCATCCTGGCCGCAGCAGCCGGCATCTTGCCGGCTGCGGATGGCGCGTGGACACGTCACCGGTCCGTGGACACCAACACGCGGGCGGGTCGCCGGCAGGATGCCGGCTCCAACGGGCTGGAAGCCCGCGCTCCCCTCTTCCAACTGCATGGATGCGGCTCAGGATGACTCGCAGTTTGAGATTTGCGCCATCTCAGACCAGTGGCTCGGTGAAACGCGCGTAGCTCGCGACGCCAGCTTCCAGCCGCGCGCGCAAGGCGGCATGCGGGTCCGCTGCCGGTGCGCCGGTCGTCGCGGCGACCATGAGACGCACCATGCCGGCCACGTCGT
>CAYQBV010000519.1:0-2628 GCA_964415705.1 uncultured Chthoniobacter sp. | reverse complement strand
ACCGTGCCCCCGGCTCCGATATTCAGCGCTGCCAGCGTCTGGCTCACGCTGCCAAATTTCACCACGGCTCCCGCGTTCACATGCACCGTCGCTCCCCCGCTGCCGAGGGCGCCGTTCACATTCGTCGTGCCCCCGCCGGCCGTGAGCGTGGCGTAGCCCTGCGCACCGTTCAGGGTCAGCGTCCCCACGCCGGTTTTGGCCAAAGTCGCGCCCGTTCCGCCGATGTCCCCGGCGACCGTCAGCCCGGCTCCCGTGGTCACGTCCACCGTCGCTCCCGGCGCGCCGATCGACACCGTGCGGTTCGCCGGCAGCGCCACGCCCGCCGCCGTCACGCGCAGGGTGCCACCATTGATCGCCAGCGTATTCGCGCCCGTCGTCGCCCCGAGACCATTGGCCGCGCCGATGCTCAGGACGCCCTCCTGGATGATCGTGTTGCCGAAATAGGTATTCGCGCCGGTGAGTTCCAGCGTCCCGCTGCCGGTCTTAAACAGATCGTTTTGCAGCGTGCCGGAAATCACCCCGCTGATCCGCGCCGAGTCCGTGGACACCGCCACGTTGTCGAGCACCCGGATTTCACGGGCGTTGTAGTTCACCGTCGGGTCCAGTGAGTTGAGCATGAGATTGTCGGTCCACGTCACGCGATGCGTCGCCTGGGTGGAGCCGAACGTGAGTGCATGTCCGCTGTTGATGAATCCCCGGTCTTCCCACGCCAGCAGGTCCGCCACGCCGGAAGTATTCAGGTCGATGCTCACATCCGCACCCACCGCCGCAAACCCGCCGCTGCCGCGATCATCGGCGATCGAGGCGTTCGAGGCGTTCGCAAAGGTGATCCCCGACCAGTTGACCGTGTTCGTCGCCGCGCCGGTGCTGTTGCCACCGATCGCGCGGTTGAAAGTGCCGCCGCCCGTGATTTCCAGCACCCCACCGCGCAGCCGCAGCTCCCCCGAGGGCAGGCTCGTTCCCGGCGTCGCGCGCAGCGTCCCGGCATTGATGACCACCGCCTGGGTCACGCCCGCGGCGTTGGCCGACGCCGTGAGCACCAGCACCCCCGCGCCCGCTTTCACCACCGGCTGATCCGCACCCGCCAACGAGACGCCGACCGTGAGCGCCGCCTCCTGCACGTGAAAATAGCGCGGCCCGCTGCCCGCGATGCCGCCGGTTCCTCCTCCGCTGTTTTCGATCGCGTAATCCACCGCGCCGAGCGTCGGATCATTCGAGAGGATGAACGCCGTGGTCGTCAGATTCCCCGCTCCAGTGATGCTGAGCTGCTGCGCCGCCGCGCCCGGCACGATGCGCAGCGAACTCAGGCTGTAAGCCGTCGCCGCGCTGATCGTCCCGTTGCCGGCGAGCTTCGCATTGGTCGTCGGGTTGCCCGTGCCTCCGGGCAGGGCCGTCGTGCTCCCCAGCGCCAGGACGCCGCGCACGAATCCTGAATCGAACGCCGTCGAATACGTCGCAAAATCCAGCCCCGCCGCGGTCGTCACCGTGGCCCAGCCAGCATCGGAGAACCCAACATTTGGCGTCGAAGTCGCTGATGAGTTGTTCAGCAGCAAGTTGAGCAAAGGCACTGCGTAATTACCAAACGTCACCCTCCCGCTCTCGCCCGTGGCCCCGAGGGCGACCGCGTTCCCCGCGCCATCGGTGGCGTTGAAATTGACGGTCGTCGTCTGGTTGAAGCCGACCCCGCGGGTGTCGCGAGTGTAGGCTTGGAAAGTCAGCACCGTCGCAGCGACCGGCGAAGTGTGCGTGATATTTACGGTCAGCGCGCCCGAGCGCGGCGTGCTCACGGTTGTGGCGGGGTTCACCGACCCGAGCTGCAGCCGGCCCATCGTCTCCGTGCTGCCCGTGGCATTTCCGATGAAAGAAAAAGTCCCGCCGCCGATCGTCTCCAGCCCCGTCTGATCCACAGCGCCATCCCGCAGTCGGTCGCTTATGTCATTGGCCACATTGTCCAGCTTGAAAGTCCCGCCATTGAGCACCACCGCGCCCTTCGTATTGATAAACGTATCCAGCGCCGCCGTCCCGGCAAACACCAGCGTCGCCCCGCGTCCCACCGTCATATCCGCGCCCACCACATTCAATGACACCGTCCCGCTCAGCGTCTGCGTCCCGGTCCCGCGCACCGTCAGGATGCCATCGTTCTTCCCCGAGCCCGTCCGGGGATCGATCCGCACCGTTCCGCCAAAGTCTCCATCGCTCAGCGCGTGAATGACGATGCTCGCGCTCGTATTCGAGCCGGTCACGATCGTCTGCACATTCCCCGCGCTGCCACTCAGCGTGCCCGCGCGGATTTCCGAGGTGCTGGTGAGCTGCGCCGTCGCCGCGTTCAGCACCACCGCATTCGCCCGGAGCGCCGTGCGGCCCGCTTCCAAGTTGTCGTTATAGCGGATGATCCCGTCGTTGATCGTCAGCTTTCCCACCCACGTACTGGCCGAAGGCCCGAGCGTCGGGCTGTTAAACGGCGTCCCGAAGCGGAACGTCCCCGCGCCGTTTTTCACGATGTCCGCCGCGCCCGTCACCGCGTGATTCATCGTCACCTCGCCCGGCCCGTCCCCCCCGAGCGTGAGGGTCGCCCCCAGTTCCCACGGCAGGTCCCCCGGGGTCCACCCCCCCCCGCATCTTGTGAGC
>CAYQBV010000518.1:0-2634 GCA_964415705.1 uncultured Chthoniobacter sp. | reverse complement strand
AATCTGCCCGAACTCCCGGCTTCGGCTGGGATGGTCGTCGATCAATCCCAGGAGCCGCGTTTCTGGAGCAAGGTCGTCGATGGCGCGCAGCAGTTCCGGGTGATGGTAGGACGTGATGCCGTAGCGCTCGTCGCGCAACTCCTCCGGAATCTGCCACTCATCAAGCCAGTGCAGAAAGGCAGGCAGCTCCGCGACCAGCGTTTCCCAGAACCGCTGCCTTTGCTGGTCCGTGTTTGCGGGCATCGGCATCGGTTTCTTCACGCACTTGAGGAGAATGATCTTGTCGCCGATGGAGTCGTCAATAGGCGGCAAAACCATGAGGTTTTCCGGTTCGTCATTTAGCGAGATGGTGAGCCGCCAGAAGGGCTCAAGTGTGAGGGCGTCGCGGAACTTCTGGTGCATGCGCTGCGTTGCGTTGACGGTCACACCCTTTATGTGGGTGCCAAAGTTGCGGCGCGACCGGTATTCTGCGGACGGCACCTCGTCCTCAACCATCAAGTGTTCCGCAGTGAAAAGGTCCCGGTTGAAGGATGTGCCACCAGTCATAAACGCGTAAGGCTTCGCGGACCGCCCGCCGAGGATGATCGTCATCAGATTCTGCAGGAGTGACTTTCCGCAGCCTGCAGGACCGGCGAACGCAATCGCCTGGCTTGGCCTGCGCCGCCCCTTGCGCAAGGCTTCGGCGCTGACCTTGACCCAGCCGAAGAGGTAAGGCTGCTGGTTGTGCTCGCCTTCGACGAGCAGGTTGCCGAGCAGCCTGCCCAGCACCGGCCATTCGCCGGGTGCTGGCGTGACCAGCGCGGGTGAGGTGGTGACAAGGATGTTGCTGCCCTGAACTGTGTGAATGCCCGCGTTGCTACCGGCAAGAGGTCCGGCATAAGCCAACTCGTGCTTTTGCTGTAACGTAAGGGTGGCAGCATCGACCGGCGAAAGGAACTGCCCGTCCGGCACATCGCTACTAAATCCCAGCGACTTTAGGTAACGCTTTAACCCCGCTTCATTCACCGAGACGTGGCCTCCACAGCCGTTCGGGATGAACCAGCACTGGCGCTGGGAGGGTTCGTAATAACAATCCGGGAGATTTGGGTCTGTTGGTCGCAGAACAACCTGCTGTGGCGCGGCGACGGACTGCTCAGGATGAACCGCGACCGGCGTGGACGCGCTGAGCGCCGCCGTGATTTCCTCCATGGTGGCACCGGCGCGCGTCCAGTCGTTTGGGTCCTTGTGGCACCCTGGCGTGGAGACGAGCTGCACAGGCGTCCCCGCGTGGCGGGCGACAGCCTTTAGCCACTCGTCGGCAGCGGCGCGGCCCTTCTCGTCAGGCTCATCGTTCTGCTTAAAGGCGAGCACCCTCGCGCCCCTGGGAATCAGTCCCGCAACGAGCTTCCCGTTCGCCGCGCCGCGCGTGATGATCGCCGCAAGCCCTTGGGCATCCTGCAGGCCGAGCCTCTCCCAGACGGCGAACGCATCCCATTGGGATTCAAAGACTAGTATTCTCGTGGCGGTGGCAAGATCGCCGATGATAAGCGGGCGCATGTGGCAGTCGCCCTCGACCTGCCACGAACGGTTCTGGGTGCGGGTGTGGATGCCGACGACTGTCCCGCTTTCGTCGTGAATCGGGAAGGCAACCTTGTCGCCACGGAAGCCGATGAGGCTGCGCGAGCGCAGCCACGCCAGGAACTCGTACGGGAGGCCGCGCTCCTTGCTGATCCAGTTCAAATGCTTTTCGGAGCCCTTTTCGACGCACTTGGCCCAGTCGAACGGCTTCTCCTTTTTCGCCGCCGCACCGGGCACGGGACACGGCCCAGGCGGTGCTTTCGCCACGGGCGCGGCGGAAGGTCCGGGCTCGCCGCCCGAGTCCAGCCAAGCCTCGGCCTCGGCGGCAGCTTTGTAGAAATGGATGCCGCGCTTTTTGGCCCACAAGCCTACGAGGTTGCTCCCTCCCTTTTCTTCCTCGGCCCAGTCCTTCCAGAACCCAACCTTCTCACCCTCGACGCAAATCTGGAAGGACTTGCCTGGGTGCCCGTCGATTGCGCCCACGCACCAGTCTTTGCCCAGCAGCACACCTTCTGGAAAGAGGTGCTTTGCCACTTTGGGCGCGACTTGGTGGAGGCGGTTGATGATTTCCTGACGTTTTTCCGAGCTGGTGCGGTTGTTCATGCTGTTATTTGGGGTCCAGCAGCGCTGCGGGCGGAAACGGAGCGGGAGTGGTTGGCGGTTCGGCGCAAACCCTGCGCTCCCCATTCGCTCAACGGACTTCCACAAATAACTTCCTTTCTGAATCTTACGGGACTTAGGCGCGCGTCTGCGCCTTTGCGTAGCTCCCCCCGCTTTGAGGTGAAGCAAGGCTCTACACCCCCCTTATGGGTCCGACGCCGACGCTTTCACTTCCCTCGCTTGCTCCCGCGCGAGAAAAAGCGCCTCCTCTTTTCCATACTGCTCCTCCGCAAAATCTCGCGGATGGCGAGTTGCCTTCGGCTCCTCCCTGCCAATGAGCTGCCAAGCCTCTAAGCCGTAGCACGCTGCAAGCCTCTCAACCTGCGACAGTCGAATCTCCTTCGAGCGCCCAGACTCGTACCGCTGGTATTTCTTGTAATTCACCTCGGCAAGCTGGGCAAAGTCAAACTGAGTGAG
>CAYQBV010000517.1:0-2643 GCA_964415705.1 uncultured Chthoniobacter sp. | reverse complement strand
GGAATTCAACAATAAACTCCTCAAAACCATGGAAGAGCAGCAAATCAGCTGAGGTTTAAATTTTCAGAAAATCCACCATCCGCCCTTGCCGGCTGTGATCCGTCAGTCATTTTTGTTTTCATGCTCACGCGAGAATTCACCATCACCAACAAGCTCGGACTCCATGCCCGTCCCGCCGCCATGTTCGTGAAAATGAGCAGTGCCCACCGATGTGAGATTTGGGTGGAGAAGGACGACGAGCAGGTAAACGGCAAAAGCATCATGGGGCTGATGATGCTCGCCGCGGGCCAGGGTTCGCGGCTGCTCGTGTCCTGCGAGGGCGGGGATGCGGACAAGGCGCTGGCCGAGATCGAGGCCGTCATCCTGCGTAAATTTGATGAGGATTGAGGCGCGACTGCCAGCTCTGCTCCCCCCATGAGTAACCCCGCTTCCTCGACGCAAGAAAAACGCTTCAACGGCGTCGGCGTGTCCCCCGGCATTGCCCGAGGCACGGTTTTCGTCTATCGGCCCGACGACGACGCGGCACCCTCGCGGAGCATCGAGGAAAGCGAAATCCCCACGGAGATCGCGCGCTTTGAAGGCGCGTTGCTCGCCACGCGCGCGCAGATTTTGGAAATGCAGCAGCGCATCGCCGAATCAACGGGAGCGAAGGACGCGAGCATCTTTGACGCGCACCTGCTCGTGGTCGAGGACCGCACGCTGATCGACGAAGTCCTCCGCCGCCTCGGTGCCGACCGGATGAACGTGGAGCATGTCTTTCAAACCGTGGCCGGACGCTACGCGAAGACGCTCAGCGAGATCGACGACCCTTACCTCCGCGAGCGCGCGCTCGACATCCACGATGTGACCCGCCGCGTTATCCACAACCTCATGGGCACGCAGGCCCGCGACCTCGCCGGCGTCACGACTCCGCACATTCTCATCGCGCACAACCTCGCGCCGTCCGACACCGCGCAGCTCAACCGCGCGCTCGTGCTCGGCTTTGGCACCGATGCCGGCAGCCGGACCTCGCACACCGCCATCATGGCGCGCTCGCTGAATATCCCGGCGATCGTCGGTCTGCACGAGGCCAGCAGCCAGCTCGTCACCGGCGACCACGTGCTGCTCGACGGCTACAACGGCCTGCTCGTCGTCAATCCCAGTGACCAGACGCTGTGGGAATACGGCGAGCTGGAGATCAAGAAAACGGTCGTCGAGGAAAAGCTCAGCCAGCTCCGCGAGACCGCGTCCACCACCCGCGACGGCCACCACGTTATTCTCTCGGCAAACATTGAGCTGCCCGACGACATGGAGCTTGTGCAGCAAAGCGGGGCCGAGGGCGTCGGCCTGTATCGCACCGAATTTTTCTACCTCAACAAAGCCGAGCTGCCCACCGAGGATGAGCAATTCGCCGCCTATCGCCAGGTCGCCGAAGCCGCCGCGCCCCACAGCGTTATCATCCGCACGCTCGATCTCGGCGGCGACAAATTCATGAGCGCGCTGCACATACCCGAGGAGTTGAATCCCTTCCTCGGCTGGCGGGCCATCCGCTTCTGCCTTGAGCGCGTCGATATTTTCAAAACTCAGCTCCGCGCCATCCTCCGCGCCAGCGCCGCGGGCAATGTGAAGATCATGTATCCGATGATCTCCGGCGTGGAGGAACTTCGCCGCGCCAACGTCCTCCTTGAAGAATGTCGCGCCGAATTGCGCGCGGAGGGCCTGGCCTTCAACGAAGAAATGGAAGTCGGCGCGATGATCGAGATTCCCAGCGCTGCCATCTCCGCCGATATCCTCGCCAAAGAGGTCGATTTCTTCAGCATCGGGACCAACGACCTCATCCAATACTCCATCGCTGTGGACCGGCTGAACGAGCATATCGCCCACCTTTACGAGCCCACGCATCCGGCGATTATCCGGCTCATCCGCATGACCGTCGAGGCCGCGCACGCGAACAATCTGTGGGTCGGCGTCTGCGGCGAAATGGCCGGCGACATCCTGCTCACCCCGCTCCTGCTCGGTCTCGGCATCGATGAACTCAGTGCCGGTGCCGGCTCCGTCCCCCGCGTGAAGCGCGCCGTGCAGTCGCTCGACAACGCCGCCTGTCGCCAGCTCGTCGAGGAAATCCAGCACCTCGATACCGCCGCCGCCATCCTCGCGAAATGCGACGCCGTGGCCCGCGCGCATTATCCGGAGCTGCTCTGAGCGCAGACAGGATGCCGGCGCTACGGCAAGCCGGAGGCTTGCTCCAGTCTATGAGCAGGCCCGCCGCACACATTCCTCAATGACCGCCACCTGAGCGGCCACGCGCTGATCGAGCGCAAATTCGGACGGCGTTTCGATCGTCAGCGAGCGCTCGGCATGTTTGAGGTGAAACCAGATCGCCTCCGGGTAGCCCATCCGCGCGAAGCGTTTCGGGTCGATGCGACGGCGGTGGATTCCATGCACCGCTTTGCGTCCGTCGATGCGCGTGCGGCCCTCGATGGCGATGTGCCGCGCAGCTGCCTCGACGAGCGCTTCGCCCCAGTGCGGTTTCGCCCGCTCGACCTCGTAGAGGTAGAAACCCTGACCGTCGTAGTCTTCGTGGAGCATCAGCGCGGCGGCGAACTGGTGCGGCTCAACAAGAGTTTTCACCGCGCTGACCACGGGTTGATCGTCGCGGTGAAA
>CAYQBV010000516.1:0-2659 GCA_964415705.1 uncultured Chthoniobacter sp. | reverse complement strand
TGAGGAAAACCCCGCTCGCAAAGCCTGTCGTCCCGCCGACGAAGGCGGTGCTTATGCCGGTACCGTCGCCTAGATTGAAGGCGGAGTCCGTTCCGAGGATCGAGACCGACATTGAGGCCGTCGGAATATTGACGTTGGAAGCATCAAGATTGTTGAGGTCGAGCGTGGCACCGCTGAAGACGTCCAAGTGGTTCCCGGTGCCGCCGTCCGCCAACGCATTCGCACCATTGGCAATGCCACCAATCGCCAACGGGATGCCCGAGTTTACCATATTGGCGCGCGAGCTGGCCCCGGTGATTTGAATGTAGTTGGTGTCCGCACCGACCACCTGGCCGACGGCCCAGCGTCGGTTGGTCGCAGAACCGCCAAAATTCAAAGTGCCGCCGGCGGCGACTTGGATGTTGTTGCCAGTGCCGCCACTGACGGTGCCGACGTCCAAGAACGAGTTATTGCTCGCGTTGCCCCGGACTTCCGAATTGGCCCCGGTGATGACGATGGAGTTATTGTCGCCGGTTCCGACGCCTGCCCCGAGTCTTGAAACCCTGAAATAGCCACCGTTGCTCACGGTCACACTGTTGGTGCTGCCAGCGTTACCCACGTTGATATACTGGTTCGAGCCAAACACGAGTTGCGTGCTCAGTGCTGCCCCCGTGCCGGCGACCGTGAGCTTGTTGGAGTTTCCGGTGCTGAGCACGCCCATGTCCCACGTGTTCGTGCCACCGCCGGGCGTCTGGGCAAAATAGGCACCGTTGCTGATGTTCAGTTCGTTACTAGCAGAAGCGTATCCAATGGTCATCCGGGCTCCGTTTCCGGAGGTGTTAAAAGAGGGGGCAAGCGCCGTGCCAGGAGTGGAGATGTTCACCTTGTTGCTGCCGGTGGTAGTCAGGCCTGCGGCGACGTCCGACGAACCGATCAAAAGGCTGCGCAAGCTGGTGCTGATCGTCCCCATGGTGCCACCGCTGGCGAGGTTGACGGTATTGCTGGCCGTGGTCGCCCCTACGATGAGTCCGTTGGAACCGCCACTGCCGACCAGCGTGCTCACTCCACCCAAATTCAGCGTGCCGCCGCCCTCCACTTTCACTCCCGCAGTTCCGGCGAGCGGGGCGTTGATGGTCGCTGTCAGACCGCTGCCGACGGTCACCACGGTCGTTGGTGAGGTGATCGAGAGCGTATTTGCCGCAGTCGCCGCGATGATGTCACCGGTGACATTGAAAGTCAGGGCCGTGGCCGAGATGCCGGCGGAGTTGATCGTGATGGTTTCGCCGCCCGCGCCTCCGAAGAGAGCGTCGTTGCCGTTGGTCCAGACGCCGCCGAAATTGGCGTCGGTGGTGTTCCAGTTGCCGGTGGCGGCGCCGTTATCCCAGGTCAGGGTGGCGGCGTGGGAAGGAATCGCGGCCGCGACGAGGAGGGCGGCGATGGAGGAGACGAGGATACGAGTGGATTTGCGGGTGTTGGTTTTCATTGGTTTGAATTGAGTTTTTCGAGATTGACTATGGATAATGTGGAAAATAGTTTTCTAGGAGGCTTCTACGATTAGCCCGATAAAAACACTCGTCAAATAAAAACTTCGTTCGTCGGGATATTTCCTGATCGACACAAGTCCGTCACCCCGGCTGGATGATGGCATATTCACCGTGGAAACGCTGACCATTTCCCAGATCAAACGCGCTGCGCTCGAAGGCCGGGTGGAAGCCGTGGTGCATGGGCAGGTGGAGGCGCTGGTGAAGAAGGAAACGAAGGACGGGAAGCCGTTTTGGGAGCTGACGCTGGCGGATGCCGAGGGGAAGCTGACGCTGCGGGCGTGGAGCGATGGGCCGGCTTTTGCGGTCTGCGCGGCGCTGGAGGTGCGCGATTTCCTGGCGGTGACGGGGGAGTTCACCCACCAGAGCGCCTTTGGTCTGGATGCGCGGCGCTGGACGTGCCGTCCGCTGGCGGAGGACGAGCGCGACGCGCTGCTCGCCGGGCCGCCGGAGCTGCGGGAGAAGCAGGCGGCGGATTTCGCGCTGCTTGAGGAAAGCGTGGCGTCGATCGGCGATCCGCGGTTGCTCGGGCTGGCGCGGCTTTTTATCGCGGAATACGGGGCGCGGTTCCGCCGGTGTGCGGCGGCGCGGGGGAATCACCACGCCCGGCGCGGCGGGCTGGTGGAGCACGTGGCGCAGATGATGCGCGCGGCGCTGGCGCTGGCCGGGGCGTATCCCGCGCTGAACCGTGACCTGCTCATCGCGGGCGTCCTTTTCCACGACTCCGGGAAGCTGTGGGAAAACGCGCTGCCGGCGGACGGCTTCGCGATGCCTTTCGACGAACGCGGGGAGCTGCTCGGGCACATCACCATCGGTATCGAGCTGGTCAATACACTCTGGCGGAAGCTGGCGGCGACGCCCGCGGCGGCGGCCTGGGCCGAGCTGCAGCCGGCAGGTGAAGACGTGCGGCTGCACCTGCTGCACCTGCTGGCGGCGCATCACGGGGAGCTGCAATTTGGCTCGCCCGTGGTGCCGAAAACGCCCGAGGCCTGGGCGCTGCACTACGTGGATAATCTCGACGCGAAGCTGGAAATGCTCGCCGCCGGCTACGTGAACTCCAAGCAGCTCGCGCCGCGCATCCAGGAGCGGGTCTGGCCGCTGCCCGGAAACCTGGTCGCGCCGCTAATTAAATTTATGCC
>CAYQBV010000515.1:0-2670 GCA_964415705.1 uncultured Chthoniobacter sp. | reverse complement strand
TCGTTGCCTCCCCACCTCCGCCCACTCGGCTGTCTCGCAAAGCCTCGGCTCGACTCCGCCCCCAAAGCGGGGCTCCGCTCAGGATGACGCGTCGTTGGGGGATGATCTCCGGCGTGGCGTGGGCGCTGAGTTTGTGGGTGTCGCTCTACGAACCGCTCATCCTGCTCGGCACAGTCCTCGTTCTGTGGCTCGCCGGCGATCGCCGGGCACTCTTCGCCCCCGCGCGCCGCCCCGGCTGGATCGCCTTCGCCACGATCCTCGCGCTCGCCTTTCTCCTCGAAGGCTGGCGCATCGAATTGCCCGACGCGGCGATGCGCGAATACTTCACGCGCTGGCAGGGCCAGATCGGCGAACTCGGGCACCTCAACCTGCTCTCCCCGCAGCTCTGGAGTTGGCTCGGGTGGACCGCCGCCGCCGCGCCCGTGCTGCTCTTCCTCACGCGCAAAACCGACCGCCGCGCGCTGCCCGTGCTCGCGGTGCTCGCTGTCGCCTTCGCCCTCACGCTTTGGCAACTCCGCTGGGGTTACTTCCTCGCCGCCGCCTTCGTCCTCGCGCTGCCGGTTTTCCTACCCGCGCTGCGCCGCCCGTGGATCGCCCGCACCGCCTTCGCCCTCGCGCTCTGGCCGGTGGCGCAGGATTGGGACGGCCTCCTTTTCCCCGCGGAAGCCCGCCAGCAGCAACTCGCCGTGAAACGCGCCGAGGCCGATGCGCTGCGCAGCGTCGTCTCCACAAAAACCGGCACGCAAGGCGGAGCCTTCGTCGCGCCGTGGTGGCTCTCGCCGTCGATCGCCTACTGGACGCGCCAGCCGGGGGTCGCCGGCAGTTCGCACGAAAGTCTGCCCGGCATCGTCGCCGCCGCGCGCATCTACCTCGCCCGCGATACCGACGCCGCGCTGCCGCTCCTGCGCGAGCGCCGCGTGACGTGGATTCTCGCCGATGCCGCCGAACGCGTGGTCCCCAATGCCGCCAAGCTCCTCGGCGTCCCCGCGCCCGAGTATTGCCTCGCCACCGAACTCGCCCGCCCCTTGCACGAAGTCGGCGGCAGCGTGGAAATCGTCCGCGAGGTCACGGCCACACATCCCTCGGGGCGCATTTATTACCAAATCTGGCAGGTCCACGCCGGGGCCGATACCGTCCCGACACCATGACCGACACCTTCGATTTCCTCGTCATCGGCGGCGGCAGCGCGGGCTACGCCGCCGCCGCCACCGCCGCCGGACTCGGCCTGCGCGTAGCCGTCGTGGAGGGCGGCACGGAAGTCGGCGGGCTCTGCATCCTGCGCGGCTGCATGCCGAGCAAAGCGCTGCTCGAAAGCGCCCACCGCGCCGAGGCCATCCGGCACGCCGGCGAGTTTGGCCTGCGCGCGGAATTCCTCGGCGCGGATGCCGGCGCGATCCGCGCGCGGAAGCGGCGCCTCATCGGCGAGTTTGCGGACTACCGGCGCGGGCAGTTGGAAAGCGGGCGCTTCGAGTTCGTGCGCGGCCGTGCCGCGTTCGCCGACCCGCACACCCTTGAGGTCCGCCTGCCCGACGGCGGACTCCGCCGGCTCACCGCGCGCGCCTGCCTCGTCGCCACCGGCTCCGCCGTGCAGCGCATCGACCTCCCCGGCCTCCGCGAAGTCGGCTCGTGGACGAGCGACGATGTCCTCGACGCCGACATCATCCCCGCGTCCGTGGTCATCCTCGGCGGCGGGGCCATCGCGCTCGAACTCGCCAGCTACTACTGCGGCATCGGCTCAAAGGTCACCGTCATCCAGCGCGGCCCGCAGCTCCTCACCGGCAGCGATCCCGACATCGCCGACGCGCTCGCCGACGCGCTCGAACACCGCGGCATCGTCATCCACCGCGGCACCACGCTCCTCCGCGCCGAGACCGCCGGCAGCCTCAAGCGCATCGTCTTTCGCCAGGGCGACGCCGACCTCACGGCCGACGGCGAGCGCATCATCTGCGCCCTCGGCCGCCACCCGCACCTCGACGGCCTCGCCCCGGAAAAAGCCGGCCTCACCGTCGAGCGCGGACGCCTCCGCGCCGCCGCCACGCAGCAATGCGGCGCGCCGCATCTCTTCGCCGCCGGCGACGTGTGCGGCCCGCACGAGATCGTCCACATCGCCATCCAGCAGGGCGAAATCGCCGCGCGCAACGCCGCCCGCGTCCTCGGCAAGCTCGACGGCCCGCTCGAAGAAATCGACTACCGCCTGAAGCTCCTCGCCATCTTCACCCATCCGCAAGTCGCCACCGCCGGCCTCAGCGAGCGCGAGTGCGCCGCGCAAAACATCCCTGTCCTCACCGCGAAATATCTCTTCGCCGACCACGGCAAAACGCTCATCCGCGCCGAGCCCGACGGCTTCGTGAAACTCATCGTCGAGCGCGATTCGCGCCGCATCCTCGGCGCAGCGTGTGTCGGCCCCGAAGCCTCCGAACTCATCCACGAAATCGTCGTCGCCATGCACTTTCGCGCCACCGCCGCCGACCTCGCCCGCATCCCCCACTACCACCCGACGCTCAGCGAAATCTGGACCTACCCCGCCGAGGAATTGGCGTGATGTGGTGAGGAACTGGTGGTCGTTGCAGTTCATGGATTGGGTATGCGGTTCTGCATTCTCGTCGCGCGCGGGGGCAGACAGACTCCCCCGCATGAATCCCCCGCCCGACGAGCACCGCCAGGCCGTCC
>CAYQBV010000514.1:0-2675 GCA_964415705.1 uncultured Chthoniobacter sp. | reverse complement strand
CACGCCGCATGAACTGGAGATGGAGATTCTTGAGGAGATCGTCGAGGCGTGCGATCCGAAGTCCGGCCAGACCTATTGGAAATACGCGTATCCCTCCGACTACCGCGACCCCTTTGGCTACAACAACGGCCCGCGCTGCACCCCGCTCCTCACCGCCGACCACTGCTACACCTTTGGCGCGGAAGGCGTGCTGCTGTGCCTCGACCTGGTCACGGGAAAAAAGGTCTGGCAGCGCGACACGGCCAAGGATTTCGAAGTGCCCGAGGCCTTCTTCGGCGCGGGCAGCTCGCCCATTTTGGAAGACGGGCTGCTCATCGTGCAGGTCGGCGCGCAGCTCAACTCGGGGGTCGTCGCCTTCGACGCCGCGACGGGCAAAACCGTGTGGCAAAACGTCGGCGAGAAAACCTGGAACGGCGTGCCCATGACCGCGTGGCCCGGCAGCCGCACGGTGACGTGGAGCCGCACGGACCCGCGCTTTGAAAAGCAGGCCAGCTACTGCACGCCCGTCGCGGCCACGATCCACGGACAGCGGCACATCCTCGTCTGCACCCGGCAGGGGCTCGTCTCGCTCGACCCGAAAACCGGCGACGCCAATTTTTCCTTTTGGTTCCGCGCCCGCCAAGATGCCACCGTCACCGCCATGACACCCGTCGTGCAGGGCGACCTCATCCTGCTCTCGAACTGCTACTACAAAACCGGCGCCGTCTGCCTGCGCGTGCAGCGCGGCGGCAAAGCGGTCGAGGAAGTCTGGCGCGGCCTCCAGCTCGAAGTCCACTGGACCCGCCCCGTCCTGCTCGACGGGCTGCTCTACGCCTTCACCGGCCGCAACGAACCCGACGCCCGCTTCCGCTGCGTGGACCTCGCGACCGGCGACGTGAAATGGGACCGCGACGAAGCCTGGCCCAACGGCGGCCACGCCAAACTCGCAGCCGGCGAAAAACCGCCCAACGTCTTCGGCCGCGGCTCCGCCATCCTCGCCGATGGAAAACTCATCGTGCTCGGGGAGGCCGGCCTGCTCGGGCTCTTCAAACCGAACCCCGCCCGAGTCGAGGAACTCGGCCGCTGGCAAGTCCCGCAACTCCGCTACCCCTGCTGGGCCGCCCCGATCCTCGCGAACAAACTCCTCTATCTCCGCGACGAAGATCATCTCCTCTGCTACGACCTCGCGAAGTAAGCGGGCGGGGGAGAATGGAGCTTGGACTTCAGTCCAAAGAACGGGACTTAGGGCTGAAGCCCGAGCTACTTTGCCAAGGCGTCAGCTCGTGCTGAAAGAACGGCCGCGGCTGGCGGCGGGCCGCCAGGAGTCCAAATCCCCCAAAACTTTGCCTTGCAAAGCTAGCTTTGTCGCGCAAAGTCCACGCCATGCCTACCCGCTCCGACGCCGAGGAACACCTCCGCATCATCCGCTCGCTCATGGAAAAGGCGACGATCTACCGCGCAATTTCCGCGCCCGGCGCCTTGGTCGGCGGCGTGCTGGCGGTGGGGTTGGCGGTCGGTTGCTGGAGGTTCGGCGGTTCGGCGTCGTTCGTTCCGCCTTGGCTCGCGCTCCTCGCGGTCACCGCGGCAGTCAATGCCGGCCTGCTCTGGAAGGATGCCAGCCGTCGCGGGGAAGCGTTCGTTTCCACCGGCATGAAAGTGGCGCTCCGGGCCATGGTCCCGGGGTTGATCGCGGGCGGCCTCTGCACGGTGATCGAATCCGCTGCGGGCGCTCCGATGACCGCGACGCTGTGGGTGCTGTGCTACGGCGTCAGCCTTTTGGCCGCGAGCCACTTTGCGCCGAAATCCATCCAGTGGCTCGGCCGTGCCTTCTTCGTCGCCGGGGCGCTCCTGCTCATGGCGGCGGCTCTGGTGTTTGATCAATGGCGGGGGACCGATCAGCTCGCCGTCGCCCACCTGATCATGGGCGTGACCTTTGGCGGATTTCACCTGGCTTACGCCGCGCTCGTCTGGCCCCGGCGGGGTGCTGCGTCCGGCACGCCATGAACCGATGTTCGACTTCGATAAACTCGACAAGCTCATCCATGAGAAAGGGCGCCTCGGCATCATGACCCTGCTCGCCGCCCGTCCGAGCTGGACGTTTCAGGACTTGAAAGCCGAGCTGGAACTCAGCGACGGCAACCTTGTTTCGCATCTGCGTACGCTGCACGACAACGGCTACGTGGCCGTGACCAAGGAAATCCTCGACCGCCCGCAGACGAGCTACGCGCTGACCGCAAAGGGCCGCAAACAGTTCGAGGACTACCTCACCATTTTGGAGCAGATCCTGAAAGTCGGGCGGCCCGGCGGAGATTTGGGCACGCGGGGCTGATTGGCTTTCCTTTTGATCTGATGCTTTGCCTCACAAAGTAACATCCTGAAATATGAAAATCCAACTCGCAGAACACTACGGTCTTTGCTTCGGCGTCCGCGACGCCATCGCCCAAGCGGAACGCCTCGCCAGCCAGGGGCCGCTCACCATCCTCGGCGAACTCGTCCACAACCCCGTCGTCCGCGAACGGCTCGTGCAACGCGGCGTTCAGGAGGGCGGGCTGAATCACGCGTCCGCGCCGACGCCGCAGGTGATGATCACCGCGCACGGCGCGTCGGACCGGAAGCGTGCGGAGTGGCGGGCGGCTGGGTTCGGCGTGGCCGATGGAACTTGCCCGCTCGTCCGGCACGCGCACACGCCGCTCGGG
>CAYQBV010000513.1:0-2680 GCA_964415705.1 uncultured Chthoniobacter sp. | reverse complement strand
AACGCAGAGGATGTTCAGTTGGCTTTTCCAACCGGCGAGGTGGTCCCCAATCAGGACGCCAAACGCTTGCCGACGTTACGGTGCGAAGTGCTGGTGCCCGAGGTCAAAGAGGTGCTGACTTTCAACGCGGTCATTACGAAACTCGAAGACGACGGGGGCGTGGACCTGCTGACAGAGCACCGCAAGCGGACGGGAGACCCGGGCTATCACCCGTGCAGCGGCGGGGTGGCGATGCAGAACGGGAAAGCGGTGATCGAGCTGGCCATTTTTAAAACGCCGATGGCGACGCCGGAGATTCCAAGAAAATACAGCCGGGCTGTGGGCGCGGTGATACTCTCGATTCCGACCGAAATGACGGAGTTTGAATTTGATGCCGCCGTGCCCGCAGTCGCGGCAATCAACGACTCGGTGACGGCGACGTTTGTGCCCATGCACACCAAAGACGGCAAAGATGATATGGACGTGGTACTCACCACCACCGCGCCGGAAAAGTTTCTGCCCTGGGATGGATTGGGAAATCTATTTCGCAATTAGGTTCTCCGCGAAAGCTGGGGACGGAGTCTGGGTTGAACCGTGATCAGTGCGGTTTTGAGGGCAACCCGTCAACGTGGGCTCCTTATGGTGCCAATCGTTTCCCCAACTTTCGCGGAGAACCGCAATTATCAATCGTTTGACGAGGCGGGCAAGCCCGTGCGAACGGAGTTGATCGCGTTGAAAAATGACGGCCTGACGGTGCGGTTCACGGGCGGTGCCGGTGCGCAGGTGAAGAAGTTCAAGCTGCTGATGATCAGTCGAAAGTTGAAAGTGACACTGCCGTTTGATCTGCGGTGGAATCCGCAGACGTGACGCGAATTGGGCCGAGCTTCACACGGCGGGAGCGGGGGCCGCCGCTTTGGGCCGAAGGATCCACCAGCCGCCGGCGAGGTAGAGGGCGGCAAACACCAATAGGAGGATGGCCGTTATAGGTTCCGAATTTGTTGCTGATCGTGACGACCTTCCCCGGCCGTTGACCTTCAACACGTTGATTGGGAGCGTGCATTGCCCGGCCGACAGGCCCGACAAAACTGACGCCAGCTCCGCCGCCTCGCTCGGGTCGCTCCCGGTCACGCCCGCGGCTGTCCACCAGTTGGTTACCGCAACAGAATCCACCGGCAACGGGCCCGACACCGACTTCCCGTTCGCGGTGTATTGAAAGGTTCCCGCCAATACTGTCCGCCAATCCGCGTTGGTCTCCCACGGCTGGTCTCGGACGTCTCCGAGCCGCTCGGGCGGTTCTGCGAGTTGATCGCCCTGCACCTTCCCAGCGCAGCATCGACCCTCCACGCCTGCGGGCCACAACAGCCCGCCGTGGTCACGCCTGCTTTTTCATCAGCCGCTTCTTCTGGTTCCGCTTCCGCTGGCTCAGGCGTGCCACCTCGCACTGCCGCGCCCGCTCGGCCATGATCGGGCCGATCTCTTCATACGTCCCGCCACCGCTGGCGATCAGGCACAACATCGACACGTCATATTTGTTCGGCGCGCGGTTCTGCTTCAGGCACACCAGCAGCGTCCCGATCACCGCCACGTAAAAATTCAGCAGCACGCCCTCCCGGCTGTGGCTCGTCACATGATGAAAATTCGCATACACCTTCAGCCATCGGAAAAAGATCTCCACCTGCCACCGCGCGCGGTACAGCAGTCCGATCTGCGCGGCCGTCAGGTCCAGCACATTGGTCAGCAGCCGCACCGGTTTGGTCGGTTCGTCGGCGTCCTCGATGAACACCTCCCGCATCTCCAACTCCGCCGGCGCGTCCCGCCCGTCGAGCCGGCCGACGCGGTCGCTGATCACGCCGACGGCCAGGTCCGCCGGGTTCAGGGGCATCTCCCGCGTGGCGGCAAAGACCGTCTGCGTCGTGAGCCTGAGCACGAAAAACGCCTGAGAATCAATGATTTTTCGCACCAGGTCGAAGTTGATGTACGCGCGGTCGTAGAGATAGATGACGCCCGGATCGACGCGCCCGGCGGCCAGTTCCGCTTCGCTCTTGTCGCCATCGATGAGCGCAAAGTGCGTGGGCATGCGGGTGTTGCAGTCGAGGTGGATCGACGCGCCCACGGCGTTCCGCAGGCGGCCGTCGTTGTGACGCCTGACCACGCCGCACGCCAGCCCCGCCAGGGCGTTGAAGTAGGTGCCGTCAACGGCGATCACCTGCCGCTTGATCTCGTGGAGGTCGTCGGTGAGCCCGACGCCCTTGGGGAGCTTCTCCAGGAGGGCGAGGGTGAGGCGGTGGAGGAGGTCGGGGTCGATCAGGTGCTGAGCTTCGGAGAGGGTACTCTTGGGGAGTTTATCGAGGCCGATGAACTGCCTGCCCAGGGGCGTCCTGGCGAGGTCTTCGATCATGCGGAGGGAGCGGACGATGGGATTGAAGAAGGCCAGGAGATGGGCGGCCAGAACGTGGTGAGGGAGAACGACCTGATTGCCGTGGACGGCTGGCGGCTTGAACTCCTGGAGGATGGCGTGGATCGGCCGGAGCATGTCGCCTCCGGCTGGTTTTTTGGGCACCCGCGGCCGTTTGCGGGGATCGATTGTTTTTCGTTTACGCGGCTTGGATGACATGGCCGCATCATGCGCTAAAGAGGGCAATCGCGCAAATGTATGATCTTGTACCGATCGTCGCGGAGGCGGTTTGCCGGACAGTATTGG
>CAYQBV010000512.1:0-2695 GCA_964415705.1 uncultured Chthoniobacter sp. | reverse complement strand
GGCGAGGTAAGGCGCATCGGGCAGCCAGCGACGGCCCAGCGCGTCGGTGTATTCGTTGGTCGCGCCGCAGTCGATGTAGAAGGCGGTGCCGAGGTCGAGGTCCACGCTGGCGAAGAACTGGTTGAACAGGTTGCTGTGGACGAAGCCGAGGTTGGACAGATTGCTGTGGACGTTTTGGAGCCGTTGCAGCACGGGCACCAGGCTGGCGACGTTGCCGCCGGATTCCTGAACGGTAAAGAAGACGTCTTGCAACCGGGCGAGCACGTTGGAGTGGATGATTTGGTCGGTCTGGCCGCTGGCGACGAGGCTGGCGACGAAGTTCGAGTGGAAGATGCTTTGGAACGCAAACGGCGACGATTCGCCGGCGCGGAAGAAGCGTTGAGTCGTCGGCAGCACCGTCTTCAGGCCGCGGCCCAGGGTCAGTTGCACGCGATCCACCCGGCTGCTGTGGGTCAGCGAACTGAAGGTGAGCGCGTCGGTGAAGCCGTCGAGGTTGAAGTCGTTCTTGCTGATGCAGCAGTTGGTGCTGTCGCATCTCGATTTGGCGATGGCGTTGACGCCCCAAGTGCGAAAGGTCTCCGCAATCGACGCGGTGTTGCTGTGGCCCAGAAAATACGTCACCCGTCCGCGCAGCAGTCCGTCGGGGCTGCTTTCATCCCGCGTGGCAATGGCGATGTCGCCGCGACCGTCGCCGTTCAAGTCGCCCACGGGTCCGACATCGGCGCCGGTGTGGAGGCCGCCGGTCTCGCCGAACTTGAGCCAGGCCGCCGTGGGGATCAGTCCGCCCGCGGAGCCGCGATACAACGCGGCGTAGCCGTTCTCGAGGGTCAGTTCGCTGCCGGACGCGAAGGGCGCGCCCACGAGCACGTCGGAGAAGCCGTCGCCGTCCACGTCGGCCGTGCCGGCGACCGCGAAGCCGAATTGCGCATTGAGACTGAAGCCTTCCAGCCGGACGGCTGTGTTGGAGTGAAGACCGGTGGGCGAACCATAGAAGAGATAAGCCGCGCCCTGGTCTGTTGCCGTGCGCGAGTAGCGCGGCGCGCCGACCAGCACGTCGGTGTAGCCGTCGCGGTTCACGTCGCTGGCCGTGGAGACGGAGTAGCCGAACCAGTGGGAACCGCCGATGACCGTCTCAGCAGTCAGAACCTGGTCGGGCGGCGTGTTGGAATGAATTCCCGGCGAACCGAAATAGACGAACACGCGGCCCAGTCGTCCCGCCACCGAATTCGAGTGGAACGGCGCGCCGACCATGACATCGCTGATGCCGTCGCCATTGACGTCGCCGGCCGCGACGGAGAAGCCGAACTGCGCGTTGGAGTGAGTGCCGGATGAGAGGGTCCAGAGGGCGTTGCTGTGGGCGAAGTTTCCGCCCGCCCGGAGTTGCGCGGCGGAGAAGCCAAAGACAGTGCCGGCATTTGAATGCACTCCCGCCGCGGCGTTGGAATGCACAAACGTGGGCGCGCCGACGAGCAAGGCGCCCGCGCCGTCACCGCTCAAATTGCGCGGGGCAACGAGACTCAAATTCGGCCCCAGCACGTTGCTGTGGATCAGCGGTATCGACACCGTGGCGAACGGCGCGGGAGCAAAGCCGTTCCGGCCGCCGAGAAAAATATGCGCCACGGCGTTGGAGTGTCGCAGGCCAAGCGCGAAATCCTGGAAGCCGTCGCCATCCACGTCATCGAGCAGCGCGGCGCCCCCGCCGTAGCTTTCCTGCGGGTCCACGGGACTCAAGGGTGCATCGCCGGAAATGCCTTCCACGAGCAGGCCCGGGATGCGGGACGGATTGATGCTGTCGCGGACCGGAGTGCGGTCGTTCAATCGGTTCGTGCAGTTGAGCAGGTATTGCCGGCTCAGTTGTGTGGCGGCGGCGCTGACCACTCCGTTGCTGTGGATGGCGACGCGGGTGCCGGTGACCGTGGCGGAGAACACGTCGTTGTGGCTGTGCAGGACATTGCTGTGGCCCGAATTGAAAACGACGCCGGAGATGCGCCCCGGATCGCCGGCGTCTCCGCCCACCTCGCCACCTTGGTCCGGATCTTCGATCACGTCACCGGCTTCGTCCGCCTCGAATCCACCCAGCCAGAAATTGACGGAGCGATTGAAGGTCAGCACGTCCGGCCCGAGGCGGCGCTGCGGATCGAGCGACAACGGCGCGCGCTGCAAGACCGGGTCGGCGCTGCCGGTCTGCCACGACGGACTGAACGCGGTGGTGCCGTGCGTGTTGTTGATGCCATCGCGGACGCGCGTCCACGATTGCTCCGCGCCGGGCAGCATCATCCACAAAACCCAATCTCCGTCGGCGCCAGGGAAGCGCTCCTTCGAGTCGAGGTCGTTGTAAACATCCAGCTTGTCGAGGCTCACGCGCCACTGTTCGAGTCCCCAGTTGTCGGCCTTGGGATACACCCACGCCGCCTCGATGCGCCGCGAGTAGTTGCTGTGCGAATGGCCGTTTAAGTCGAGATGCACGCGCAGATACTCATAGGTCACGCCGTTCACGGTTTCCGTCATGCGGGTGTAAGTCGGGTCCGGGCCGGGGCTGCCGTAGGGATTGGAAATGCTGACGTGGAGCGGCGCGCGGGGCTTGTCGATTCCGACTTCGGCGAAGACCTGGCTGGGATTCTTCGGCAGGTAGATGTTGAAGTCGTAGGCCCGCTGAATGGGCGACGACACAATGGCGTGGTGGCAGGTGCAGGAC
>CAYQBV010000511.1:0-2695 GCA_964415705.1 uncultured Chthoniobacter sp. | reverse complement strand
CGCTGAACCCAATGGTGTTGCCGCTGTTGAGCGCGGTCGGCCCCGGACGCGCCAGAAAGGCCGGGCCGCCCGCCGGATAGATGCGGGCCGCCGGAATGACCTGCCGTGCAACTCCAGCCGCCGTACATTCATAGTCCAGTCGCATATACGCCGCATCGAGGTTCTGATAGTACTCCAGGACCAAGTCGTAGAACTGCCCGGCCGTGAGCGCGATCGAGGCGGTGTTGGTCGTAAATGCGTGGTCGGTCCAGTTATTGATGATGGCCAACCCATTGACATAAAGCCGCACTCCATCGGCGCTGCCGGTGTAAAAATTGTAGGTTCCCGTCGCCGGCGCCAGAAGCCGTCCGCTCCACCGCACGCTGAAGAGGGTGCCTCCCGTACTCACTCCAGCAACCAAGGTGTTCGGCCAGCCCGAAAAGCTGTTGAAATTGACCACCGAATCCGTGCGCGTGCCGAAGGCCGGCTCCACGAGGTGGGAGGTGCCGTTGGTGTCCTTGTAATACTGCGCATACCACCCGGTGCCCGCACCGCCCGTGCCGTTGCCCGTGATGCTGATCACCACAGGAGCGGATGTCGCCACCCCAAAGCTGCTGTCGGTCGCCCGCGCCGTGATCGTATGGCTGCCCGCCGTGAAGGACGTCCACGCAAAACTAAACGGCGCCGTCGTGTCCGTCCCAATCAGCGTCGCCCCATCGAAAAATTCCACCTTGGCGATGAAACCATCGGGATCGCTGGCGTTGACCGAAATTCCCACAACCGACGGCAGCACGAACGCCGCTCCGTTCACCGGATCGGTGATGGCAATGCTCGGCAACTGGTTGATCACGTTGGCCGCCCCGGGCGTGAGGCCACCAGCACTCCAGTTGGCAGGGTCATCGGCGTAAAGATTCGAGTTGATCCGCTGGAGTGAAGGGCCGTTACCCGCGGCCCCTGGCTGCCACGGCGTCGCGCTGCTGTAACGCACCGAGTCCACAATAACGTAGGGCACCACGGTCTGGGCTCCATTCAAGTATGGCGGCGCCGGTTTCTCCAGGGTCAATCGCTGGCTGCTGTTATTCAGGGTGCCGGTCGTGGAGAAAATCTGAATCGAAGCGGGAATTTGGTACTTTGTCCGGAAGGTCGCCGGGGCGATGCCGACGATGAGCGCGTAGCCACCGGCCGGGATGGTGGTATTTGCCGGAAAAACGAAATCCAAGCTGCTGACTTTCCACGTGTTTGCCGGGTTGGCGGGATCCCAGAGGTTCACCGTGGTCGCCGAGATGTTTCTGATTTCGATAAACTCGTCGTATCCGGTCAGCGGATAATACTGGATCTCGTTGATGACTAGCGGACCAACCAGCGGACCAGCATTGGTGCCATCCACGGTCCGCGCAGTCTGCGCGGGAAAGCTTTCCTCGCCGACGCTGTTCACGTAGCGGCCGAAACTCACGTTTTCATCCGCCGCCTGAAAGGAGAAGCCATGGGCGTAGCCGGTGATCACACCGGCGGCATCGCCTGAATAAAGGAACGCCTGCTCACCATTGGAACTGAGGGAAAAGCTGTTCCCCACACCCGGCGTAGGATTGAACTGCGCCTCCGTGAACGTCACGTAGCCACCCGCGGGAATGGCGGTCGCGGGGATACGGAACTTTTTCGGAATGACGCTGTCGTCGGTCAGCCACCAGTCCGTAATGGTCACGGGATTCGCCGTGGGATTGTAGAGTTCGATCGAATCCGTCAACGGCAAGCCCGAGTTGGTGAGGATTTCGCTGATCACAATCGGAGGAATTCCCAGCGCAGGATCGTCTGCGCCCGGTGATCCGCCAATGGCAACACTCGCCCGCCAGGATGCTGGGTTGCCTGGAGATGTATGAACGCTGGGAATAATGGGAACGAGGGAGTAACCCACGCCGTCAGCCGTAACTGGCCATGGAGAAATGTCGTCAAAATCGAAATCGAAGACCGTAGCACCACTAAAGGAGAGCAGCGTGAGTCGCTCACCGCCGTTATCCAGTTTTCCGGTGTAGATACCCCTCGGCGTGACCGCAGGATAGCGCTCGGAAAACTTCGCAGCATTGCGCGCAAGGACAAAGAGGGCATTCGGGGCCAGCGTAGTTCCGGGAGGGAAGGTGAAGGTAATGCCGCTCGAAAAATTCAGACCGCCCAGATCCAGCGTTGTTCCGCCGATATTCTTGAATTCAAGGAACTCGTATTCCTCACCGTCGGTCGCACCGTTGGGCAGCGGATTGTAATGAATTTCCGAGATGATGAGGCTGTTGTTGAGCGATACGTTTGTGTAAAAAACGGCTTCGTCGAGCGGACTCCAGGTGTTGTTGAAGAACACGCGCGCGCGCACGGTCCGCGAGAGGTTGATCGTAATCGGTCCGGTGTAGGCAATGGCCGTGGTGGCGACGGTGGCACCGATGGCCCGCGGGTCCGAGCCGTCCAGCGTGTAGTATATTGTGCCGCTGCCGTTCGGGTTGGTGAGCGTCAGCGCAAAGCCGCTGTTCACCGTGCCTCCTCGCTGGCTCAAGTTTGGCGGGAGCACTGTGGGATACCAGCCCCAAGACTGCAGTTGGGAGAGAAGCACCGTGTTGCGATTCACCAGAAAACCGCTTCGCACGTTGTCGATCGCGTTGATAAAATCCGCCTGGGTGCGCGGTGTCGCGCTCTTGGAGTCGCCCCACCGCGCGGACTCGGCGATCATGGGGGC
>CAYQBV010000510.1:0-2696 GCA_964415705.1 uncultured Chthoniobacter sp. | reverse complement strand
TGGATCTACGGCAGCCTCGGCACCGGCGCGACGGCGACCAAACCCGGCACGAAGACGGAAATGGCGCGCCTCTCCGGCGGCGTGTTTCGTTTCAAAGCGGACGGCAGCGCCATCCAGACCGTGGGCTCATCGGGCGGCAACAGCTTCGGCCTGGACGTGACCAGCGACATGGAGATTTTCCTCGGCAAAGCGACGACTGGCCGGCCGCTCCAGCACGTCGTCCTCCCCGAGTGGGTGCTCGCCCGCTCCGGCGGCGCGCCGAGCATGGTCAATGTGGACCGCGGCGGAAAAGTGAAAATCCCGAGCCTGCCCGACCGCGCCCCGCTCATGCAGATCGACGCCGTGGGCAGCTACAGCGCGGCGTGCGCGTCGTTCGTGTATGAAGGCGGCGCGTGGCCGAAGGAATACGCCGGCGCGATTTTCTGCACCGAGCCGATCCTCGACATCATCCACTGCGAAAAGCTCCGGCCCGACGGCGCGAGCTTCGCCGGCGAAGCCATCCCGGCGGACAAGGAATGGCTGCGGTCGCGCGACTACTGGTTCTTCCCCGTCGCGCTCAACGCCGGCCCTGACGGCGCGATGTACGTGCTCGATTTCTACACGCCGGTCGTGGCGCACAGCGACTCCCGTGGACCGCAGCACGGCACCGCCCGCGCCTCGGTGCGGCCCGACCGCGAGCACTACTTTGGCCGCATCTACCGCATCCAGCACGAGTCCGCGCCGAAGCTGTCGAATCCCGATTTGACGAAGGCGGATGCCGCCGGGCTGGTCGAGGCGCTCAAGCATCCAAGCCGGACCGTGCGGTTTAATGCGCTTCGCGTCATCACGGAGAAAGATGACACGCTGGGGCTGCAAGCCGTGCCAAACCTGACCATGACGGCTAACATCCATGCTCTCACACCTTCGGCACCGGCGCGGATTCTCGCACTCTGGGCACTGCATCGCCTCGGCAAATTGCCCGCTGGCTTGCTCGCTGCGACTAGCCTGGTAGGCGAAGCAAGTGTGCAAAAAAACGCTCTGCTCATCGCCGAGGCCGGTCGCATCCCGCTCGGCGAAAAGGAACTCGCTGCCGCGCTCAACGGCAGCGAAGCCCGCGTGCGGCTCGCTGCGCTGCGCGCGCTGGGAGCCTCGCCCGTCAGCGCCGAAAACGGTGCGGTGCTCGCTGCCGCCCAGCCGAAGTTTGACGACGCCTGGACGAAAGCCGCCGCCGCTGCCGCCGTCTCGGGCAGCCCGGCGATGCAGCTCGAATCCCTCTTTGCCGGCAAAGCCGCGCCCGGCCAACGCGATGAGTTCGCCCGCACCCTCACCGCGTCGCTCGCCGCGAACGGCGACGCCGCCGCAATCCTGCGCGTGCTCCAGACCGCAGCGAAATCCGCCAACACCGGCCTCGCGACCGTCGTCGTGAAGGAACTTGGCCGCCAACCCCCGACCGGCCCGGCTTACGCCCCCGGCACCGACGCCCTGCGCACCCTGCTCGCTTCCAGCGACCGCGCGCTCGCCCTCGCCGCGCTGCCGCTCGCCGCCACTTGGGACACCGCCGGCACGCTCAAGACCGAGACCGCGAAGCTCACCGCCGACCTCCTCGCCACCGCCCGCGACACCGCCCAGCCCACCGCCGCCCGCGCCGACGCCATGCGCACCGTCCTCGCCGCGCGCGCCGCCAGCGCGGAAATCCTCCCCGCCATCCTCACGCTGATGAGCCAACCGCAGCCCGCCGATTTCCGCGGCGAACTCATCACCGCCCTCGCCGCCACCGGCGACCCCGCCGCCGGTCGCGCGCTCGCCACCTCCTTCCCCGGCCTGCCCCTCGCGGTGCGCGACAACGCCTTTGGCTCCCTCGTCAAACGCGCCGAGTGGGCCGCCCTCCTCCTCGACGGCCTGGAGGCGAAGAAGTTCACGCCCGCCGTCTTCGGCCCCGCCCAGATCTCGCGCCTCACCTCGCATCCCGACGCCGCCCTCGCCAAACGCGCCACCGCGCTTTTCGCCGCCCTCGGCAGCGGCACGAACCCCGCGAAGGACGACATCATCGCCAAGCTGCGTCCCGTCGTCGAAACACCCGGCAACGCCGCCAAGGGCAAGGAAGTTTTCGCCGCCGCCTGCGCCACCTGCCACCGGCTCGCGGGTGCGGGCAATCAGTTCGGCCCCGACCTCGAAGGCATCGGCGCGCACCCCGCCGCCGAGCTGCTCATGCACATCGTGGACCCGAACCGCTTCGTGGACGACGAGCACCGCACCTGGAACATCAAGATGAAGGACGGCACGCAATACTCCGCCCTCATCGCCAGCGAAAACGAAGCCACCGTGAAACTCCGCCAGCCCGCCGGCGCGACCGCCGAGTTGAAAACCGCCGACATCGCCGAACGCGTGAAAGTCCCCACCTCCCTCATGCCCGAAGGCCTCGAAGCCCTCGGCCCCGAAGCCCTCCGCGACCTCATCGCCTACATCCAAAGCGCCGTGCCGAAAGGACGGTAGCCGGGGACGAATTCCGTTCAGGATGACGGTTGGTTGGTTTTCGAAGGCGCTGCGCGCCGGGCTTCACTTCGCGAGAACCTCCGCGAAGAACGCCTTCATCGCCACCCACGATTCCTTGTCCGCCGCCGCGTTGTAGGCCGCGCCTTTGCTGTTGTCGCTGCCGGCAGCGGGATTCGTGAACGAGTGCACCGCACCGGCATAGGCGATGAATTGGTTGTTCACCT
>CAYQBV010000509.1:0-2698 GCA_964415705.1 uncultured Chthoniobacter sp. | reverse complement strand
ACCGCGACGACCCGCGCACGCTCGTCGTCGTCTTCCTCCGCGGTGCGGCCGACGGCCTCACGCTGGTCGCCCCGATCAGCGACGACAACTACCACAATTTCCGCCCGCGCCTCGCCGTGAAAAAGAGCGACGCCGTGCCGCTCGACGGGTTCTTTGGCCTGCACCCGAACCTCCGCCCGCTCGAAGCCGCGTGGAAGGACGGCGACCTCGCCATCGCCCACGGCGCGGGCGTGGAGGACGAATCCCGCTCGCACTTTGAGGCGCAGGATTTCATGGAGCACGGTGGGGTCGTCGCCGGCGGCTGGCTCGCGCGTTTCCTCCGCGCGCGCGGTCCGTCCGCCGGTCCGCTCAGCGCCGTGGCCCTCGCGCCGACGCTCCCCGAGATGCTCTCCGGCGCGCCCAGCGCCTCGCGCGCAAGGTGCCCGCGGAATTGACCGCGGCGTTCGGTGCGGGCGCGACGGACGAAAGCCCCTTCTCCTGGCGGCGGCTCTGGTTCGCGCCGGCGGTCCCTCCGGTCAAAGTGGAGGTCCGCGAGTTTGCCGAGCACGGCGGCGAAAAACTCGCGCTGCACTTTTTCCGCAGCCCGCAGGCGGGACCGGCCCCGTGCGTGATCGCGATTCACGGCGGCGGCTGGGAGGGTGGTTCGCCGGACGAGTTCGTCGCGTGCAATCATCGGCTCGCCGCCCACGGCTACGCGGTCGCGGCCGTGCAGTATCGTTTTGCCCCGCGCTCGCCGTGGCCCGCGCAGCGCGAAGATGTGCTGGCGGCGCTGCGCTTTTTGCAAAGCCACGCGGATGAACTGGGCCTCGCCGCGGATAAGTTCGTCCTCCTCGGGCGCTCCGCGGGCGGACAGATCGCGAAAGCCGTGGCCTACTCCGCGAACGATCCCGCGATCCGCGGGTGCATCGCCTTTTATGCGCCCGCCGACATGCGCTTCGCCCACGAATTTGCCACCGACGACGACATCATCAGCTCGCTCGGGCTGGTGCTGCGCTACATGGGCGGCGCGCCCATCGACCTGCCGGAAAGCTACGACAGCGCCTCCGGCATCCGCCTCGCCGCGCGGACCAGCCCGCCCACCCTGCTGCTGCACGGACGGCGCGATCCCTACGTCTGGTATTTGCAAAGCCAGCGCCTCGCCACCCGGCTCCGCGAAGTGGGGGCGCCGCACTACTTTCTCGATCTCCCGTGGGCCACCCACGGCTTCGATTTCAATCCGCACGGCCCCGGCGGCCAGCTCTCCGCCTACGCCATCGAGCGCTTCCTCGCCGCGGTGACGCGCTAGATTTTCTCCAGCGTCGAGCGGGCGCGCTGTTTAGATTCGGCGTCGTCTTTTTCGCGGCTCGGGAGCGCCAGGCCTTTGTTCAATTCGGTGCGCGCCAATTCCTTTTCGCCGAGCGCCGCGTAGGTGCGGCCGATCTCCACGCGATGCGCCACGCGCTGCGGTGCGAGGCTGATCGCCATCTTGAAATTTTTCACCGCGTCCTCATAGGACGCGGCTGGCAGCGCGCCGTAGATGAGCTTCGCGAAAGTGCGGAGCACCGGATTGAGGTCGGCCATTTCGTAGTGCCACGCGCCGAGCACGTGAAAGGCGTAGTCATTGGTGGCATCCAGCGCGATGGACTGCTCGGCGTGCTCCTTGATGAGCTTCGAGTAGGCGATCTTCGTCCGGTTATCGAGCAACGGCGCGACGCGCCCGTAACAAATCGCCAGCGCAAGATGGGCGAGCGCGTTCTTCGGGTCGGTGGCCACGGCGCGCTGGGCGTAGCTCACGGACTTCTGCCCCAGCGCGAGCTTCTCCGCCTTGGCTTTCGCGTCCGGCATGGCCAGCGCGTACTCGCGCGCGATCTTCCGCAGCAGGTCGGCATCGTTGCCCCCGAGTTTCTCGGCTTCGAGATACGCGCTCAACGATTCCTGCGTCTTGAACTGCTGATCCAGCGCATCGCCCTTGGCCACGAGAGCGGCGATGGAGGCGTTGCTCGCAAAGCCCGGCCGCGGCAGCGCGAGCGTGAGGAGGCAGATGAGGATCAGGCGTTTCATGGTTTGCGAAAGAGGTAGTGGGAGACGTGCCATTCGTTGCCTCGGCGGTAGCCCCAGAGTTCGGCGCAGGCGAGGTAGAAGACGCGCCAGTAGGTCCACCAGCGTTTTGAGTTTCCGGCACCGTAGGTTTGCTCGAAGAGCGGGAGGATTTCGGCGCGGTTGGCATCCATGTTGGCGAGCCAGGCTTCGGCGGTTTTCTGGTAGTGCGTGCCATTCACGCACCAGTGCTGCTCGATGCGGACGTCGTCCTGAAAGTAGAGCAGCAGATCGTCGGAGGGCATCTGGCCGCCGGCGAAAAAGTAGCGGGTCAGCCAGTCGGACGGGCCTTTGTCCTCGTAGTGGTAGGCGTAGCGGTGGTGGGTGAAAATGTGGACGAAGAGCTTGCCGCCGGGCACCAGCCACCGGGCGATCTTGGCGAGCAGCGCCTGGTAGTTTTTCATGTGCTCGAACATCTCGACGCTCACGACGCGATCGAACTGCGCGTCGCTGTCGAAGACGTTCATGTCGCGCGTGAGGATGGTGAGATTCGCCAATCCGCGCCGCGCGGCCTCGGCGTCGATGTGTTCCTTTTGCGTGCGGGAATTGGAGACGCCGGTGATTTGTGCGCGGGGAAATTTTTCCGCCATCCAGAGCGAGAGCGAGCCCCAGCCGCAGCCGA
>CAYQBV010000508.1:0-2700 GCA_964415705.1 uncultured Chthoniobacter sp. | reverse complement strand
CTCTCCCCCCCGCCGGCTAAACCCGCCCCCGCCCATCCCTGAGCCGGAAAATTTCGTTCGTGAGAATGCCAAAGTGTGATAGCATCCGCGCTTTATGTTTCACAAGAAAACCGCATTCGCCCGTCGCCTTCCGGATCTGGTCACAGAGGAACTGGCGGCCGCGCTGATGTCGAAGACCAACTATGAATTCAAGGAACTCTTCGAGGTCGTCCACGCCAAACTCAAGGCCCGGAACGCGGCCAGTGGCGGCGAGGAAATGCTCCGGCTCCGCGCCTACGAAAAGCTCCAGAATCTCGTCTCCAGCGGCATGGTGAAAAAGGACGCAAAGAAATACAAAGGCATCCCCAAAGTCCTCGCCACTCTGGAAACCTTCCCGCCCAAGGCTCCCGCCCCCGCCGCCCCCGCTTCGGCGGTAGCGGCCAAGTAACTCGGCTCCGACCTCCACGGATATGAGCGAGTATTTTCCGATCTTCATCCAGGTAGTCGTGGCCATCGGCTTCGCCGCCTCCGCGCTGATCATCAGCGTCGTGCTCGGCAAATCCGCCAAGACCAACAAGACCAAGGATTCCGCCTACGAGTGCGGCATGCCCGCCGAAGGGGGCGCGCAGCCCCGGTTCAGCGTGAAGTTCTACCTCGTGGCGATGCTCTTCATCCTCTTCGATATCGAGATCGTCTTCATGTATCCGTGGGCCGTCATCTACCGCGACCACATCGCCGCGCACGGGCCGGGCATCTTCTGGAGCATGCTGAGTTTCGTCGGCGTCCTCACCGTCGGCTACGTGTACGCCATCATGAAGGGCGCGCTGGATTGGAAAAGCTGACCGCCCCGCATGGTTCATCACATCACTCTCTGCAAGCTCCAGCCCGACGTTTCCCCCGAGAAACTCGAGCAACTCATGATGACCACGCGCATGAGCCTCCTCAAAATCCCGGAAATTCTCAGCGTCCGCTGCGGGAAAAGCATCCGACCGGATGCCGAGTGGCCCTTCTTCGTGGCGCTCGATTTTGAGTCTTTGGAAAAGCTCGCGATGACCGAGGACGACGCCATTTACATGAAGTTCGTCGCCGACGTGCTCCGTCCGCACACCACCGACCGGTTGGTGCTGAACTACGAGATGGAGCCGGGCAAAAACGTCAAATACTCCTGAAGCCGGGCGGCGACGAAGGCGATTTCGTCGTCCGAGATGGTGAACGGCGGGGTGAGGCTGAGGATGTTGGCGGTCGGCGAATCGGCGAGGAGGAGGAGGCCGTCGCGGAGGGCGTGTTTGATGATCGCAAGGGCGAGTTGCGTCGCCGGCTCGGGCGGGAAAGTGGACGGTTCGAGCAGTTCCACGCCGAGCATCAGGCCGAGCCCGCGGATTTCCCCGACGTGGCGCGAACGCCCTCGCTCGCGGTTGTCGGACGGACGCCCTCGTCCGTCTGGTTCGGCGGACGAGGCGTCCGCGGCACCGTCGCGGACGAGGGCGTCCGCGCCACGCAGCGCCGCTTTCAGCTTCGCGCCGCGTTCCCGGACATGCGCCGCGAGCGCGGGATCGGCGTGCTGTTCTAAAGAAGCCAGCGCCATCGCGCAGCCGAGTGGGTTGCCGAGGAACGTGCTCGTGTGCAGCGCCTCGCCGTTCGAGAGCGGCCATGCGTCCATGACCTCCGCGCGGCCCACGCACGCCGACAGCGGGAAGCCGCCGGTCAGCGCCTTGCCGAGGCAAATCAGGTCCGGCACCACGCCCGAGTGCTCGCAGGCGAAAAGTGCGCCGGTGCGGTTGAAACCGGTGTAAATCTCATCGGCGATGAGCAGCACGCCGTGCGCGTCGCACACCGCGCGCAGCATCGGCAAAAACTCCCGCGGCGGCACCACGCACCCGCCGCGACCCTGCACCGGCTCCACGAGAATGCTCCCGATCCCGCCCGCGCGAATCACCGCCTCGATCTGCCCGCGCAATCCCTCCGGCAGCCCGCCGCTTTCCGCCGGATACGGCAGCAGCGTCGCGAAGTCCCGCAACTGCGCGCGAAACGGCTCGCGAAAGAACGGTAGCCCGATCGCGCTCAACGCCCCCAGCCCCAGCCCGTGATACCCGCCCGTGAACGCGATCACGCCCGCCTTCCCCGTCCGCAGCAGCGCCGTTTTCAGCGCCGTCTCCACCGCATCCGAGCCCGAACTGCTCAGCACCACCTTGCCATCGCCCGCGCCCCAGCGCTCGAAAGTCAGCGCGCTCAGCCGCGCGCACAGCTCCGCCTTTAGCTCCGTGGGATGCACATCGCCCATCGCATGCAGCAGCTCGCCCGCCTGCTTCACCAGCGCCGCGCGCACCGCCTCATTCGTGTGCCCCAGCCCGGCGACGCCAAACGCCGACGTGAGATCGAGAAAGCGATTCCCATCCGCGTCCCACACATTCACGCCCTCCGCCCGCTGCCAGAAAACGGGGAAGTCGTCCGCGAGAAACGTGACATTCCGCGACTCATGCCGGCGCAACTTTTCCGCCAGCGCCAGCGAGCGCGGGCCAGGGATGGCGGTGAGGAGGTGCGGGAGCATGGGCGCGTTCAGTATTCAGTATTCAGTATTCAGTATTCAGTATTCAGTGTTCAGTATTCAGAACCCGGTGCGCGACGGGAAACTGAATACTGAACACTGAACACTGAATACTTCCGTCACTCCCCCACCACCCGCCCTGACCCAAAGCACCGCCCACGCCATCCACAGCCGCC
>CAYQBV010000507.1:0-2706 GCA_964415705.1 uncultured Chthoniobacter sp. | reverse complement strand
CGCGAGATGTAGATGCTTTAGACCATTGCAAAGATCGGCACAAACCTGAAGATCTCGATTGGTGTTGATGAATTTTTCCACATCTGGCCAAGCATCGCAGTAGGGGTCATTCTTGATCCAATCTTTGAGGTGGTAGCAGTTCTGAAAGAACGAGTACACGTCATCGTCATAGCTCGGCGAGCCGACGGTATGCTCAATGCCACTAGCCTGGATTTCCACGCACCACCATTGAGGTAACGCCACCGGGCGGGTTGCGGCGCCTCCTGCCTCGCGTCGCCGGCGTAGCCAGCGTCCGTTTCCGTTAACGGTCGGTGCGCCTATCGCCTCCATCTGGCGGCCCCAACGCGGGGCCGTCGGTGCTTGTGCTTGCCCAGGGCAGTTCAGGACTTATCGCTCGCTCAGCCGCATGGAGCCTTGGTTTTCGCCGATCCGTGTCGGTTACGACGCAATTTTCGTTGACCTGACAGTCTCTTATATAGCACAATGCATGCATGGGTTTAGGGTTACCTAAAGACATAACAGATATCCGGCGATTCTTCGCCGAGCCCGCCCATCCCCGCCAGCGCCAGTACGAGGCCCTGCGCGCCTTCTTCGTCGACGACCGTCCCTCCCATGAGGTGGCCCGCGCCTTCGGCTATACGCCCGGATCGTTTCGCGTGCTGTGCCACCAGTTCCGTCGGGACCCCGCGCCGCAGTTCTTCAGCACGCCCCTTCACGGCGCTCGCACCCAGCCGCACAAGTCCAAGGCCCACGAGCTGCTGGTGGCCCTGCGCAAGCAGAACCATTCGGTCTACGAGATCAGCCAGGCGCTCAAGGAGCACGGCACGCCGCTGAGTCCCACCGCCGTGCGCGAGGTGCTGCGCGAGGAGGGATTCGCGCCACTGCCCCGGCGTGGCGATGACGAGCGGCTCGATCGTCTGGGGCCCATCGCCGAGGCCGTGGCCGATGTGCGCGAGTTCGCGTTGCTGCCCGGTACGCGGTTCACCACGCGCTGCGGGGGCTTGTTCCTGTTCCTGCCCGATCTGGTGCGGCTGCAACTCGAGGAGCTGGCTTCGCGCGCCAAGCTGCCGGGCTCCAGGATGATCCCTGCCTCGCACGCCCTGCGCTGCGCGCTGGCGCTCAAGCTGTGGTCCATCGAGCGCAAGAGCCACGTCATGGCCTTCGTCACCGATCCGGGCCTGGCGCTGTTCTGCGGCTTGAACGTGGTGCCCAAGAAGAGCTTCCTGTGCGAGTACTCCTCGCGTGTGGAGCGCGAGCGCAGCGTGCGGCTGCTGGGGGCCTGGCACCGCGCCGTCACCGAGGAGGCGCTGTTCGATGCGCGTTCGTTCAACCTGGACTTCCATTCGGTGCCGTACTACGGCGACGATCCCCAGGTGCAGCGGCACTTCGTGTCCGCCCGCAGCCGCGCCCAGCCCAGCGTGCTGGCCTTCCTCGCGCAGGACGCCAGTGGGCGCGCCTTCTGCTACTCCAACGCCGATCTGCGCAAGGGCGAGGAGGCCGAGGAGATCTTCCGCTTCATCGAGTTCTGGCAGCGCCAGCACGGCGAGCCGCCTCGGCACCTGGTCTTCGATTCGCGGCTGACCACCTACGCCCATCTGGCGCGTCTGGACCAGATGGGCATCACGTTCATGACGCTGCGCCGCCGCTCGGCGGCCTTGCTGCAGGAGGTGGCGGATCTTCCGCCCTCAGCCTGGCGCCGTGTCAGTCTGGATGTGCCCGCGCGCAAGTTCAAGAACCCGCGCGTGTTCGAGCAGGCAATCGTTCTGGCCGGCGCGAAATTGCGTCAGCTCTTCGTCGTCGACCTGGGCCACGAGCAGCCGACTATTCTGCTGACCAACGACCGTGATACCTCTCACGCCAAGCTGCTCACGCGCTACGCCCAGCGCATGCTGATCGAGAACGCTCTGTCCGACGCCGTGCGCTTCTTCCACATGGACGCGCTGTCTTCGGCGGTGGGTATGAAGGTGGACTTCGACATGACGCTGCTGGTCATCGCCAGCGGCCTATACCGCCTGCTGGCCCGTCGCATGCGCGGCTACGCCGATGCGCAGGCGCGTCACATCTTCCGTGACCTCATCGATACCCCCGCAGACGTCTTGGTCACCGACGCCGAGATCCAGGTCCACTTCCACCGCCGCGCCCACTTGCCCATCGTCTTGGCGTCGGGACTGCTCAATGTGCCGGTCTCCATCCCCTGGTGGCCGGGCTACTCATTGCGGATGTCGGCGTAGCCAGTGCACACCGCGACTGCGGGCCCAGTGTTAGTCCAAATGTGGTGCGTGTAGAGTCGAGATGTGGCGCGGTGGCCGTAGGTCCGGGTTGTCTGTTTCCGCCCCTTTCGTCTGGCGGTGCCCTAGTACCCTCGCCGTAGCTCCGTTTCCACATCCCGCTCATCGAACCGAGCATGCGATTTGCTCGCACTCGGCTCTCGGACAAGCACTCATGCTTTCGCCCACGGTAGGTCGTGCGTGCGAGGCGCCAATCGAACCAGCCCCAATTTCTCATAGAGGAATTGGTCGGGGAAGCGCGAAGACCCCGTGCTCGCAACTTTGTGTTTCTTGCACAACCACCGGCGCAGCCGTTCTCGAACGTGTTCGTCCAATATGTGATACGCCGGACTGACGGGCCCCAGGCAGAAGTAATTCGCCCACCCCGTCAGCTTCCGGTTCAGCCGACCCACGATCTCCTCGGCATCCAGCAACCCTG
>CAYQBV010000506.1:0-2707 GCA_964415705.1 uncultured Chthoniobacter sp. | reverse complement strand
GGCGAGCAGATGCCGATCTACGACGCGGCGATCAAATACCAAAGCTCCGGCGTCCCGCTGATCATCGTCGCCGGCCAGGAATACGGCACCGGCTCCTCGCGCGACTGGGCGGCGAAAGGCACCGCGCTCCTCGGAGTGAAGGCGGTCATCGCGCAGAGCTTCGAGCGCATCCACCGCAGCAACCTCTGCGGCATGGGCCTCGTCCCGCTGCAATTCCCCGAAGGCGTCAACGCCGCCACGCTGAAGCTCGACGGCACCGAGACCTTCGACGTGCTCGGCCTGAGCGACGACCTCAAGCCGATGAGCGACGTGACCCTCGTCATCCACCGCGCCGACGGCACCGCACCGAGCAGACCGTCCGCTGCCGCATCGACACCGCCATCGAGGTGGACTACGTCCGCCACGGCGGCATCCTGCCCTACGTGCTGCGGCAGCTCCTCAGAGCGTAGCGCAAAAAGCAGCCCGTCATCCTGAGGACCCAAACACGCGGGCGAGATAATTGGTGCGCGATGAATCGGCGGGCGGCCAAGGAGCGGCGACATTCCTGTCGCCGACCACCGGCTGCGCCGGAGGCGCACACACATTCGGCCAGGCGGCGGTGTGCCGTGCGCCCACCGGGGAAATTGGGCGCTGCGCGCGCCGAAGAACGTCGACAGGAATGTCGCCGCTCCTTGACCTTCCCGCGCCCCGACCGTGCCCGTGAAAATGGCAGGTTCATGGGCCGCGGAGCGAAGGCTTTGCGCAGCGCAGTCGAAGGACCTCTAACTTTTCCCGAAAGCGCCCCGCCTGCGCCTTCGGCAGTTATCCCGGCGAACTTTTCGTCGTCCCGCTCACTTCGCAGCTCGCCGGCACCGCATTCCCCCCCTCGCAGTATGGCGCGCCTCTGGACTCAATGTCCCGAGCCGAGTCAAAGCCCGGCTTGCCACCGTGGAATCTTCGCTCGTCTTGAAAATCGTGGCCCGCCGCTCCGCTCGCGACCGCACCACTCTCGACGCGCATTTGCTCCAGTGGCTGCCAGGTTGACAATGAGCGACCGATTTATACTCTGCCCGCAGATGCACGCCACTACGATCAAACTCGATCCCAAGCTGCACTCCTCCCTCCGCCGGATGAAGCCGCGGGCACTGACGCTCACCGCGTTTGTCCGCGAACTGGTGGCCTGCGAGGAAAAGCGGCGGGCGCTGGAGGAGGCTGCCGAGGCTTATCACGCCCTGCTCGCCGCCCACCGGAACGAAGCCGCGTGGCTCGCCGCCTGGGAAGACGCGCCGCTCGCCGAGGCACCCGGCGCGAAACGCCGGCGGGGATGAAACGCGGTACCGTGGTTTGGGTGAATTTGAGCGATGCCCATCCGCCGGAGATGGGCAAGGTGCGCCCCGCCGTCATCCTCTCCAACAGCACCCTCAACGCCCGGCTCGATACCGTCGTGCTGGTCCCGCTTTCCACGCAGCCTGGGGAAATCTGGCCCCTGCGCATCAAGGTCGCCGCGGGCGGAAAGAAGCCGAGCTTTGCCATCGTGCCCGGACTGCGGCAGGCGGCAAAGTCCCGGCTCATGGATACGGTCGGTCTGCTTTCGATGGCGGACCTCGCCAAGCTGGAGCGCGGGGTCGGCGAGTATTTGTCCGACGGCGGACAGCGTGCCTCATAACGCCACGGCGGGCGAAACTCTGTTTCGGCGGTGGAACGCGGGGCGTGCGTGGACTCGCTCACGGGGCAACAGAGTTGCGGAGACACGGGCGTGCCCAAACGGAGTTTGGGCACGAGGGTGGAACTCGACGGCACCGAGACCTTCGACGTGCTCGGCCTGAGCGACGACCTCAAGCCGATGAGCGACGTGACCCTCGTCATCCACCGCGCCGACGGCACCGCACCGAGCAGACCGTCCGCTGCCGCATCGACACCGCCATCGAGGTGGACTACGTCCGCCACGGCGGCATCCTGCCGTACGTCCTGCAGTTGCTCCTCAGCGCGTAGCGCAGGAAAGTAGCTTGGACTTTAGTCCAAAGTCCGCGCCCATTTGGACTAAAGTCCAAGCTACTTTCCGCTCCGCCCTGCGCGGGCGTTTTGGAGTGCGGTGCGGCTGCGCCGCTTTCGCTGGCAACCATCCGCCCCAACTGCGACGTAAGGGTCACTCCCATGATATCCAAACTCACTCACCGATCACCCAGCTCCCACCGGCTCACCGCTTTCGCCGCCCTCGCCGTTGCGACCGCCGCGTATGGCGGAGCACCGCAGACGGAGATGTTCGTCACGCCCGCACCGCAACCTTCGCACGCCGAGTTCTCGCTCGTCTCCAATTACGTCGGGAGCGGCAGTTTCGACGGCTCCACCGAGGCCGACGGCGACACCTTCGGAACCGCTTTCGAGGCATTCTACCGCATCCGCCTCGGCAATGCCTGGCCCGCGCAGCCCGACAGCGGCTGGTTTCTGCGATTCGGAGCCACCTCCAAGCGTTTTGATTTCGGGCAGACCGGCGATCTTCCGCTCCCAGCCCATTTACAAAGCATCGGGGCCCGCCTCGCCCTCGAATATTTCGTCAAAGACAAGCCTGGCATTTTCCTCGAAGTCGTCCCCAGTCTGAATTTCGAGGACGAAATCGGCGCCGACTCATTCCAAGTCTCCGGCCTCGCCTACGTCTCCTACCCCATCACCCCGTCCTTCGTCGCCGTCGTCGGCCTCATCGGCTCCAGCAATGCCCGCAACCCCATCC
>CAYQBV010000505.1:0-2711 GCA_964415705.1 uncultured Chthoniobacter sp. | reverse complement strand
GGTGGGCGCGGAGCCCGAAGGCCGGGAGCAAGACGCCGAGAACGCTGTGGAGGATCAGGCGGTCGGCGCTGCCGAAAAAGCCGAGCGGGGTGACGACGACGACGACGAGCGCGAGCATGGCGAAGCCGGCGACTCCGACGAACCACGGCAACCGAAGAAAGAACGCCCCGTCTATGTGCCGCGCCCGCAGAGGCCGGGCGCGGAAGCGGAGCCGCGGCGCGACGCGCCGCGAGAGCGTCCAGTTTACGAACCGCGTAACGGCGGCAGCGGCAGCGGCAGCAGCGGCGGACGTTTCGACCTCGCCACCACACTGCGCCAGATCGAGCAGCACGTGCAGACGCTGCGCAGCGAACTCGCCGCCGCGAAGGCCCGGCCGCGTGAAGAGCGTCCGCGCCGGGCGGAAAAGGCCGGCCCGATCATCGAAGGCGCGCCGACGCCCGACGAACTCGCGCGGCTCAACCTGCAGCTCGAAGCCCGCAACGCCGAACTGCAATCTCAGATCACCGAACTCACGCAGCACAGCGAGGATCTCGCCACCAGCACCGGCGCGATGTCCGGCGAGCCCGTCACCGACACCGGCGCGCAGCTCCGCACCCTGCTCGCGCTCAAGCTCCAGGAGGACTACGCCGATTTCCTCGCCCTGGAAAAAGAGTCGAACGACCTCGTCATACAGCAGCATTTCAAAGGGCTCATCCGCCACATTTTCGAGGTGCTCCAGCAGCTCGAGGTGCCGCTGAAGGCTGAGCCCGAGAGCGTCTAAACCCTCCCGCAGCGAGTCCTCCTGAGCGAGTCGAAGGATCCCGTAGCGCAGGCGTCTTCGCCTGCCGTATCGCATCCGTCCCGCTTGCCCCAGCGCCGCTGCGAGGACGAGCCACGCGCGTTTTGCCGCCGCGCGGATTGAAATGCGCGCGCGGATTTCCATAATCCCACCGTGCCCGCCACCCTCACTTCGCTCCGCATCCGCAATCTCGCGCTCGTCGAGGAACTCGCGTGGACGCTTGCGCCGGGTTTCACGGCGGTCACGGGCGAGACCGGTTCCGGCAAGTCCATCATCGTCGGCGCGCTCCAGCTCATCCTCGGCGAGCGCGCGGACAAATCGCTCATCCGCACCGGCGCAGAGAGCTGCACGGTCGAGGCGGTCTTCGCGTTGAAAGACGACGCGCCCCTCAACGCGCGGCTCGAAGAACAAGGGGTGGAGCCGTGCGAGGACGCGCAGCTCATCTTGAAGCGCGTCTTTTCCACCGCCGGCACGAATCGCCAGTTCATCAATGGCAGCCCGACCACACTCGCCGTGCTCAAGCTGCTCGGCGACGGCCTCGTGGACCTCCACGGCCCGCACGATCACCAGTCGCTGCTCTCCGACGCGAAGCAGCTCGAACTGCTCGACGCCTTCGCCGGGGCCGACGCGCTGCGCGCGAAATACGAGGAGCATTTTGCCAAGCTCAACGCCGTGTCCGCCGAGCACACCGCGCTCTCGACGAGCGAGGCCGCGCTGGAACGCGAGGTCGATCTGCTCCGGCACCAGGTCCACGAAATCGAGGCCGCGCAGCTTCGCGCCGACGAGGAGGAGGAACTGCTCGCGCGCTACGGCGTGGCGTCGAACAGCCGGCGGCTGCTGGAGCTTTCCACGCAGATCATCGGCCGCCTCAGCGAGGCCGACGACGCGGTGCTCGGGCGGCTCATGGAAATCGGGCGGTTGGTGCGCGAACTCGAGCGCGTCGATCCGGCGGCGGCGCGCTTCACCGAGTCGCATCTCCGCGCGACCACCGAACTCGACGACCTCGCGCGCGCGCTCCAGGACTACGCCGAGGAAATGGACCTCGACCCCGCGCGGCTCGCGCAGATGGAAGAGCGCGTGACGCTGCTCGAAACGCTCAAGCGCAAATACGGCGGCAGCGTCGCGGAGGTCATCGCGTTCGGCGAAGCTGCGGCGGCACGGCTGCGCAAAATCGAGTCGCGCGGCGAAGAACTCGCGCGGCTCGAAGGCGAGATCGCCGCCGCCCGCAAAGCCCTGTTCGACGCCGGCGCGAAACTCGGCGCGAAACGCAAGACCGCCGCGCCGAAACTCGCGACGAGCGTCACCGCGCACCTCCGCGACCTCGGCTTCAAAAAATCCGAGTTCGCCGCCGCGCTGACCGCACTGGAAAAGCCCGGCGCGCACGGCCTCGAAGGCGTCGCGTTTCTTTTCGCGCCCAACCCCGGCGAGCCGCCCAAGCCGCTCAAAGCCATCGCCTCCAGCGGCGAAATCTCCCGCGTCATGCTCGCGGTAAAATCCTCGCTCGCCGCGCAGGACACCATCTCGCTCCTCGTCTTCGACGAGATCGACGCCAACGTCGGCGGCGAGATCGCGCACGCCGTCGGCGCGAAAATGAAGTCGCTCGCCGCCGCGCACCAAGTGCTCTGCATCAGCCATCTCCCGCAAGTCGCCGCGCTCGCCGACACGCAATTTGTCGTCACCAAAGACTACGCCCACGACCGCACCGTCTCGCAGCTCCAGAAGGTCGAAGGCAAAGCCCGCATCGAGGAAATCGCCCGCATGCTCGGCGGCCAAACCGCCTCCGCCCTCGCCCACGCGAAGACCCTCCTCCGCGCATAGCGCGCCATCCTCCAGCCGTCATCCTGAGCCGAGTTCCCGGCGGGCACAGGCGGGCGGGAGCGCAGTCGAAGGACCTCCAACTATTCGCGGGCGGAGGCGGTCTGGTGAACAGTGC
>CAYQBV010000504.1:0-2720 GCA_964415705.1 uncultured Chthoniobacter sp. | reverse complement strand
ACATGCACCACCGGCGAACCCATCCACAGCATTTCCGTGCGCCACTCATAACCCTCGCCGTGCCACTCAGTCAGTCCCGGTCGCGGCGCGTCGCAATGCGGGCAAAAGGCCAGCCGCGCGTCCACGGGTTCGGCGCATTGGCGGCAGGGTGCGAGAGGCATGCCGCGATGATGTGGCGGTGTGCGGCAGGTGGCGCGAGCCTAAATCACGTCGTTCCCGGCCTCCGCGGCCTCGACGTAAAATAGCTCGCACGCGCCATTGCCGGTGTCGGTCCGCGTCAGCGAAGTCGGCCAGCGGAAGCCATCCGGCTTGGTCGCATTGACGAGGTAGCCGCGCAGCTTGACCACCTGCCCGGCGCGCAGTTTGCGAATGACTCCGGCAACCTGCGGGTTGGCGGCGATGACGTGATGGTTCGCCGCATGACAGGCGATCTCCCTTTCCGGAATCGGCGGCTCATTTTGCCACTCGTAAAAAAAGAAGCGGTTGCCCTGCGAGACGTCGAGCCGGTCGAGCACCGCCTGATCGGACATCGGCCCCCAGCCGAGCGCCACGTCGTAGGGCACGAGATCCGCGCCGTCGGCCCAGTAGCGCTTCGTGCGGAGCACGCGCGCCTGGATGACGTAGGTGGCCACGGCGGTGAGTTGGAAACCGTGGACGTCGCCGAGCGGCTGCGCGGCGATCAAGCGCTGCACGGGCTCCGCGGCGATCAGCACCCCCGGCGGGTGCCGCAGCGCGCTCTGCGGCCAAAGCCAGTAGCCGGCCGCGCCCGCCAGCACTGCGAAGATCGCCCGGCGCAGCCACGGCTTCATGGGAGTGGATTCATTGCTCCGTCGAAAAAGCAGATCGTGCGCCGTTCGGGCAGCGCCCGGCGTCTGTTGGGGCCGCAGCCCCAGCTACTTGGCCGCCGCGCCCTTCGTGATCCGCACCCGGTCGATCTCCACGCCGTCGATGCTGATCTGCTTCAGCACGAGTTCCGCCGGGCTCAGCTCGATGAGTGAAAACGAGTGCTTGTCCGCGATATACTTCGCGGTCAGCGGCACGTAGTTGCCGGGGTTGTCCTTCGCGAGTTGCGCCACCGTTTTGTCGTAGTCCTTGGCGTTGTAAAGCTGCGCGCCGCCACCGCCGGAGACGACGTGGATGATCCCGCGCGGCTCGGTTCTCGTCGCGCCGTCGAACTCCTCGTCGAACACGAAGTCGCCGTTCACGCGCCCGCGCGCGTCGCGCCCCGCCGGGTTCGGCGTGAAGCGCAGCGGCTTCGAGCGCTGGTAGTTGTGGACGTGTCCGGCGAAGACCATGTCCACGCCACCCGCCGCGAAGACCGGTTCCAGCAGCCGCATTTTCTGCTCCGCGTAATGCTGCGGCGAGGTGTGAAACGCGGGCGCGTGAAAGCACACGATTTTCCACGGCTGCCGCGACGCCCGCAGATCCTGCTCCAGCCACGGCACGAGCTGCAGGAAGCTCGCGGTGTTGTAGCTGTTCGTGTCGAGCATCACGAAATGCGCCGGGCCGTAGTCGAACGAATACACGCACAGCGCCGGGTAGCTCGCGCCCACCGCCGCGCGAAAAGCCGCCGCGACTTTCGCATCCTTGCCCAGCGGCGTATTCCACGGGCCGAGGCCGGGGCCGTTCTGCGGTCCGTGGAAAAAGTAGAACGCCCCGTAAGCGTCGCGCGTCTCCGGGAGCCGCAGCGTGTCCGCGTCGTGGTTGCCGATCACGGGGTAAAACGGGATCGACGCCATCAGCGGCGCGCCGGTCTTCGCGCTGGTCGCGGGCGGATCGTTGTAGGTCGTCCAAAAGTGATGCAGGTACTCGCTCACGCGGCCCGCCGAATAGACGATGTCGCCCAGCGCCACGAGGAACTCGGGCGCGGCCTTTGAGATTTGAAACGCGATCGCGTTCTGCTCCGCCTTGCCCTGCGCGAGGTCGCCGACCATCACAAACCGGACCGTCTTCCCGGCGCTCGCGCGCGTGCGGAATTTCCCCTCGCGCACCACCGTCCCGCCGAGCCGCACGCGATACGCCACCTCGCTGTCGAACGGCAGCTCCGTCAGCGTCGCCGCGTATTTGAAATACCGCTGCTCCTTCGGCGAAAGCGGCGGCGCCAGCGCCTTGATGATGTCCTTCGTCACCTCCTCCAGCGTCACGGGAATACTGCTCCCCGACGCGGTGGCTGCGGCTGCCGGCGCCGGCGTGGCCTTGACCGCGGCGGATTTTGCCACCTGAAAATCCAGCGCCACGCGCTCCGGCGCCGCCGTCTTCAGCGCCCCGCCCTCGACCGCATACTCGACGGTGAAATTTCCCGGCGTCTGATCCGTCAGCCACGCGATCACCTTCACATCCGCGCCCGCCAGCACGGTGCCGTTGCCCGGCTGGACATACGGTTTCACCAGCACCGTCTGCGCGAGCAGGGCCGACGGGAGGAGCCAGACGGAAAGCAGGAGGCGCGAAAAGTTCATGGAGTGGAAAGAAGCACGCCGCGACGACGGCGGAGTGCGTGGATATTCCCGGCGAGTGGGAAAAACTTAGGCCGCCCCGGTCGCGGGCGCGGGATCGTAGTTCAGATTCGGCCCGAGCCAGCGCTCGACTTCCCCGACGGTCATCCCCTTGCGCGGCGCGTAGTCGAGGACCTGGTCGCGGTCGATTTTCCCGAGGCCAAAGTAGCGCGACTCCGGGTGCGCGAAGTAAAGCCCGCTCACGCTCGAGCCGGGCCACATCGCGAA
>CAYQBV010000503.1:0-2721 GCA_964415705.1 uncultured Chthoniobacter sp. | reverse complement strand
CCGCCAGCGCGACGGTGGATTTTGCGCGCGACATCCAGCCGCTGCTCGCGGATCGCTGCGTGAAATGCCACGGGCCGGAGAAGCAGAAGGGCGGTCTGCGGCTCGATGCGAAGGCACCGGCGATGCAGGGCGGCGACGACGGGAAGGTGATCGAGCCGGGGAAGAGCGCGGAGAGCCGACTCATCCATCTGGTGGCGGGGCTGGAGGCGGACACGGTGATGCCGCCGAAGGACAAGGGCGAGCGGCTGACGGCGGCGCAGATCGGGCTGTTGCGCGCGTGGATCGATCAGGGTGTGAGCTGGCCGGGCGACGGGAAAGTGGCGCGGGTGCGCAGCGCGCATTGGTCGTTGCAGCCGTTGAAGCACGTAGTCCCGCCTTCAGGCGGAACCAGCGGCGGCAGTGGTGACAGCGCTCCGAATCAGGCTGGCGGCATCTCCAGCGGGGCGTTCGTTCCGCCTAAAGGCGGGACTACGTACGTCGATGCTTTCGTTTCCGCAAAGCTCGCGGCGAAAGGCCTGGCGCTTTCGCCGGCGGCGGACCCGCGCACGCTGATCCGGCGCGTCACTTTCGACCTCACCGGCCTGCCGCCGACGCCGGAGGAGGTCGAGGCATTTGCCGAGTCGTATGGGACAAATGGGACGCATCAGCCCCATGAGTCCCATCCGTCCTATCGCGCGCTCGTGGACAGGCTCCTCGCCAGCCCCCGCTACGGCGAACGCTGGGGTCGGCATTGGCTGGACGTGGCGCGCTACACGGAGAGCCAGGGTTTTGAATACGACAAGCTGCGCGGGAATGCGTGGCCCTACCGCGATTACGTGATCCGGAGTTTCAATGACGACAAGCCGTATGATCTCTTCATGCGCGAGCAGGTCGCCGGCGATGTGCTGGAGCCGGTGACGACGGACGGCATGATCGCGCCGAGCCTGCTGGTCTGTGGCCCGTGGGATGAGGCGGGAAACGCGCAGGCCAACGCCACGCAGAAGATGATCACCCGCGAGGACGAACTCGAGGATTTGCTCGGCGTGGTCGGGCAGTCGTTTCTCGGGCTGACGGTCAATTGCGCGCGTTGCCACACGCACAAATTCGACCCGATTCCGCACGAGGATTACTACCGCATGAAAGCCGTCTTCGCGGGCGTGAAACATGGCGAGCGGACGTTCACCGTGGCGGACGCACCGAGGCAGCCGAAGGGTCGGAGGGAGGAGTTGGAAAAGGAGATCGCCGCGGCTGAAAAGCAAGTGGCGGAGATCGAGGCCGCGGGTGCGAAGGCGGCTTCCGCCAGACGTCCGGCGACCGCGCCGGCACCGGGGCCGGCGGCGTTCGCGCGCTGGACTTTCGATGGTGCGAAGGCGGCCGTGATGCCGGGGACGTTGCACGGCGGCGCCGAGATGGTGAATGGCCGGCTGAAGCTGGGGAAGCCGGGCGCCTTTTTCAAAACCGAGCCGCTGCCGAAGGACATCGCCGCAAGAACGCTGGAGGCGTGGGTTGCGCTGGAGACGCTGGAGCAGGGCGGAGGCGGCGTCATCTCCATCGAGAGCCATCGAGGCGACTTCGATGCGATCGTTTTCGGCGAGCGGCAGCCGAAAAAATGGATGGCGGGGAGCGCGTCCTTTGCGCGCACGCAGGATCTCGAAATCCCCGCGGAGAACGCCTCGCGCGGCGTCTTCGTGCATGTGGCCATCGTCTATGGCGCGGACCGGACCATCTCCTTTTTTCGCAACGGCGAACCCGCCGGCAAACCCTACCGGGCGCAATCGCTCGCGACCTACAAGGCGGGCGATGGACACGTGCTTCTCGGCCTCCGGCACACGGGCGCGAGCGGGGGCTTCCTCACCGGGGAAATCCGGCAGGCGGCGCTCTACGACCGCGCCTTGGGCCCGGCGGAGATCATGGCGTCGTTTCGCGCCGACGGGGCGTCTGTCTCGCAGGCGGAAATTCTCGCCGCGCTCCCCGCGGAGCAGCGTTCCGCCCGTGAGGCCGCGCTGGCCGGATTGGAAAAAGCCCGCGCCGCGCTGAAGGCCATCGCGCCCGTCACCCCGCCGCGCGGCGAGACTTCCTACGTCGGCACGCGAATCCAACCAGCGCCGACGAAGCGCCTCGTCCGCGGCGATGTCCACTCGCCGGCCGAGGTCGTCGCGCCCGGCGCGCTCAGCGCGGTCTTCCAGCTCGAATCCGACTTCGGACTTCCCGCCGACGCGCCCGAGGCGCAGCGGCGGCTGAAATTTGCCGACTGGCTCGCCGACGCGCGCAATCCGCTGCCCGCGCGCGTCATGGTCAACCGCGTGTGGCAACTGCATTTCGGCCAGGGCCTCGTGGCGACGCCGAACGATTTCGGAGCCAGCGGCGCGCCGCCGACCCATCCCGAACTGCTCGACTGGCTCGCGGGGAAATTCATCGCGAGCGGCTGGAGCGTGAAGGCGCTGCACCGGCTCATTTTGAATTCGGCGACCTACCGGCAGTCGTCCGCCAGCAGCGAAAAAGCCGCCGCCCTCGACGCCGACAACACCCTCCTCTGGCGCTACCCGCCCCGCCGGCTCGAGGCCGAGGCCGTGCGCGATGCGATGCTTTTTGTCAGCGGGCAGATCGACCTGAAAATGGGCGGCCCGAGTTTCAAAGGAACCTCCTACGAGAGCGGCAAGGCCGGCGCGGTATCCAACCGCCGCACTGTCTATCGGATGAACGTCAACAGCGGCAAAGACCCGCTGCTCGACGCCTTCGACT
>CAYQBV010000502.1:0-2744 GCA_964415705.1 uncultured Chthoniobacter sp. | reverse complement strand
CCTCTGCGCCCTCAACGCCCAACGCGCCGCCGAAGAACGCGCCGGCACCATCCGCCACCTCCGCCCCGCTTTCCAAAACCCAACGAGCACCGCGACCCAAACGACGCTCGCCGGAGATGGGATGGATGGGACCGAGGGGACGAATGTGCCCGCCGCCGCGAAGCCCGCGGGCAAACTCGCGTGGCCGAAATCCTTCGCCGGACAAGCTCTCGTCGTCCGCACGGCGCTCGCGGCCTGCGCCGCGCCCGCCGATGCCGCGATGCTCGCGGCGACCTTCAAAAGCGCCAAGGCCGACCACATTTCCGACCTGCTCGAAACGCTCGCCAGCCTCGGCCAGGCCCGCGCGCTCGCGGATGGCCGCTTCGTCGCGAGCTAACGCGGCAGCGAGGCGGGCAGGAGCAGCTTGGCGCCCGCGCCCATCGCGTCCGCCGGTGGCTCGAAGGCGTTCGTGGCGGTGAGTTGCGCGCGCGCGGTTTCGAGCGAGGCGAAGTCGGTCTGGTGCGTGTAGCGGTGGGCGTAGTCGAGCACGCTAAGGATCGGCTCGGGGCGCTGGTTGTGGGTGATCGCTTTGAGCGCCGACAGGTATTCGGTGCGGAAGACGGTGGGAATGATGATCCGCTGCTCGCCGGCGATGACGAGTTCCGCATTCATCATCACTCGCGCGCAGCGGCCATTGCCGTCGGCGAAGGGATGGACCTCCGACACGAGAAACATCATGAACACCGCGCGGGTGAACGCCGAGGGGAGCGTGCGGCACATCGCGAAGCCTTCGCTGAGCGTCCCGCGGACGTGGCGGGGATGGACGAAGATGCTGCTGCCCGCGCGGTTGATGTCGGTCTTGAAGACGCCGGGAGCTTTCTCGGGCCGGCCCGCCATCATGTGCGCGTGCCTTTCACACAAAAACTGGATGAACTCCTCCGGCGTGGCGGCCACGCGGGTCATCTCGGCGTCGCTGCGCACGACCTCGAAGGTGCCGAGGATGTCGTGCGCGTCCTGCGGACGACCGGCGGGCAGCTTGTGGTGAAAGATGATGTCTTCGGCTTCATCGACGGCGAACTCGGTGCCTTCAATGTAGTTGGAGAAATACGCCTCGAAGAACGGGAGCGCGACGCCATCGGTGGGCTTCGCCGGCAGGTGCGCCGGGGGCGCGACGGCGAGCGCCTGGCGGAGCGACTCGAACAGCGCCATGCGCTCCACGTCATACGGAGCGCCCTCCAGGTAAGAGGCACCCAAATGCGAGCCGAGCTTGGCCTTGCGCGTGCCGAGCAGTGTCCCGACCAGCGTGTCGAAATGCTGGGCCTCATCGGTCAGCCCGAGCGTGGGGGCGAGCTGGCGCGCGGTGTCGCGGAGGCGGTTGAGCGCGTCGTCGCCGCTCGCGCGCAGCGAGGCGTCGAGATACGCGACGAGTTCATCCTCGGACAACGTGCGCGCCACCGCCCCACCGCGCGAGCGCGAGGGACGCAGATTTTCCAGGCAAGCCCGCGCGGGCGAGGCGATCCGCAGTCCGTGCAAAAACGGGCGGTCGCTTTCGAGCGGTTCCGGTCCTCGGCGCGGGCGGATGCGGAGGCCGGGCAATTCCAGCTCTGCGGTCTTTGCATGGACCACGAAAACGGAGCCATCGCTGGCCGGTCGATTTTCCAGGGCCGTGCGATCCGCGATGAGCGCGCCGGGATAGAAGCCGGCGATGATCCGCCAGGCATTGCGCTGGATGATCGCCTCTGGCGCATCGCGCAGATTGCTCGTATAGAGGCGCGAGGCCAGCTTCCGCAGCGCCCCCGCCGCGACCGCTCGATGCACGCCGACGCTCGTCTCCTTGGAGGAGACGATGACCTCGTCTGTGAGCTGAAATTTTTCGGCCATAAGCGGGCCGCAAAGGCGGCGGATGAAACTTTTCCTAGCTTAAAACGCCCTGGAGCGAAACTTTTCTTTACTTAATTATTGAAAGCAGGGCGCGGCTGCCGGCACTGCGAACCACCCGGCGGATGAACACCCGTTCGTCTAGCACACCCATCGTGACGACAAATATCAGCTTCGAGTTGCGCGAAATGGTTCAGTGCCGCTGCGTGGGTTGAGAGCGTGGCATTAACGTCGAAGCGATGGGCCTGCTCACGCCATCAGCTTCCGCTGGATCTGCTCGATGATCGCCGAGTTGTGCGCGATGACCTCGGTGCTTTTGGTGAGCGCGGCTACCATGTCGGCATTGGCGGTGCGCAGATGGGTCTCGAACTCGGTGCGCACGGCGACGATTTCGCGCTGCAGCTCGGCGATCTCGCCCATGAAATAGCGCGCGAGAAAGTAGATGGTCACCAGACCGACGACGAGCAGGGCGACGAACATCCAGCGGTCGTCTTGATGGGCCGCGTGATCCACGGCGGAGATGGCTTTGTCGATGTCCATGCCTGTGGTGCGGCGTCAATTTGCGGTCTGGCCTACATGATGCGCGTCCAGACCTTTTCGTTGGTCGCGGACGCGTAGTCGTCGGGCCGCACGATGCCGCCAGCCTCGTTCTCGGCGTCGCTCCCGGCCGTGAGGCGCCACTGGCTGGCTATGTCCTCGGCGGCTGCGACCATCTCGATCGTCGTACCCACGGCGAGGTCGGTGGTGGCGATGCTGTCGAGGTCCGATGGCGTGCCGCCGGTGAAGCCGGTGAGATCAAACCGGTTCTGGATGAAAAGCGCGGCGAATGGGATTTCCGGGGCGCTCGGCGTTTCGTCGCCGTTGTTGACGGCGCTCTGGAAATTGAT
>CAYQBV010000501.1:0-2747 GCA_964415705.1 uncultured Chthoniobacter sp. | reverse complement strand
GCTGGTATCGTAGTCGGTCGGTGCCGTGAGCGTGCCATCCTTGAGGACGTAGAGCCATTTGACCGGCATGGGCAGACGGGCCGCCTTATCGGTGTTCGTGCCGACCTTGACCACGCCAGCGACATTCCCGGCCGCGATTTTTTCCGTATAACTGAAACCCTCGACCGGCGAGTTCTTGCCCGTCCCGGCCGCTCTGGGATCAATGATCGGGAACACCGGGTATGCAGTCGCGGCGTCATTGGTATCAGACACGAGGACCGGAGTATTCAGATCGGTAAAGAGTCCGGGCTTGGTGTTCCAAGCCGGATTTACATCACTTTCCGGGGTGAAGTCCTGGATCTGCGCCTTCGTCAGAATCATGTTCTCCGAGGAATAGAGCTTGTAGTAACTGACCGGATCTCCGGTACTGTCATAGGTCCGAATCATTCCCGGCTGGGAGGCCCAGGCCTGCTTGGGATCCTTGGTGGTAGCATCACGAATTTGCCCCATTACTGTTTGCACCGCGGAATCCGCCAACTGCCGGGCATTGGTGCCGGAAGCGAAACTTTTCGAAGAGGTCAGCTCTGTGGAGACGCTGGTCAGAAAGGCGACGATCAGCACCGAGATGAGGACGAGGAAGGCGAGGACGACGACCAGCGCAATGCCGCGGCTGGTCTGGCGTCTTGTCATCGTTGGGTAAACCCTCATGGCGAGGTCAGTTGGCTTGCTCGCGGCTCCACTTGGCTCCCTTGATACTGACATTGGTGCTGAACACCCGGTAAGTTAGCGGCGGCTTGCTCGTGACGAGGTTTGTTTGCAGGGTTTGCAGATCCTTGGCGTAGCCCGCCTTGGCAGGATCGGCCGTGTCCCCCACCGTGGTGAAAAGTGATGACAAACCCAGCGCCGGCATGGTCGTGGCGGCTTTTTGGAATCGGCTGAAGGAAGTCTCTTCCACGGCGACCATCGTGACCTGGATGACAGGTGGCAGTTGGTTCTTGGTGTTAAGATTCGCGTCAAGCTTGCCGGTTTTGGACTCTCCGGTGGTCGTGGAGTCGTATAAGTAGCCCGGGGCGAGCGACCCATCGTTGTATTTCCCTGCCGCCTGGTCGCTCGGGGTCAGCTTGGGCAGCAGCACCAGGGCGACGATATTTTCTGCGAGCACACGGGCGGGCTGCGGTGTGGCGCGGAAAGGCTTCGTAAACCAATCCTTCAGAACGTAGGCGGAACTCCCGCCCGGGGTGTTCGCTTCATCGACATACAGCGTCATCGTTTCCGAAGGCTCCATCAATTCCATGAGCCGAAAGCGCGAGCGGTAGGGCGCGAGCGTCTTCGTCACGAAAGTGGGGCGCAAGAGGGAGTCATCGCCAAACTGGATAAAATAACCCCAAGTATTAAGGAGGTTCTCCATCCGTGAATAGTTTGTCCGATCAGCCACAAAGCCGAGCGGAGCCTGAAAAAAGACGGCATGGGTCGGACATGTGCTCGGAAGATTGAGGGACGCCGCGCGTCCGCTGATAAACCGCAACTCCGACTGCCGTGCGTAACGCGTCGGCACAAAGGTGGCCGCGTTCTCCGGCGTGCGCGCGGCGCCACTGGCGTCGAAGTAATCCCAGTAAGTGTTGAGCGTGGCTTGGCTGAGACGGCGGGTCATGGACTCGAAGCCGGCCCGGGCTCCGCGAAACTGTTCCGCCCGGGCCGTGGTGGTGATCCAGGTTTTCCGGGTGGCATCCGTGATCGTCAGCAGGAGCAGCATCAGAAGCATCACGATCACTACGGAAACCATTAGCTCCACGAGGGTGAAAGCCGTCGGTCCACGAACATCACGTTGGGGAATCTTCATTTGTTGCGGGCGACGAGCGCCGGAAAGGTGAGGCAAAGGACCGCATTGGTCTTCCCCCGTTCGGCGGCATAGGCCCCGGTCCACAGATTGCGCAGCGGTTTTTCCTGCGCGTCGGAGGCATCAAGCGCGAGGGCCAACTCGCGATTTCCGGGGTTGTTCGCCACCTGCACGGCAATGACCGCGAGATGCACATTGTCGCCATGGGCGGTGCCAGTTTTCGGCATCGCCGTGGCGGGAGTGATGCGCGTATTCACATGATAGATCGCGCGGCTCTTGCTGGCCGCCGGCAGTTCCCCACCTTGGTCATCGAAGTAGCGCTCCGCTTTCCGCCCGGTCTGATTGGTCCCGGTGATCGTCTTTCCGTCCGCGTCTTTCAGGAGTTCGGCAAAATCCGACTGCTGCGCGTCATGGATCACCCGCTGGGCGATTTGCGAACCCACGGACGCATCCATCGCCTGCCGCGAGATCCCCAGGCCGGTGGGGAGCATCCCGAAGATGGCGATAAACGCGAACGCGACCACTCCGATGGCCAGCACCACCTCCACGAGACTGAAACCAGTCCGGCAACTGCCCCGCGCGAGAGTGGTGCTCCGCCGAGACGAGGAAGCGGCGAGAATTGTCCAAACGAGATGGCGGGGAGGGCTCATTTGTGGCGGGTCTGAAGGCGGCACAAAGTATTTACAACACTGAAGACCGTCAACAGGCTGTTTAGAGTCGCTGGAGAAAACTCCGCACGCTCGCGCGCCAGGCGTCGGCGGCGTGGACGACGAGGTAGGCATGGCCGGCGTTGGGGAAAACTTGGAACGTCCCGTTTTCTCCGAGCGCCGTGGCGATGCGGCGGGCGCGGTCGAGGCCCACGTGTTGATCCTGCCCGCCCTGGAGGAGCAGCGTGGGACAGCGCACGCTGCGGGCGTAATCCACGGGGTTG
>CAYQBV010000500.1:0-2751 GCA_964415705.1 uncultured Chthoniobacter sp. | reverse complement strand
AGATTACGTCCGCCGAGGCGGGCGTCGCGACGGTGATGGCGCACAGCAGCACCGCTGTTAGAATTGCTTTTCTCATGGTATCGATACTTCCCTAGTTCTCCGGAGCGACTCCGGCTCCCCCACCCTCCCGGCCAAGGCCGTGCCGATGCTCGCCACCGCGAAGGATTCAGACAACACCATGGCCACCGACGAATTGCTCGCACGCAACACCGGCTACGCCAACGCCGTCAACGCCATCCACAGCAGCCGCCCGAACCGCCAGGCCATCTCCTACGTTTACTCCCTGCGCGAAGCCAAGGCCGGGTGGACTCCGGAGCTGCGCAAGGCGTTCTTCGGGTGGTTCCCCACGACCCACGGCTGGAAGGGCGGCAACAGCTTCAAGAAATTCCTCGATAACATCCGCAACGAGGCGCTCAACAACGTGGTCACCGATGCCGCCGAGCGCACGGACCTCGACAAGCTTTCCAAGAGCGCGGCGCCGCCGCCGCCCGCGAATACCGTCCCGCCGAAAGGTCCCGGCAAGAACTACAGCACCGCCGACGTGGTCGCGCTCGCCGCGGGCGGGGTAAAGGGCCGGAACTTCGAGCAGGGCAAAGCCATGTATGCCAGCACGCTCTGCGTGAACTGCCACAAGATGGAAGGCGACGGCGGCAACGTCGGGCCCGACCTCACCGGTGCCGGCCAGCGCTACACCCTCGCCGACTTGATGGACAACATCATCGAGCCGTCCAAGGTCATCAGCGACCAGTACGGCACCGAGCAGCTGGAGCTGAAGGACGGCGGCACCGTCGTCGGTCGCGTCATCGTGGAGGAAAACGGCAAGGCTTTCGTGATGACGAGCGCCCTCGCGCCCGACGCCCTGACCACGCTCGACTCCGCGCAAATCAAGAGCCGCAAACCTTTCAACGTCTCGATGATGCCCGCCGGGCTCATCAACGCGCTGAACAAGGAGGAACTGCTCGACCTCGTGGCCTACCTGCAAGCCGGCGGCAACCCGGCGGACAAGGCGTTTCAGAAATAGGACGCACGACCACCAGTCATTGGAAAACGCCGCGCTGCGCACCAGCGCGGCGTTTTCGTGTTTACGCGGATGGAGCTGTGCGACAGCTTCCCGGCGCGCATGAAAATGCTGTTCGTCGCCGATCTTCATTACGGGCTGAAGCAGTTCGACTGGCTCGCAGCCCAGGCCGCGGATTTCGATGCCGTGGTCATCGCGGGCGATCTCCTCGACCTCAGCTCGGCGCTGGATCTCGAGACGCAGGTCATCGTGGTGGAAAAATACCTCGCCCGCATCGCGCAGCGCACCCGGCTCCTCGTCAGCTCCGGCAACCACGATGGCGATGCGCGCACGGCGGCGCAGGAGTCCGTCTGCCGCTGGCTGCGCGAGGCGAAAGCGGGCGAGCTGTATGTGGATGGCGACAGCGTGGAGGTGGGCGGCGCGCTGGTGACGATCTGCCCGTGGTGGGACGGGGCGGAGACGCGCGCGGAGGTGGAGCGGCAGCTCGTGCGGGAGGCGGCGCGGGCGCAGCGGCCGTGGATCTGGATTTACCACGCGCCGCCGGAGGGTTCGCCCGTGAGCTGGACGGGCCGGAAGTCGGCGGGCGATGAGTTTCTGACGGCGTGGATCGCCCGCTTTGCCCCGGACGTGGTGCTCTCCGGTCACATCCACAACGCGCCCTTTTACGCCGACGGCGCCTGGATCGACCGGCTCGGCGCCACGTGGGTGCTGAACCCCGGCCGGCAGATCGGCCCGCGCCCGTCCTACGTCATCCTCGATTTTGAAAACATGAGCGCCCGCTGGTTCTCAGTCGCGGAGTCCGGGACGCGGGATCTCGCGGTCACGACGCCGCTCGCGGGCGCGGCCGGTGCATGAGCGCCTCGAGCACTTCGTCCACCATGCCGAGGTGGTCGTGGCCCTCGTACTGGCGCTTCACGTCGATGAGATATTTGTTGAGCGCGTTGAGTCGGCGGGCCAGCAGTTCGGCCACGTAGAGGCTCACCTCAGGGTGCGCGATGAGAAACTCGCGCGGCTCCGCGATGACCGCGAAAACGGCAGGCGTGAGCGCCCGCACCGTGGCCGTGGCCGGACCGCCGAGAAGCGCGGACATTTCACCGAAGACCACGCCCGGCTCGGCGGCCCGGGCCACGCGCACGCCGTCGCGCAGCACTTCCACTTCGCCCGAGACGAGCACCAGCAACTCGCCCGTCCGCTCGCCCTGCTCGATGACGAGGCCCGCCGGGGCGAACTGCCGCGAAGGGTGCGTGGCGACGAAATCGAGGAGCGGTGACATCGGGCGCAAGCGCATACCCGGAGTCGTCGCGCGCGTAAATGCGAAACTTTCACGAACCGGCTGATCCGGCCCCGCGATGAGACTGCCCTGCGGCGGTCAGGGGCGGGCCTTGCTGGCTTTGTCGTCGGGGAAGTCGGCGGGGATTTTCTGGGTGACTTTGCCCGTGGCTGCCCACTCAGCACCGCGCTGGAGGGTCACGGCGAAGGCGACGCAGTTCACGGCCTCCGCGCCGTGGCCCAGCGCAGTGTGAAAGACGCGGCCCTGGCCGAACGGGATCGCCATGAGCAGCGGTTCTTCTTCGCCGCTGCCGCCCTTTTCCTTGGGCGACTTGGCGCTGGCGAGAACGGTGACGTTTTTCGCCGGGCCGCGCAGCCGGTCGTAGAGTTCGTCCTGGCGGTGCATGAACGCGGCGGGCAGGCCGGCCATGATGGGGTGCTCGGGGGCGCGGCTGTTGAGCACG
>CAYQBV010000499.1:0-2752 GCA_964415705.1 uncultured Chthoniobacter sp. | reverse complement strand
GGTGGCGGCGAGGCCGGTGATGACGAAGCCGGCGGCGGCGTTCAGCAGCACGAGGTCGCGCCGCGGGCCGGTGTCGCTCCCGTCGAGGATGCCGGTGAGGATGGCAGCGTTTTCCCGGCGGTCGCCGCCCCGCAGCGCCTCGACCGCGCAAGGCGCGAGGCCGAGCGCGGCGGGGTCGAGGGTGAATTCGCGGACCCGCCCATCGGCCACTTCGCAAACCGCGCTCGGGCCGGCGAGTGAGAGTTCATCCATGCCGCTGCCATGCACCGCCCAGGCCCGCGCGCGGCCGAGCAAGGCGAGCGCCTCGGCGTATTTCGGGAGCAGCACCGGGGAGAAAATCCCGACGAGTTGATAGGCCGGGCGCGCCGGATTGAGCAGCGGGCCGAGCAGATTGAAAATCGTCGGGATGCCCTCGGCGGCGAGCGCGCGACGCACGGGACCGATGGCTTTGAAGGCGGGGTGATACGCCGGGGCGAACACGAAGCCGAGTCCGTGCGCCTCGACGCAGCGCCGGAGGTCGGCCGGCGGGAGTTCGAGGCGCACGCCGAGTTCCTCCAGCACGTCGGCCCCGCCGCACTGGCTGGTGATGGCGCGGTTGCCGTGCTTCACCACGCACGCGCCGCCGGCGGCGAGGACAAACATGACGGTCGTCGAGACGTTGAACAGGTGGAGTTGGTCACCGCCCGTGCCGCAGACATCCAGCATCGGCCCCGGCAACTGCGCGGGATCGAGCCCCGGATCGACCGCCCGGGCGAGCAGCGCCTGCACAAACGCCGCGATCTCCGCCGCCGTCTCACCTTTCGCTCGCAGCGCCTTGAGGAACTCGCCTTTCGCCGCATCCGGCACCTCGCCGGAAAGCAACTGCGCGACGGCGTGAGCGACCTGCTCACCGTCCAAATCCCCGCCGTTTTCCAAATGTGCAACAAGCTCCTGCATGTGCGTGCGAAGCTAGCACCCGGTCGAAAACTCTGTCGATACGGCAGTGGTGGCCCGCCCCAAAACCACGCTCAACTCACCCGCAGTTCTGCTCCACCCAGCGCAGATACGCGGGCAGCCCGTCGGTCACGCGCAGCGCCAGCACCTCGGGCACTTGATACGGGTGGAGCGCGCGGAGCCGCGTCTCAAACATCTGGTAGCTCCCGATCACCGTCTTGAAGACCACCAGCACTTCCGCGCCCGTCTCCACCTTTCCCTCCCAGCGATACACCGACTCCACGCCCGGGACGATATTGCCGCAAGCCGCGAGCTTTTCCTCGACCAGCGTGCGCGCCGCCGTGCGGGCCGTGTCGAGGTCCGGCCAGGTCGTGAAAACAGTGAGCACCTCCTCCGCCATTTAGCATTTAAGAATTAGCATTTAGCATTTGGGAAACCGCGCGGCACGTAGAGCAAATGCTAAATCCTAAATGCTAAATGACCCCCACCGCCGCCTGCTGCCGCACGATCCATCCGCCGCCCACCACTTCATCTCCCCGATAGCACACCGCCGCCTGCCCCGGCGTGACCGCGCGCTGCGGCGTGTGCAGGCGCACGCGGGCCTCGCCGTTTGCGCCAGGGAAAACGGTCGCGGTCGCGCCGGGATGCGCGTAGCGGATTTTCACGGTGACCTCGAACGGCTCGTCCGCCGCGCCGTGCCACAGGCAGTGGTCGATCGTGAATTCGTCCGTCACCAAATCCTCCGCCTCGCCCACGATCACGCGGCTCGTGGCGGGGTCGATGTCGATGACATACATCGGGCGCGGCGAACCGCCCGGCAGCCCTTTGCGCTGGCCGATGGTGAACATCTCGATGCCCTCGTGCTCGGCCACGCGATTGCCCGCTTTGTCGTAAATGCCGCCGGGGTGAAACTCACTCGCGCCGAGGTGCGATCTCAGGAACGCCTTGTAGTCGTTCCCCGGCACGAAACAGATCTCCTGGCTGTCCACTTTGTCCGCCGTCTTCAGGCCGAGCTGCCGCGCGATGGCGCGGATTTCCGTCTTCTCCATCCCGCCGAGCGGCGTGAGCGCGCGCGCGAGCTGCGCCTGCCGGAGGCTGAACAGAAAATACGACTGATCTTTCCGCGGATCGCGCCCTTTGCGGAGCACCGCCCGGTCGGCGTGATGCTCGATGATCGCGTAGTGCCCCGTGGCGATGTAGTCCGCGCCGAGCGCCTTCGCCTTGCCCCACAGGTTGCCAAATTTCACCTTCTCGTTGCACATCACGCACGGGTTCGGCGTGCGCCCGTTTTTGTACTCGTCGGTGAAATAGTCGATGACCAGCCGCTCGAAGTTTTCCCCCTCATCAATGACGTAATGCGGCACGCCCAGCGCGTGCGCCACCCCGCGTGCATCGGCGATGGCCTGCGGCCCGCAGCACTTATCCTCCGCCCGCGAGATGCAGTCCTGCGGCCACACTTTCATCGTCACGCCGATGACCTCGTAGCCCTGCTCCTTCAGCAGCCACGCCGCCACGCTGGAATCCACGCCCCCACTCATGCCCACGACCACGCGCCCGCGTCGGGCGGGAGCGGAGTTGGCGGTGGAAAGTGGCGAGTCGGTGTTCACAGCGGCGCGCACCTTCCACCGATCCCCCGCCCCGCTCAACCCAATTTCACGCCCGTCCGGTGGTGTTGAGCGCCGCGACCAGCGTGCGTAACTGCTCCGCCGGCGTCTTCTTCTTCAACTCTTCGGGATTGATGCCGAGCTTCTTGATTGTGTTGTTCGCCGAGCCGCCTTGGAGCGTCTTCGCCATCTTGCCGAACACCGGCCCGATGTCC
>CAYQBV010000498.1:0-2770 GCA_964415705.1 uncultured Chthoniobacter sp. | reverse complement strand
TCTGCGAGGGATGCCACTGCCGCTCGGCCACCAACTGGCTGGCGAAGGCGTCGAAACGGATGCACACCCGATGCCGGGCCTTGCCTTTGAAAACCCCGAAGCTGTCACCGAGATGCTTGGCGATGGAGAAATCGGCCGGGCGGCGGAAGCGCATCTTCGTGTTTTTCACGGCCCGCATCCGGGGCAGGGCGAACGTCCGGAGTTGCTGCCGGGCCAGGTCGAAACCGAAGAGATACCATTGATTCTCCACGCATCCCAAATGGTAGGGCTGCACCCGCCGGGCCTCATGCCGGGTGCCGCCGAGCTTCTTGTATGCAAAATCCAGTTCGTGGGAGTCGAGCACCGCCCGGCTCACCGTCTCGAACATTTCCAGATCCGCCACGCTGGTGCCGAGTCCACGGAACGAGATCGCCGAATCCACGTCGCCCCATTGGAACTTGATCGTGTCCTTCAGTCCCTCGGTGATCTTCTCGAAGGCCGTGCGCAGGGGTTTCTCGAAGGAGGTGCCCCGATATTGCTCCAGCGCTTTCTGCGCGACGAAGAGCGCCACGACTTCGCCCTCGGACACCTCGATGTTCGGGAAATGCGTGACGGGCTGCGTATAGACGAAGCCGAAATGAAGCTGGTCGTATTCGATGGGCAGCCCGAGCCGGTCGCGCATGAAGTCGATGTCGCGCTGGATCGTCTTGGTCGAGACCTCCAGTTCGTCAGCCAGTTTGCGGCAGTTCGGGAAATCGCCGGCGATGAGCTTGTGGTGCAGCCGCATCATGCGCTCCAGCGGGGGACGGGTGAACTGCGGGGAGCGGGGGAGGAAGACGGGGGACTTCAGACGCGACATGTCTGACTGGAGCCCAAAGCCCGAGGTGTCGGCAAGCGCCAAACGCGCCGTCTTGCGGATGGCCGAACGTGCATTACCCCGTTTCATCGTCATCTCCCGCCAGCGCCGCGATCCTTTTGCGAGCCAGGCTGTCGTGGCCGACCAATTCCTCGTAATTCGTGAAGTGCTGGGCCGCCTCCTCCTGCCGACCCAGCTTCATGCAGGCGCAACTGCGGATGAGGTGGACCCACGGATCTTCGTCGAGTTCGGCGGATTGCAGGACGTCGAGCGCCTCCTCCGGTTGGTCGAGTTCGCACAGACATTCCGCCTCCAAAGCCGCCTTGCGCGACGGGGGAACCTGGGAATCATCCACCTGCGGCAAGACCTCCAGGGCTTCGCGATACCGGCCCAGCGCGATGGTGGTGCGAAGCCGGGCGGCAACCACCTTGGCCCGCAGTCCGGGGTCATCCGCCGCCAGTTCCCTCATCCGTTGTGAATTGAGCATCCGCAGATTCCTTTCCCACAGCGCCAGCCAGCGCGTCACACAGCAGTAAAAAATGCAGTGGTCGTTCATCGACTCCTCCGACTTCTCCAAGTCCCGGAGCGCGGTGCGTGGGTCCGCCAGGGCGCCGCGCAGCTTTTCGTCATCCTCGGCATCCTGTTCGAGTTGCAGCAGTTCGACGCCATCAATGAGGTGGGGAAACCACAGCTTCAATCCCGTGATGGCTTTCCTGACCTCCAGGCAAAAGTCCTCCAGCTCATAGCGGACCCCGGCGGCATCGCCGGAGAGCACATTGCGATTCGCGGAGACCAGCAAATCGCCCGCTCGGGCAGCGTCCTCGTCGTAGGCCAGCGCCAGCGTGTTGCAGGAGCGATTCTGGCCCAGCCAGCGCAGCGCCCGGCCGTAGCCGCTCTGCACCCGCCCCAGGCGGGCATTGAGACTCAGGACGGCACCCAAGGCGGTATAGGGCACGATCGCCGCCCGGCATTGGGCGCCGTGGATTTCAAACCGGTAAGCCACCAGCCCGTTCCCGGGGTCCGCGGCTTCCGCGACCTGAACGTCATCGCCCAATTTTTCCACCAAGGCCGAGAGCAGATACTCATGCAATTCGCCGACCAGCGCCACGGCGGGATGCACTTCGCTGGCGACCGGTTCCTCCTCCTCAGGACGGGTGTTCACGATTGCTCCTCCTCGTCTGCCGGCGTCAAAACCGCGGGTGGCGCGACAAAGAAGCGCTCCCGCAATTCCGTGGCTACCGGAGTGGAGGCCTCCGCCAGTTCCACGACCCCGCGCACTACGGCCGCCGCATCGACGGTCTGCGCGAATTCGCCCGTCCAGAAAAGCTCGGTGGTCCCATCCGCCCGGACTTCGAGGATCGGAGTCGGCCGGTCGGCATTCACGGCAGCGACAAACTGCTGAAGGTCGCCGTCCGTCGCCTCGCAGGTTCCAAGAGTGAGCCGGAATTCGACACAAAAGCCTCCTGATGCCGCCCGCTGGATCACGATCGGCATGGCTCCCTCCGTCAGCGGGATCCACAACTGCCCGGCCTGAAAACGCACGGGGATGTCCCGGTGCTGGAGTGCGGCTTCCACACGGAGACGTTGGCGAATGAGGCCGTCATCCCGGATGGGCGCAAGAGAGGTTTCAGAAATCATAAATGTGGACCGACTTTAGCACGCCACTGGGACAACGGCTGTCCGTGGTTGGATTTTTTCACAGAAGGACTGCGTTTTTTTTTGTGAAAAGTGGAGAGGGCACACCTTCAGGGGGCGCGGCAGGTTTTTTGCCCGCATCAGAAAAAATCATGGGTGGGACAGCGGTTGTCCACAAAGCCGTGCTCAACTGCGCGTGCGGCTGGAAAGCCGGCTCCGGGATGGAAATGATGGACCAAGGGTCAGCGTGGCCCGGAGCCGGTTTTTCGTGGCCGCATCACCGCAGTCACAATTCCAAAA
>CAYQBV010000497.1:0-2784 GCA_964415705.1 uncultured Chthoniobacter sp. | reverse complement strand
GAATGCCAGCATCCGGATGGAGCCAGCCCCGGCGGGCATGGCTTCCTCCCAGCGCCTCAAAGGTGTGATGACCATCTCGAACTGCCGCGTCCCGATCTTTGACCTGCGGCAGGAGACGGGGCCAAACCTGGACATTCCAGACGCCACCACCTTCCTGCTCGTCGTCGCCGTAAACGCCAACCGCGCCGAGCCGATCGCGGTCGGGCTATTGATCAATTCCCTTAATGGCAGCTTCTCCATCCCGGCTGAAGCCATATTGAACCTGGCCCGCGACAACTGACCCATTGCGAAAGGAAATCCTCATGAATGACATCCTCATAGTGGGTGACAATGCCACGATCCGAAAGCACCTGGCCGACATCCTGTCTCGTGCGGGCTACACGGTGAGACCCGTGGACAGCAGCAAGGCGGCCCTTGAGTCCTACAAGGCGGAACCATCGTCGCTCGTGATCCTCGACATCGCCATGCCGGACATGGATGGAATAGAGATGTTTCATGCCCTTCGCGCGATGGATAAGCAGGTAAAAGTGGTCGCGATTTCCAACCTCTGCCCGCCTTACTCCTCACTTTGCATCAAATTGTTGGGCAAATTGGGCGCAATGGCGACACTGGAAACACCCTTCGCCGATGAGGCACTCCTCTATCAAGTCCGGAGCCTCCTCGGCACCACAAGCGAATTCCTTTTCGCGGCAGCCGCATGAACCAAATCACGAACTGAATGAACTCACTCCAGAGGCGGTTTCAAAACCCAACAGTCACCTCCATTTTCTTCCTCTCCCATGAACTTCAGGAGGCGCACCCTTTTGGACGGCGCGCGGGCGGTCCCCGCCCGCAGCAGCTCCGCATCCCCCCGGCGCGCTGGAGCCATCCGAACGCTCCCCTTCTCATCGCACCCGCTGCGACCGGGGACCGGTCGCGGTCCCATCGGCGCGCGGGCGGTCCCCGCCCGCAGCAGCTCCGCATCTGTCAGCACGCCGGAACAATCCGAACGCTCCCCTTCTCATCGCACCCGCTGCGACCGGGGACCGGTCGCGCGCCGCTTCTTGGGTAGGAACAAGCAAGCCCAAGGTTTTGAAAAAATCGACTCTCAAAAATTATGAAACCATCCACCTCCCAAACCACCCTCGAACCTGAACTCTCCAGCACGCAAACGCTGGCGGGTAAATACCTCACCTTTGCCCTCGGCTGCGAGTCCTACGGCATCCCCGTCCTCAAAGTGCGCGAGATCTTCCGGCACACCACCATCACCGCCGTCCCGCAGATGCCGGACTACGTGAAGGGCGTCCTCAACCTGCGCGGCAAAGTGATCCCCATCGTCGATCTGCGCGTCAAGTTTCAGCTCGAGCGCGCGGATGTCGCCGCGCGCACCTGCATCATCGTGGTGCAAGTGGCCTTGTCCTCCGGCAATCGCGTGAGCATGGGCCTGGTCGTCGATGGCGTCGAATCGGTCGCCAACATCGCCGCCAAGGACATCGAGCCCACGCCGGACTTCGGCGCGGACATCAGCACCGATTACATCCTGAGCATGGCCAAGCTGGAAAACCGCGTCGTTACTTTGCTCGACATCGACAAGGTGCTGGCCACTGAAACCATCGAACACATCCAACAAACCATCCAAACCAACTGACACCGATCTAACCCCGCTACAAATAAAAACAAAAAATTATGAAACTCAATGCAAAGATCCTGACCGGAGCCGCCATCGCAGTCCTTGTGACGACGGTTGCGTCTATTCCCACCGTTGCGGCCGCCACTCCTGCGGCCACCACCTCTGCGCCGGCCAACGTGGCGGCCAGTGCGGCCAAACCTGCCGCTCTCACCGCCGATCAGGCGTTGCAACGTTTGCTCGAAGGCAACGCGCGCTACGTGGCCGGCAAAGCCACTCACCCCGATCAGACGGCGGAGCGCCGCGCGGAACTGGCCCAGGGGCAGTTCCCCTTCGCCATCGTGCTGACCTGCGCCGATTCGCGCGTGGCCCCGGAACTCTTCCTGGATCAAGGCTTGGGCAACCTGTTCGTCATACGCAATGCCGGCAACATCCTGGACGACCACGTGATCGGGAGCATGGAGTACGCCGTGGAGCACCTGCATGTGCCGCTGGTTCTCGTCGTCGGCCACGAGAAATGCGGCGCCGTTTCCGCCGCCGTGGCGGGCGGTGAGGCGCCCGGCCACATCGGCAGCATCGTGGAAGCCATTAAGCCGGCGGTGGAGCAGGCGAAGAACCTGCCGGGTGACAAGGTGGACAACGTCGTTCGCGCCAATGCTCAACGAGCCGCCGGGATTCTGACTCACGTCGAGCCCATCCTCAAAGAAGCAATCCACAACACCAAGTTGATGGTGGTCGCCGCCCGCTACGATCTGGCGACGGGCCGTCTCGAAATCCTCAAAGAACCAAACCAAACCGCATCTTCACACTAACCGAAACACCAAACGAAACGCTCACCCCTGCAAACCTGCCACAGACCACAAACGAAACAATTAAACAGACAATTATGAAAAATATGACCATCGGAAAGAAAATCACCCTCGGCTTCGGCACATTGATCCTCATTGCCACCCTGCTGGGCGGCTTGGCGATCGTGAACATGAAGTCAGTCCAAACCCAGGCCAGGAAGCTGGCCACCGAGTACGTCCCGGAGTCGCAGATCGCAGCCGACTTGGGCGACGCGCTCGCCGACGTGCAACTCGGCGTGCGCAGCTATGCGTTGACGGCGGACAACGCCTACCTGGATGCCGCGCGCAAGAGCCTGGTGGACCTGCACAAGCAGCAGCAGGCCGGCCAGA
>CAYQBV010000496.1:0-2798 GCA_964415705.1 uncultured Chthoniobacter sp. | reverse complement strand
GCGCCGCTCGACGAATCGAACATCAACCGCTTCATCAAAATCCTCGACCGCTTCGTGGCGCAGTCGCAGTTCATCGTCATCTCGCACCACAAGCGCACCATCGCCCGCGCCGACGCGCTCTACGGCGTGACCATGGAGGAGCACGGCGTCTCGAAACTCGTCGGCGTGAAATTCAGCACCCGCGAAAAGAACGGCAACGGCGGCGACAACGACGTGCTCAGCAGCAGCGAGCCCTCGCACGTCCCGAGCGTGGCCGAGACCTTCGGCAAAAGCGGCGACCTGCACAGCGAGTCGCTGGCCGCCGCCGGCGCGGCGTGAGGCCGGCGGCGAGGTCGCGGACCTCGATTGCGCAGCGCTGGCGGAACAACTCGGCGCTGGCGACGAGGAGGTTCGCTTCGTCCTTGATGACGTTGCCGACGGAGGAGGGCCGCCCGCAGTTGGCGCCGGAAACGTGCGGGCCGCGGTCGAAGCGGATGATCTCGGCGGTTTCATCGAGCCGCCGCGCCCGCGTGGCGCACGAAGCGCCGCCGGCCACTTCGCCGATGATCAGGATGCGTTTGCGCGCGGTCATTTCGCGCAGGTCCCGGCGGTCTGGTTCCAAGGCATCCGCGCGACCAACAGCCCCATCCCGCACCAGTCCGTGACGCCGGCGAAAACCAGCCCGGCCCCGACGAACGCCGCCAGGCCGATGAAGGCCGGATGGACGAGCAGGCCGAGACCGACGCCGAGCAGAACGAGACTGCCGGCGGCGATCCGCACCTGCCGCTCCAGCGAAATAACGCGGCTCCCGCCCGTCACGCAGGGCAGCCCGGCCTCCAGCCACGCGTTCGTGCCGCCGGTCACGAGCACCGCCTCGGCGCAGCCCGCCGCGCGCAGTTTTTGCACGGCCTGTTTCGCGCGGGTGCCGGCCTGGCAGATCACGTAAAGCGGGCGTCCACCGCGACCGGCAGTGAATTCGCCGGGATCAAGCCGGTCCAGTGGCACGAGCTGCGCGGACGCAGCGTGGTGGGCGGCGAACTCGGCCGGGGTGCGGACGTCGATGAGGTCGAGCGGTTCGCCGGCGGCGATGCGCCGGTGGAGTTCCGCCGGGGAGATTTCCGGAAGTGAAGTTGACATGGCAGGTGGCTGGTTGCTTTTTGGGCTTCAGATGCGACATCTCGATATGCGTATTCAGTAATATGTCAAGCCGCGCCGCCTCTCTCTCCGATCTCCAGCTTGCCCACATCGCCGAGCTTTTCGCCGCGCTGGGTGAAACCTCGCGCCTCCAGATCCTCCGCGCGCTCATGGCCGAGCCGCACACCGTCGGCGAGCTGTGCGAGGCCACCGGCCTCAAGCAGCCCAACGTCTCCCGCCAGCTCGGCGTCCTGAGCCGCGCCAAGGTCGTCGCCGGCGAGCGCGACGGCAGTTTCGTCCGCTACCGCGTGAGCGACCCCATCGTCAAAGACCTCTGCCACCTCGTCTGCGACAAGGTCGTCCGCGACTCCAAAGCGCTCCTCGAGCCCCGGCGTTGAGCGGTTTTGAATTATGGAGGCCACGGTGGCCAACGGCACCCACGATGGCCTGACTCGTACGCTGAACGAGACGCGCCGCCGCGATGCTCGCCTACATGGGCCAGCACGGCATCCAGGACATCATCGGCACGAAGGTGGACCGGGTCTTTCGCGACGTGGACGACTGCCGCTTCACCGTCCGCTCGCTGGAGGAGGCGGGCACCCGCTTCCACCTCCTCGATGTCGGCGGCCTGAGCGTCACCGTGACCACCGCCGCCGGGCTCTTTTTCCTGACCATCATGTCCGCCGTGGCCGAGTATGAAAACGGCCGCCGCCGCGAACGGCAGACCGAGAACTACTCCAGCCAGCGCGCCCGCCGCAACGCCACCGGCACCGGGGTCTTCTTTGGAGCCGAACCCTACGGCTTCACCTGCCAGCCCCACCCCACCGTGGCCGCCGCCAAGGTGCTCGTGCGCTGCCCTGCGGAGGGACCGGTCCTCGACCGCATCCTCACCGGCGACCTCTCCACCCTCAGCGCCAACGAAGCCGCCCGCCGCCTCAATGCCGAGGGCATCGCCACCAAGAAGGGCGGCCAGTGGTACGGCGCGACCGTGGGCAGCGTGCGCAAAACCTCCGGCACGGAGGTCGCGGCATGAGCGCGTTCATTGCTGCGGGAACGGGTGTCGCCCGCGGCGAATATGACGTGGTTTGAGGAGGCGGCGTTTGTGAACTGGCTGGGCGAAAAATAAAAACCGGCTTGCCTTGGCCCTCCAGTCTCATACCGAAGTATTAACCAACTATTAAATCAATTTCCATTAATAGTTCGCTGATTTTTCAAACACGCTTCCTTTCGCCGCGCTATTCTTCTCCGCGAACGCGGTGCAGGCCTGCTCCACGGCGGCGAGCAGGGCCGGGTCCACCCGCCAGAGCGGGGAGCGGACGGCCTTAGCGGCTTCTCGATTCGAGCTGGCTGGACGCTCGTGCAAAGGCACCCTGAAAGTTACAGCGACGCGTAGCGCTTCGAGTAAGTGAAGTCGAAGCGGTAGGCCCGCACCGTGGTGCCGCTTTGTGGCATATAGACCGTCGTGAGCTTTTCCCGGCTCGGGTCTGGATATCCGCCTGCCGGGTTCTTGGCCCGCCCCCATTGCTGCGCCGTGGCCGCGTCCAGCGCGGTGCAGGAGCCGGTGACCACCTTCAACCCCGGAGTGATTCCGCAGTTCGCCTGCACATGGGGAGTGCCAAAGGGGATCGGGGTGATGACGGAGCCAACGACCTACGATGCGCTTTACCACGCTGGGAGCTAACCGG
>CAYQBV010000495.1:0-2801 GCA_964415705.1 uncultured Chthoniobacter sp. | reverse complement strand
GACATCCTGCGCGACACTGAGTTTTTTCATGTCCGGCTCCTCGCAGCGAATGTCGAGCAGCAGGGCGTTCTTGTCCCAGCCCATTTTGAACGTGGTTTCCGCAACGGCTTCTTTTCCACCGCGGTTGGCTTTCAGTTTGTACGCGGTCGCCTTCGCGAGATCCGCTCCCTCGATCCCGACCGCCAGCGGTGCTTGGGCGCGCGACTCGGCGAGTTCCTGTTCCATCGTCTTGTACTTGGCGATGACTTCGTCTTTCGGCTGGAGATCCGCGATCACCGCCTGAACACGTTGCCCATAGATGGTGTCACCCGCCGCCGCCGCCGCTGTGTCGAGCAGGTCCCTGAACGTGAGGGCGGTGTTCAATGAGACGTTCATTGGGTTCCCCTTGCCTCTGCCGCGGCTTTCGTCCTTGTAGGCGAGATGGCTCTCGGCGAAATCAATCGCCTCCTTCATCGCCTTCGCGGCGGGACCGTAGAAGAGCGTGCAGTAGTCATTCAGCACCTGGTCAACATCCTGGCCCGCATCCCAGAAAAACCGGGCCTGAACATAAAGCGTGATGTGCTCCAACCCCATCGCCTGCCATTTGGCCCTGTACTGGCTGACCTCGCCGCTCCCTCCGAGCGCGACCCCCTTGAGATACTGGAGGTCCTTGGCCATCGCCCGCGGGTGGATGACCGGATAGGAAATCGGCGCGCCTCGGACACCATCCTCCCTGCCCCAGAGGTGATAGAGGTTGTTCTCCCCACGGAAGAGGTTCCCCGGTGCCACGCTTGCTTTCCATCGCTCCATGCGGTTCGTGTAGTCAGCCCAATGCTCCGGGTCGTTCATCTTCGGACGGCCTGAATTGGACACCTTGATCGCCACATTGGGTGTGAACTTCCCCACCTTCTCCGAAACATCGTTGTACGAAGTGTAGGCCCCGCCAGTGATGAGCCTGTCCGGATGAGTCTTGTACAGCTCGCGGCCGACTCGCTCCGTGAAGCCCCACACGAGATCGCGAGCCGACTTTCCCTTACAGCCCTCGCACCCGCACACAGTCAGGCCATCCCCCGGCCAAAGGTCCACAGCCGGCATTCCGTAAACGTCGAACATGAACCGGCAATACTTCACGGTCTCCTGGATCAGCCCCTCCGAAGTGAAGCACGGCGTCCCGTGCTCGCGATGCTCAATGTCCCGCTTGCCACCGATGAGCGCGTAATATTCGGGATGGACCCTCTTCATCGCTTCGCCGCTGTGGACATGCGTCAGCCCGTGGGCGCCACCGGCATAGCCGAGCGTCTGATAGGGCGAATTGATTCCGATCCGCCGCGCCCAGAGGACATCGTCGAACGAAAAGCTCGAATAGTTGTTCCACATCCACGAGCGGAACTGGCTGTCGGGCACCACCGTCTTGTTCACAGCCGCCAGCGCGATCGTCGTCCGTTCCGGCACCACCTCGCCCAGCTTGCCCGGCATGAACCACCGCACACCCAGCCCGCGCAGAAACTCGCACACCGCATTGAGCGATCCGTTTTCATCCTGATATTCAAATCCCCGCGTCGTGTTCCCGCCGCTTAGCCAAAGCTCCGCCGCCCCCTTCCCGTAATTCGCCTCCAGCAGCGCATCGAACTTCGGGGGAATCCACTGGCTCTCCACACCCGACTGAAACGGAAACCCCCACTCCATTTCGGTCTTGCCCACGAGCGACTTTTTCCAAGCCAGCTCGGCCGACTTGTCGCCCCGCTTTCTCGCCAGAAACGCGGGCGGAACGAAGTCGAAGTCATTCCCGATCAGCACCAGCCAGTCCGGCCCGGAAACCATCCAGAACGCGCCGTATTTCAGATCCTTGTCGGTCACGCCCAGCTTGTCCGTGGCCGGGCTTTTGCCCACATAGATTTTGACCGGCAGGTTCGCAACCGGACTCGTCACGATCGGCAGCCGCGCCCCGCTCATCGTCTGAATGTGGCGTTGCAGTTCCAGAGCCGCCAGCGTCACCATCCTCGGGCGCATTTCTGCCGCGATCACGATTTGGGCATGCGGCGCACCTTGATCAACGAGCAGCGGCTCGGCAGCGCGAAGCGGTGCGAGCGAAGCGAAACAAATGAGGGCGGTGAGGAGTTTGAGGGTGCGTTTCATAGTTGTTCCTCTCGTATTCATTTGATTCGTCATTTCCAATCATTGGAAATCATCGCACCGAGGTTTTCCAATGGTTGGAAGAAACCGGCGCGGAGTTTTCCAATGGATGGAACTTCCGGCACGGTGCGAGCTGCGTGGAGTTCGGCCAGCGGAGTGAGCCGGCTTGTCATTTACGGAAGCCTTTCTCGGTGCCGGAGCGTTTGCCGTCGTCTTTGAGCGTGCCGGGTTTCCATTCGCGGGCGATGTCGAGATCGGCGGCTGCCTTTTCTGTCAAAGCGGTCACGTCCACGAAGCCGACGCGGTTGTAGAGCGCGGGCACATAGTGGGCATCGCGGATGGCGGCGTATTTTTTCCAGTGGCTCAAGGCATCACCGAGGTGGCGCAGCGACTTTTCGTGCTCTGATTTCTCGCTGTTCGTGTCGAACAGGGCGAGCGCGCACGCGCCGCGAATCTTCGCGGCGTAGTAGCGACCCAGCCAAGCTAGCGCCTCGCAGTCGTTCACGTTCTTCTGGAGTTCGGCGTCTTGCTTCGCAGCCGGACGGAGCGCGTCGAGTGCGGAAAAAGTTTCCGTCGCAGCTTTCTCCAAAGCGTCGGCGATTTGGAGGGGCGTGGTTTCCTTCATCGGCTCGCGCTTGGTGAGGGCTTTGGGCCAGTCGCGGATGTTCAGCCCGTTAGCGCCGGGCATG
>CAYQBV010000494.1:0-2814 GCA_964415705.1 uncultured Chthoniobacter sp. | reverse complement strand
GGCCGCGACCATCTCGATTCGGGATCGGTCGCCAGCCCCAACCGCGAGACCGAGGGTATGATCGACGGCTCGGACGCGGTCTCCGACTGGCCGCTGCTGAACGCGCTATTGAACTGCGCCTCGGGCGCCACCTGGGTGAGCATCCATCATGGCGGCGGCGTCGGCATCGGCTACTCGCAGCACGCCGGCATGGTGATCGTGGCCGACGGAACGCCGGCCGCGGCCAGGCGCCTCGAACGCGTGCTCACCAACGACCCGGCCTCGGGCGTCATGCGCCACGCCGACGCCGGCTACGAGGAGGCGAAGGCCTCGGCCCGCGAACACGGCCTCAAACTGCCGATGATGGAGGGGTGAGCCTGGGACCAGGCCCCTCCCGCCGGGCGTTCGCCCGGCGAGAGAAACGAAAACCGAGCGATGCACCCCATGTCCAGCGGGCGAGCGACACGGCGAATGTCGCGATTGGGACAGAATTCGCCAAGCGGGACAAGGCGCGGCATTTTTGCAACAGAGCATCGATGACGCCCCCTCCGTGCGGTCAAGCGAAGCCGCTGGCGCGGCTAGCTGGGCGCAGCCCGTGACAGTCTTCTTCACGATGTCAAACAGCCAGCGGCCGAGGCCGCGCAATCCAGTATGGGCGCGTCGTCCTATGACGTCAAGAACGATCTCGGACACCATCTGTCGGGTCCCCAAAAGAGCCGTGCCGGCGCCATCGGCCGAGTACCCTGTTGTCCGGGCATCCGGGTTCGGTGCAGCCGCGGCCCTGCTGCACAGCATTCCAGTTGCGCGTGAATGGATGGCCATGACCGCAGACGAACCGGAGCGGCGCGAGCGCATTCTTATAATGGTCGGACCGGACGGTCCAACCTCGGTCCGACACGCAAGCACGAACATCTAGTAGTGTCACGTTTCGGTTCGTCCCGGCGCACTTGGGGCAGGCGGACAATCCATTCACTACCGAATGCGAGATATTCGCTTTGCTCCGTCGGACTACATGGCCGACGCGCACGCAGCGCCAGCGATAGGCCTTGTCCACCCCGCTGTACGTGTCATCCATCAGTTCCAAACCGTGCTTCTTGCCCCATGCACCGAGAACGCCAACATTGAGAGGCCCTCTCTTGGCACAGTAGCGGCACCATGCACCCTTGCGGATCCGATTGGGCGCAGCCCGCCATCCCGGGTGCTCTGATATGGCGCACTTCCACTCGACCCGCGAGACCTCCCCAAGATAGCGGGTGGAAAGTAGTGTCCCTCCGCGCTCGCGTGCCAGGGTTTGCAATTCCGCCAGCTCGTTAGCGAAGATCTCACGCGCTGGGAGACGTGGCTTCTCCGGCCGACCGACTATTCGGAATGCAACCTGGACCTGTGTGAGGACGTTCTCGGGCGGACGCGGTTTTCGGATAAAGGGAATCTCGATCAGTAAAACTTCCTGTTCGCGGCAGTAGAGCCGCTTGAGGGCATCGTGCCGGCGCACTTCGGAGTCCACGTCGTGATGCGGTCCCTGGTACTCGAAGGCTATGGCAAGCACTTTGTTGTAGCCATCCAGTTCGAGCCGCCGCCCCTTGGGCGAGGGCATCCAGGCCGGCCTAACTTTCGGAAATGCGAGATCGAACGTTTCTTCGAAGATTGCGCGCACTATGCGCTCCCCGGCGTAGAGGCACTCGGGACACCAGCTTTTCGCAAATACCAAGCTTGACGCAGCGACTTGCCACTCGTGCGCATTGGCGCAACGAATCTTGAGCCGCGTGCGCCCACCTTTCCACTCGCCGACGACGCCGGCAATCTGACCTCCTCGACTGCGAACAACCGACTCAACCCTCTCCTTCGGCATCGGTGGCTGTGGCGGCTGGCGCCGCTCGGCCCAGCAAGTTGGGCACCACTGCCCACTTTTCAGCACTTTGTTAATGGAGGCCAAGAAAGGCGAATGTTTCGGATTTGCGCACCGCCACAGCACATTGGTATGTACCGACACTCGCGCCGTTGAAAGGCAATCCCCGCCGTGCACGCTAAGGGCGAACTTCCGAAGCTCCTCGGGGCTTCGGCCCTTCGTAGCGAGTTGTCGCACCCCGTTTTTTTGTTTCCAGCATTTCCGGCACCAACCGCCGTGGCTCAGCCGGTCGTAGTGGGTCCCAAACTCGTGGCCTTCAGCGCAGCGCACGCGGAGTGAGGACTTGGCGCTCCGGTACTCCGTCGAGAGAAGGATGCCCCCGCGTTGCTCCACCATGGTACGTGCTTTGTCCAAGTAATTTTGGCGGGATGGGCGGGCCTTCCAGCCACCGTATCGGCGACAATGCTCCAACTGGCATTGTACGCAGGCCCCAGCGATGTAGCGCGGCGCGAGATGGCCGCGAACACACGCCTTGCCGGTGAAGTACCGGTGTACGCCAAGCCGGACCGCGTCCTTCCGGCATCTTGGAAGGCTCTCGAATGCGCCAGCCGCATTCAATGCGAGAGCGCCGTGAGGCTCATTGTATTTCACCGGACGCCTCAGAACATCCATTTGATCCAACTGTTGTCAACCTGCGATAGACGCGGGAAGGTACCAAATAACTCTTTGCATGGAGGGAGGCGGTATCGGCTACGCTGGCCCGCTCTATTCCCCGGCCCCATCGTCGATCAGGTCAGGCGACGGAACGGGCGGGGCCTCGGTATCGCCTTCGCCTCGCCCGAATAGTGCGGAGGCCGGGAGCCAGATAGCACGACCGGTTACGCCGTAAACGAAACTGATGGAACTTTGCGGCCTAAACGCCTTCGGATGTCTAGCTAAGCAGACCTGTAATGATTGGCCAACGGGAGAAATGCGTGATTCAATCTCTG
>CAYQBV010000493.1:0-2821 GCA_964415705.1 uncultured Chthoniobacter sp. | reverse complement strand
TTATGAACAAGCCTTGCTCCCTCGCTCTCGCCGTGTGCCTCACGCTGACTGCCTGCAACGAATCCAAACAGAAAAGCACTTGGCAGAAGGTGCGGGAAACCACGCCGGACAAGGTCGCGGCCACGGAGGACCCCAACGAGGCTTACACGAAGAAGCTCAACAAGGTGCTGAACGAGAATAAGGTCGAGCACAAGGTGGTGACCTACCAATACCGCTACAAAACCCGCATGCGCGAAGAGGCGGGCGGCACCCATTCGGCAATCGTTTACAAGGATAACTCTGATCCCAAAAATCCATGGTGGCTCGTCAATGAGCGGACCGGCAAGCCCGTGTGGCTGCCCGGTCAGGATCTAAACAAACAGATTTCTTTCTACCTCCGCCGGAAGGCTGAGGTCACGGAGGAGAAGGTTTTCAGCGGCGGCGAGCCGCAGGCGACCGAGACGACGGTGGCCAAGCGGCCGCCGCCGGCCCCAGTCATCCCGGCGGATTCCTCCGAAGTCACGCGGATGGCAAAGGTCACAAAGCCACCGGTGCGGAGAACGGCCCCCGCTCTCGCCGCTCCGAATCCGACCGCGGTGGCGCACACCGCTCCGCCGGCCGAGGTCACAAGGTTCGTTCGTCCGGCGAGCTTCAGTGCCGGACCCCACGAAGTGCCGATTCCCTTTACCACGCCGGCCCCGGTCGATGAACAGCTCGACGATCAATTTCGCCGGGCTCACGGCACGGTGTATGACTCCGCCAGCCCGGTTGATCGGCAGAAAATGGAGACACTCAAGCAAGCGCACCTCGACACCCGCAAGCCCGCGCCGACCCGGACGTTCTAGGCCGCGTCGCGGCCCAGACCGCCGACCTGTCCGTGTCCGACGCGCACCTCGACCCCGCGAAAACCCGGGGTTTTCCCAATCGTCACACTGGCACCCTTGCCGCACTCGCACCGCGCGTGCATGCTCCGAAGCCCATGCAGACCATCGTCATCGGCCACCGGAATCCCGACATGGATTCCATCTGCTCCGCTCTCGCCTACGCCGAGTTGAAGCGCCTGACCGGACATGAAAACGTCCTCGCCGCCCGTGCCGGCAACACCAACGAGCGCATTGATTTCATCCTGAAGAAGTTCGCCCTCGAAGCGCCCGCCTTGATCAACGATCTCTCGCCGCGGGTCGCCGATGTCATGGAGCCGCACGTCATCTCCGTGCGCGCGGATTCGCCGGTCTATGACGCCATCCAGCTCATCGACCAGAAGCGCATGCGCGGTCTTCCCGTCGTGGATGAATCCAATCGTTGCCTCGGCTTGCTGAGCGCTTTCAAAGTCAGCCACTACCTTTTCCCCCCGCGCGAGGATGCCGCGAACGCCCGCCTCGTCACCGCGTCACTCGCCGACATCGTGACCACCTTCGGCGGCACCCTCGTCACGGGCACGCTTTCCGCCGAACCGGCCGAGCAGCTCCTTATGGTTGGCGCGATGGCGCAGGATTCCTTCGGCCCGCGGCTCGAGCGTTATCGCGAAAAAAGCGTCATCCTTTTCGTCGGCGACCGCCCACACATTCAGGAACTGGCCATCGCGGCGCGCGTCCACGCCATCGTCGTCACCGGCGACGTGCCGATCGATGAAAGCGTCCGCCTCGCCGCCGAGGCTGCCCGCGTCACGATCATCGCCTCCCCGCACGATACCGCCACCAGCGTGCTCCTGGCGCGCGGCGCAGTCCGCGTCGAACGGATGATCGAAAGCGATTACCAGAGCTTTCATGCCGACACGCTCCTCGACGATGCGCGCCACCTCGCCGCGCAGAGCGCCGCGTTTATTTTCCCCGTGCTCGACGACCACGGCGGGCTCGTCGGCATCCTTTCAAAATCCGACTTCCTCAAAGAGATTCCGCGCCAGCTCATCCTCGTGGATCACAACGAACTCACCCAGGCCGTGCGCGGCGCGGACAAAGTGCCGATCATCGAGATCATCGATCACCACAAGCTCGGAGGCTTCTCCAGCGACACGCCGATTTTGTTTTGGAACAACCCCGTCGGTTCCACCAGCACCATCGTGGCGCTGTGCTATCAGCAACTCGGCATCCCGGTGCCCGCGCCCATCGCCGGCCTGCTCATGTCCGGCATCGTGGCCGACACGCTGAATCTCACTTCACCCACGACCACGCCCGTGGATTGCGACGCCCTCAACCGCCTCTCGAAAATCGCCCGCGTAAATCCCGATGAACTCGCCGCCGAGATTTTCAGCGTCGGCTCGCCGCTGCTCACCATGTCGCCCGAGCAAGCCATCAGCGCCGACGCCAAGCCCTACGAGGAAGACGGCCACACCTTCAGCGTCGCGCAGATCGAGGAACTCACCTTCGCGCACTTCGACGGAAAGCGCGCCGCCCTCCTCGCCGCGCTCGACGCCACCCGCACGCGCGACGGCCTCCTTTTCGCCTGCCTCCTCGTCACCGACATCAACGACCAGACCTCGCTCCTCCTTGTGCAAGGCGCCGACGAATTTCTCCGCACCATCGACTACCCCCAGCGCAGCCCGCACATCTGGGAACTCCCCGGCGTGGTCTCGCGGAAAAAGCAGCTCCTGCCCTACCTCCTGCACTGCCTCGCGCAGGTGAGGACGGGTTTGCGTTAGCCTCATCATCTTCCTCGTTCCGCAAAGGCCGAGGAGGAAGATCAAGCAGCGTGGCACGGACGCCTCCGTCCGCGTCAGTCCTACGGACGCCCTCGTCCGTAGATTCGCCGGACGGGGCGTCCGGCGGACAATCGCGGACGGGGCGTCCGCGCCACGCGGGCCGTCAGCGGTAAACCTCCCGCTTCAGCAGCGTGCTCACACCTC
>CAYQBV010000492.1:0-2824 GCA_964415705.1 uncultured Chthoniobacter sp. | reverse complement strand
CGCTCTCCCGCGTCGTCGCCTACTCGGCGAGCAAGGCCGCCGTGCTCTCGCTCTCACAGTTTCTCGCCCGCGAATGGGCCCCGCTGGGCGTGCGGGTGAATACCATCACGCCCGGCTTTTTTCCCGCGGAGCAAAACCGCAAACTGCTCTTCCACGACGACGGCACGCCGACCGCGCGCACCCAGGCCATCTGGGGTCACACGCCGATGCAGCGCTTCGGCAAAAGTGAGGAACTCAGCGGTGCCTGCGTCTTTCTCGCCGCGCACGCCGCGAGCAGCTTCGTCACCGGCACGGACCTCCGCGTGGACGGCGGGTATCTCTCGCAGACGATTTAGCTGCCGAGGCACTCCAGCAAAGGGGCGAGTGCGCCCTCGTAGTGCCGCCAGCGTTCCAGCGAGCGCGTATAAATGGGTTCGCGCACCTGGGTCACGCTGGCGGTGCGCACCAGGCGTTCGGTTTGGTGAAAGGCCAGGCAAGCGTCATCCCAAGGGAGGCCGGCAAACTCCAGCAGCCGGCGCGTCTGTGCGGCCTGGCTGGCGACCATGTCCTCGTAGTCGATTTCCAGCATGGGCACCGGCAGCACCTGGCGCCAGTGCTCCATGATGCGCTGGTATTGCCGGATGCGCAGGCCGATGTGCCGCAGGTCAAAGGCCCACCGAATCTGCCGGAACTGGGTCATCCAGCAGGAGACGGCGATGTCGCGCACGTCGCGGCGGCAATGGATGATTTTCGCGTTGGGAAACGCGGTCGCGATCCAGCCGACGAGGCTGAAGTTGTCCGGCATCTTGTCGATGATTCGATCCGTCTTCGCGGACTCCAAGCCGGCTTTTTCCACGAGCTCCCACAGTTGCCCGAGGTGCCAGTCGGCCAGCGTTCGGATGGCCTCGGCACCAGCGTCGGCGAGGCAGTCGGTCGCTTCCGTGGGGCGTCCCATGACCGCCGGCAGGCTTTGCAAGGCGCGGCCCGTAAAGTTGCGTTCGCCGGCCCCGAAGACGCGGGGATGGCTGGCCAGAATCTGCTCGGTCAAAGTGGTGCCGCTGCGGGGCATGCCGACGATAAAGACGGGCGTGGCGGAGTCGTGGCCCAGGCCTTTGGTGCGCCGGAAAAAATCCGGGCTGAACGCGGCGATGAGCTGATCGACGTGCCGCTCGTAATCCGCCGGGTCGTAGTGCCAGCCGCGCTCGCGCTTGAATTCTGTGTGCAGGGTGTTCGCCGACGCCGCGTGTTTGGCGGCGCGAGCGTAGTCCTTCCGGCCATCGTAGTGATGGGCCAGCCCGAAATGCAGGGTCGCGCGGGCTCCTTGCCGGGGCCACTGCGCGGCCAGCAGGTGCTCCATGGTCTGGGCGTCGGCCTCGGGCAATTTACCGCGGAGATTTTGCGCCAGGTTGGACAAAGCCGGGATGCACCGTGGGTTGACGGCGAGGGCTTCGCGGTTGCTGGCATTGGCTCCGGGGACATCGCCCGCCGAGGCCTGGATGCCGGCGAGGCCGGCCAGTGCGCCGGCATTTTCCGGGCGCAAGGCCACCGCCGCGCGCATGGCCGCGACCGCGCCCTCGGCGTTGCCATCCTCCCAGAGGGCGTTGCCCAGACCGAGCTGCGCGGGAAAACAATCGGCGTGCTCGGCGAGGATCTGCCGGTACTCGTCCACGGCTTTGGCGCTCTCGCCGGCTTCGCAAATCGCGGACGCGAGAGCGCAGCGGGTTTCGATCCGTTGCGGCTCCCAGTCGAGCGCTTTGGTGAACCACGCATCGGCCTGCCCGAGGTCGTCCATTTCCTGCCAGATCCCGCCGATGAGCGTGCAGAGCTGCGCGGAATCCGGCAGGCGCTCGTGCGCTTTGCCGTAGGCTGCCATGGCCTCCTCCAGCCGGTCCAAGGAGCTGAGGACCGTGCCGAGATTCATCCACGCAGAGCCCGCCGCCGGATCGAGTTCCGCGGCCCGCCGGACCAGCTCCAGCGCCCGGTCGGGCTGCCCGATGCCGAGCAGCGTGAGCCCGAGATTGCCCAGGCCGTGCGGCAGCTCGGGATCGAGGCGCAGCGCCGCTTCGTATTCCTGCACGGCGGCTTTGATCCGGCCCAGCTCGCGCAAAGCATCGGCCCGGAAAGCCGTCGCGAGCGCATCGTGCGGGGCCAGTTTCTGCGCCGTCTCGAAAGCCGCGAGCGCGGCCGCATGGTCGCCCTTGGCGAAAAGGGCGCTGCCGAGATTGAGGGCGGCGGTCGCGTAGGCGGGATTGAGCGCCAGGGCCTGCCGGAAACTCGCGATCGCAAGATCGGGCTGGCCGAGTTGCCGCTGGGCCTGCCCGAGATTGCAGTGGTAAATGGGCTCCTCCGGGCGGAGGCGGCGCGCCTGCTCCAAATGTTGGGCCGCAAGCTCTGGCGAGCCCCTTTCCAAGGCAATCAGCGCGACCAGATTCAGGATGCCGGCATGCTCCGGGAAGGCCTTGAGCAAGCCCTCCGCCGCTTGTTGCGCCGGCTCGATCCGACCGGCGCGCAAATCCTCGAAGGCCGCTGCCAATTGACGGTGCGGATCGGGCGAGAACGCCGGCGGAGGAGGCGCGGGGCGGCGCGGTTGCGGGCGTTTGGGCCGGTTCATGGTGAATGGCGAAGGTGCGCGATCCGTTGCAAAAACGCGAACGCCCGGTGGCAGAGCCGCCGGGCGTGGCGCTGGTTCCCAACGATGAGCGACCGCTTAGAAAGCGATGCGCACGCCGCCGGTGACGTTGGTGGACTGGTAGTTCCGCCGGCCCAGTTCGCCGTCGTAATACAGGTAGGTCGAGGCGCGTTCGCTGAGCACCACCGCAAAGCCCGCGCCCAGCAAGGCGCTGTC
>CAYQBV010000491.1:0-2826 GCA_964415705.1 uncultured Chthoniobacter sp. | reverse complement strand
CGGCATTGGCCGCGCTGTGCAGGCCGAAGCCGTGGCCTTCCTTTTTGGTCGTGAAACCGTGGTTGAAGATGCGGTCCAGATTCTCCCGGGGGATGCCCACGCCGGGGTCGGCCACCGTGACCAGGACGCGCCCGCTCTCGTGGGTGGCGCGCAGCCCGGTGCGGTGCAGTTCCGCGAGGCGCGCGGGATCACGGATGGTCGCTGCCCATTCCTGGCGATCGCTCGGGGGCGGCTCCATGATCTCCAGCGCGGGCGCGGGGAAGTTTTGAGTGGCATTCATGGTGCCTCATGATTCAGCCGCGCCCGTGCCACCGCCAGTAGTGAAAACCCCGGGTTTGCCCGGGATTATTCCGAGCGCCCAGCCGTGGGAGTCCCGGCCCGAGGCAGGACCCGCTACGGCTGCACGATCTGATTGCGCACCGCGTAGCGCACCAGATCGGCGAAGGCCGTGAAGCCGAGCTTGCGCATGATCGCCGCCCGGTGCATTTCCGCCGTCTTCACGCTGATGTCGAGGGCCGTCGCCACGTCCTTGTTGCTTTTGCCTTCGGCAAGAAGCTGCACCACCTCGCGTTCGCGCACGGTCAACCCGCCGGGCGCGACTTCCGCAGCCGCGATGCCCCCTTGCAGATAACTCTCGAAGACGATGCGGGAAATGCGTGAACCGAGATAGGGCTGATGCTCGCAAAGCGCCTTGAGCGCCGGAATGAGATGCGTCGTCGCTTCGCCCTTCAGCACGCAACCGCGGGCGCCGGCCGAAAAGAGCTGATGGACCAGCGTCTCGTTTTCCGTGCCGGTGAAGGCGAGCACTTCGGTGCCCGGAAGAATCCGCCGGATCTCCCGGGTGACTTCGATCCCGTTGAGCTCCGGCATACAGATGTCGAGGACCACGATGTCCGGCTTCTGTTTGGCGGCCAGTTCGACCGCTTCGCGCCCATTCCTGGCTTCCCCGCAGACTTCCCAGCCCCATTCGGATTCGATCAGGGGACGCAAGCCGCGACGCACGATTTCGTGATCGTCGGCGATGAGAATCCGAGTTTTTTTCATAGGATCACTGGCGGATGAGAACCAGGCCGCGCGGAGCACGGCCGGCGGCGGGGCTCACCGGGGGTCGCAGCGCTCTCTCGTTGAAGATGCACGTCCTCTTGCAGTTTTGTGTCATTGCTTTTGCGCAGCGGTGTCCAAGACGTCCTTCAGGACTTTCAAGAGGGTCTCGGCCGTGCAGGGTTTGCGCAGAAAGTGGGCAATCCCGAGCTCGGTCACGCGGCTCAGTTGATTTTCCACGGCGAGTCCGGTGGTGGCGATGATCGGGAGCTGCGGGTTCAGCCGGCGCAGGATTTGGATGGCCGCAAAGCCATCCATCACCGGCATGTTCAGATCCGTGATCACGGCCGCGATTTCGTCGCGATTTCGCGTGTAGGTGGCGACCGCTTCAATCCCGTCGGCCGCAAGGACCACGCGGTAGCCGAAGAGCTGCAGCGTCTGTTCCGTGATCTGGCGCACCGCGGCTTCATCATCCACCACGAGAATCAAGGCGCCATGCCCGCGGGGCAGTTCGGGCCTGGCCTCCGCTACGCCTTCGGGGGCGGCTCCGGGGCCGGACTCGGCCGGGAGATAAAGACTGAATTTCGTGCCCCGGCCCAGCTTCGACTCGACGCGGACAAAACCGCCGTGGCTCTTGACGATCGTCAGGGTGGTGGAAAGTCCGAGCCCGGTGCCTTTGCCGACTTCCTTCGTGGTGAAAAAGGGGTCGAAGATCTTTGCGATCACCTTCGCAGGAATGCCCGTGCCGGTGTCCTCGACCTGGAGCAGCACATAGGCTCCGGGGTGCGCCTCGCCGTCCAGCCCGGCAAAGTGTTCGTCGAGGGTGACGTTCGCCGCGGAGAGCGTCAACGTGCCGCCTTCCGGCATGGCGTCGCGGGCATTGACGCAGAGATTGAGCAGCACCTGGTGGAATTGAGTAGGATCGCCCACGACCGTCCAGAGGTCGTGGGGGACGATCATCCGGACCTGGATATTCTTGAGGAACGTCTCCCTGGTCAGATTCTCCACTTCGCGAATGAGGTGCCGCAATTGCAGCTCCACGCGGCGGCCTTCGACCCCGCGGGCAAAGGAAAGGATCTGGCTGACCATCGCGGCCCCGTTGCGGGCGCTGGCCGAGATGATCGAGAGCAGATCGATGCTCGCCTGGTCGGTCAGGCGCATCTCGAGCACCGAGAGCGACATCAGGATCGGCGAGAGCATGTTGTTCAGATCGTGCGCGATGCCGCCGGCGAGGGTGCCGATGCTCTCCATGCGCTGGGAGCGGAGGAATTGCTGCTCGAGCTGTTTGCGTTCGGTGATGTCGTGCAGCACCACGAGGTGGATGCCGGTAAAGATTTTCCCCAGCGGGGCGGCGCTGACCATTACAAATCGCTCGGTTCCGTCCTTGCAGTGGATGGAGAGTTCCAAAGGCGCGAACACCGTTCCGGTTGCTGCCGCCCGGCCGAGTTCCGCGTGCCACTGCTCCGCCACCTGCCGCCGATAGGCAGGGTCCGGGTAGGCCTTGCCCCACCAGTCGGCGAGCGTAGGGATGTCCGCCAGGGCATAGCCAAAGGTCGCGGTGAAGGCCGGATTGACGAAGGTGATGCAACCAGCCGAGTCGTTTAACGCCATGGGCACCGGGGACGCTTCGACGATGGCGCGGGATTTCGCTTCGCTGGCGAGCAGCGCTTCCTCCGCCTGCTTGCGCTCGGTGATGTCCTCCGCCGTGCCGACGATGCTCTGCACTTCCCCAGTCGGGGCCACCACCGGAAAAGCCTGGTCGTGAATCCAGCGCACCCCGCCGTC
>CAYQBV010000490.1:0-2837 GCA_964415705.1 uncultured Chthoniobacter sp. | reverse complement strand
CGCGGGTCGGTGATGATCCAGTTGAGGAGCGCGCCGTAGTTGAGCGCCATCGCGACGCCGACTACGCAGAACCAGCCGAGGAGATGGGCCTGATTCGTCGCGGGAACGAAATCGCGGCTCATGATCCACGAACCGATGAGGGCTGCGCTGCCGGAGAGGATGCGGGCCTTGCCGGAATAGCCCTGGAAGAACCGCCGGCTCAGGATGACCTCCTGCAGGCGGCGGACCTGGTCGAGCGCGTCGTGGATGTGGCCGATCAACATGATGCGCTGGATACTTACTTCAAGAGTACTTTGCAAGACAAAGAATAAACGGGCGACGGGAAATGGGTCACATGGACGCAGACATGCTTTTTGCCGGCATGAACCATGATCCATTGCCCATTTTCCCGTTCTCCCCTAGATTGCCCCCATGATGGTGAAATTTCATTGTCCGCATTGCGATGGATCGCTCGAAGCCGAGGCCCATGTGGCCGGCTATGAGACGGACTGTCCGCATTGCACGCGCACGATCAAGACGCCGGGCACGGGGATCTATCCCGGTCTCATCATCGACGACATGCGCATCGAGAGCACGCTGGGGCGCGGCTCGATGGGCGATGTGTTTCTGGCCACCCAGATCACGCTCGAGCGCAAGGTCGCGCTGAAGATTCTCTCGCACGCGCTGACGGCCAATAAGATCGCCGTCGATCGCTTCATGAAAGAAGTGCGGCTGCTCGCCAAGCTGACGCACCCGAACATCGTCAGCGCCTTCAACGCCGGCGAAGCCTTTGGCATCAACTATCTCGCCATGTCGTATGTGAAGGGCGAAACCATGGCCGCGCGGCTGGCGCGCAAAGGAAAACTCCCCGAAGAAGACGCGCTCGCGGTGGCCCTCTGCGTCGCCCGCGCGCTGCACTACGCCTGGGAACGCCACCACCTCCTCCACCGCGACATCAAACCGGGCAACGTCATGGTCGACCAGGATGGCGAGATCAAGCTCATGGACATGGGCCTCTCGAAAAGCCTGCTTGAAGAAGGCGACGGCACGCAGGCCGGCATGCTCCTCGGCACGCCACATTATATGAGCCCCGAGCAGGCCGACTGCCGCGCCGACATCGACTGCCGCGCCGACATCTACGGCCTCGGAGCCACCCTCTACCACATGGTCACCGGCTCGCCCCCCTACCCCGGCTCCACCGTCCCCGACATCCTCTACCAGCAGCTCAACTCCCCGCTCACCCCCGTCCGCTCCCGCAACCCTGACGTCACCATGGCGACATCACGGCTCCTCGAAAAGATGATGGAAAAAAATCGCGACGCGCGCCACGCCTCGTGGGAGGACCTCATCGCCGACATCTCCCGCGTCCTCGTCGAAGAATTTCCCGAATCCGACATCGCCCAGGAATCCTCCATCTCCGCCGTTCCCGTGCCACGCCTCGCCGCACGCACCGCCGCTGGAAAATCCTCGCGCCGCATATTGCTCCCCGCCCTGATCCTCGTCCTCCTCGTCCTTGGCGGCGGCGACTGGTGGCTCATGAAACACCCGGCCGACGCCGAGCGCGTCAAGGCGTACATCGTCAAACTCCTCGTTCCCGCCAAAGAGTCCCAGCCCGCCCGCGATCCGCGCCCCCTCCACAACCTGCTCACCAAGCGCATCGAACAGGCCCGCCGCACCGGCGACACCCAGATGCTCCAACGCCTCCCCGCCGCACGCCTCAAAGAAATTTCCGAGGCCATGACCGGCCTCGACGACAAGGCCGGACGCCTCATCCGCGACAAAAAACTCCTCGACGCCGCCCGGCTCTACGAAGCCTACACCGGCCCCTGGGCCGAAGAGACCGTCAAGCTCCGCCGCAACGCCGCGCGCCAGCTGATCGACGAAGTCCTCGTCAAAACCAACGCCCCTCCCCTCCGCCGCTGATCCGCGAAAGCACAGGCCGCATACGGCGCGTGGAAGCCGCGGCCGATCCGGAAAAATCGCAAACTTCCAATCCTTGGAAAAAATCGAAGACGAACGTTTCCAAGGATTGGAAATTATCGCCCGCGATGCCGCAACCGGGCCACCACCAGCACCGGTGCCGACGCGTCCGGCAACTCGAAAAGCTGCTCGCTCCTCCAGCCGCATGACTCCGCGAGCCCCGTAATTTCCGCCAGCGAACGCGTGACCTCGATGTGCGCCACCGGCTGCTCCGGCATGGCCATCACCGCCGTCGCCACGCCCGGAACCGCGAACGCCCGCGCCTTCGCCTCCGGATGAACAAAGCTCAAAACGAAACGACCGCCCGCGCGAAGCGCCGGCGCAAGTTCTGCAAACAGCGGCCGGATGTCCGCGATGTCCTGCAACGCCATCGTGCAGACCGCCACATCGAACGAACCGCGCTCCAGCGCCGCGAACGCTGCCGCATCCGTCAGGTCCATCCGCCGGTATTCGATCTTCAACCCATCGCTCCGCGCCCGCGCCCGGTCGAGCATCCCCGCGCTCACATCCACCGCCACCACCTCCGCGCCCGCCTTCGCCAGCCGCCGCGACAGCCATCCATTGCCGCACGCGACATCGAGCACGCGACAGCCCGTCCGCACGTCGAGCGCGCGATCCAATTCCGAAAGCGCCACCGAGCGGAACAGCTCGCTCCCCTCATCGCCGATACGATCATCCCACCACGGCGCGAGCCGGTCCCACAGCGCCGCCGCATCCCACGAAGACATCGCGGCAGGAGCGTCCGCGCGGAAAAATGATGCCAGCGCGCCGCGCAGTTTTGCGGCAAGAACCGCCACGTTTGGCTCCGCAAGAAAATCTCCGTGGCCGCCGGGAATCACCTCGAGGGCGGCCTGCATGGCGGCGCGCGAGCGGTCGAG
>CAYQBV010000489.1:0-2851 GCA_964415705.1 uncultured Chthoniobacter sp. | reverse complement strand
ACGATCACCACGGATGTGGCTCCTTTCGCTGAGCCGTATGATGTGTACGTTTACGCCTCCGGCGGCAACAAGAACTACAATGTGAATCAGGTTGGCGTTCTGAATTGGACATCCACGTCCGGCGGTGGACCGGGAACTTTCGTTGTGGATGGGAATTACCATGTCTTTTCCGGCGTGACGGGTGCGCTGAACCTGACGGTCGGCGACGCCATCAGTGGGTTCTCGATCGTAGCGCCAAACATTCTCTCCACTGCCTATTGGGCGGGCACGACGAGCGGAGTTTGGAATGCCAACGTCAACAACTTCGCCCAGAACGCCGCGGGCACGCTCCTGGCCACCTTGGCGGTTGGTCTTCGCTCCGACGTGATCTTCAATGCCGATCTGAGCGGTAACTCGGCAATCACGACGCTGGGTGCGAACACGACGATCAAGTCCCTGCGCTTTGCCAGCGGTGCAACTTCCGCGGTCGGCATCGGCGGCGGGGATACGCTGACCATCACGCCGACCACTTCCAACACCGGTGTCACCGTGGATTCGGGCTCCGGCACTCACACGATCAGCACAAACGTGGCGCTGGGAGCTGCGCAAACTTGGACGGTAACCGACGCGGGGCAGACACTCACCGCTAGCGGGGTCATGAGCGGAACCGCTGCGATGACCAAGGCCGGGGCGGGCACGCTGGTGCTTTCTGGCAACAACAGCTACTCGAACGGAACCACGGTGGCCCAAGGAACGCTCGCCTTGGACTACACGGTGGTGGGAAGCAAGCTCTCCGACGGAGGCAGCCTCACGCTGGCTTCAGGAACGGTGGACTTGAGAAACGGCGTGAGCGCGCACCATGAAGTGGTGGCGTCCACCACGATTTCCACCGGACTGAGCAGCGTGACACGGAGCAGCGGGACCTCGGTGCTTCGGATGAATGGCATCACGCCTGGTGTCGGAGTGGTGAACTTCGGAGCCGCGGGAATCGCCGACACCGACACGCCGAACACCAACGGCATCCTGGGAGGATGGGCGACGGTGGCCGGAACTGACTGGGCCAAGAACTCGACGGATGCGGCGGACGGAGCGATCACGGCCTACAACAGCTATACGGACATTAATGTCCGCGGGTCACTGATTGCCGACGCCAGCACGACCAACGTGCGGTTCCAGGGTGATGGCAATCCGGGAGACATCGCATCTATTTTCGGAACGACCACGATCAACACCCTCCTGCAGGGCAACGCGAACTTTGCCGCGACGGTCCACATGTTCACCGAGACGTTAGCGACCAATGGCATCATGATCGGCAGCGGCAAAGCAGCGCTCACCATCGGGGAATATGTGAATGATGGGACGGTGCAGACGGCCACGGCAGGAGGGACGCTTTTCCTGAACAACTTCAGCGCGAGTAACGCGCTGACGATTAATGCGGTGATCGCGGACAATACCTCGGCCTCCAGCCTCGCGACCGTGGGCCGCGTGGTGCTTGCCGGAATCAACACCTACACGGGAGTAACGGTCGTCAACTCGGGCGTTTTGCGCATCGAAAACAATGACGCTTTGGGGACGACCGACGCGGGCACCACTGTGCTGCGCGGGGCGGCCTTGGAATTGGCGGACGCTTCAGGGTTGGACATCAACACCGAGTCACTGACCCTCAGCGGCACAGGCATGGCCAATGGTGGCGCGCTGCGCAGCATCGACGGAACCAACATTTGGCGCGGAACCGTGACTGCCAGCGCACCAACCCGGATTAATGTGGACGCCGGCAGCCTGACCCTGGAAACCACCAGTAACATCATTGCCACGGGAACCGTCACCCTGGGTGGAAATGGGGACGGCACGGCCAAAGGAATTATTAGCGGCGCGGGTGGAATCACCAAAGATGGACCAGGAAAATGGATCCTCTCCGGCCTCAATACCTATACCGGTCCAACGACCCTGAAGGAAGGCACGCTGAGCATCTCTTCGGTTGGCAATACCAGCTACTCATCGGCGGGCAATATCGGAACGAGCCTGTCCGACCTCATCTTTGACGGAGGCACGCTGCAAATCACGGGCGTGATCAACTCGTTGCCGGACGCCCACCGCTACCTTAGCAATTTGTCCACATTGAGACACAGCGTGGTTTTCAATTCAGGAAAGACCGTTGGACTGGAAATCGCCTCCGGAAACAACACCTTCACCGCAGATCAAGTGCTCAATCAGGGCTCCGGTGGCCTTACCAAACTGGGAGCCGGCACCCTCATCGTAGATCAGCCCAACACCTATACTGGCATCACCACGATCGCGGACGGCACCCTGAAGGCCAAGACCATCACCGTCGTCAGCGCGGCGAGCAATCTGGGCAACGCCGCCAGCCCGGTTGTTCTCGGTGGTCCCACAACCAGCGGGACCCTGTCCTACACAGGACTCAGCGCGACCTACACGCGTGGCTTGGAGGTCCAGGTGGGCGGGGGAAAAATCGACGTGGTCTCCAGCGGCACGACGCTGACGATCAATGGCGGCGCGATTGCCGGAGCGGACTCTGATTTGACCATTTCCGGACTCGGCAACACCACGATTACCACTGCTGTCGATCTCGGTTCAACGAATGGCTCATTAACCAAGACGGGAACGGGCGTCTTGAACATCAATAGCGGCGTGCAGACCTACAAAATGCTGACGACCGTGGCCGGAGCAACCAACGTGAACGTCGCCCTCAATGCAACTAACGGCACGGACGTGGTGGCCAATTCGAATCTGAAGTTTGGCACCGTTAGCCAGACGCTCAATTCACTGACTATCGAAGCGGGAGTGACCGTGACTTTTACCAGCGGGATCGCGTCGTCTTTGTCTGGCGGGGGTGGTAAGGGGTTGGCCGTGA
>CAYQBV010000488.1:0-2855 GCA_964415705.1 uncultured Chthoniobacter sp. | reverse complement strand
GGGGGGCCAGGGGGGAGGACACCACAATGAGTTGGCACCCTGTGGCTGACCGGCTCGAACAGCTATGCGGGTGGCACGACGATGGGCAGTGCCGTCAACAACACCACCGGCACCCTCATTGCCCGCAATGCGGGCGCTCTCGGCAGTGGCAATGTGAGTGTGGCGACGAACTCGGCCCTGATCTACCAGGCCGGCGCCGACGCCCCGTTGTCCATCGGGGGCAACCTGACGGTCACCGGCGGCAGCAGCACGATCCTCGGCGGCTCGATCGGGGCGACGGTGGCCAGTTCCCAAATCAACGTCACCGGTGCGGCGACCATTAGCAATGCCGCACACACGGTGAACGTCTACGGACTCAACAGCGTCACCCCGCTGGCCGGCACCAACACCTACACCCTGATTCAGGGCGGCGGCGGCAGCTCGCTGAACCCAGCGACCGCGCCGACCCTCGGCACGGTCTTTAACAACACCAACTTCACCGTGGCGAACCTCGCCCGGACGGCCGGCACCATCACCGTGGACGTGACCAAGCAGACCGGTCTGACCACGGCCTATTGGAAGGGTGGCCTGAGCAACTTCACCCAGGTCATGGGTGCCTCCAATGGCAGCACCGCCAGCAACTGGGCGACGGCTTCCGGCGGTGCGGTGCAGGCGCTGATTCCCGGCATCGGCACGGACGTCTTCTTCGACGGCGTCAGCTACGCGGCCTCCGACAATAACATGACGATGGGGGCCGACCTGACCGTCAAGAGCCTCAACGCGACGGCGATCAACAACAACATGTCGATCTTCACCACGGGTTACAAGCTGACCATCGGCAGCGGCGGCCTGACCTTGGGAACTCCGGCGATCACGAATAATCTGGGAATGTTCATCTACCCCAGCATGGTTTTGAGTGCGCCGCAGACTTGGACGAGCTACAACGCCAACGGCTCGGGCATGCAGATTTTCGGCGATGTGAATAACTCTGGCAATCTGCTCACGGTCAGCCCGGTCAACCAGCAAGCCTATATCTATGGCGTCCTCAGCGGAGCCGGTGGCCTGACCAAGAACGGCGGCCAGACCCTCAACATCGTCAGCGCCAGCACCTACACCGGAGCGACCACGATCAATGCCGGCACCCTTTCTCTCGGCGGCGGCTATCAGGGCGCGAGCGGCTCGATCAGCCAGTCCTCCTCGATCTCGATCAATGCCGGCAACCTTCAGTTGAGCAACGGCACCCAGGACACAGGTGTGGATCGTTTGGGCAATGGCGCGCCGATCACCGCCTACAACGGTGTGCTCTACTTGAACAACAGCGCCAGCAGTGGCGTGGTTTACGCCGAGAACACGGGTGCCGTGACGGCCAGTGGCGGACAATTCGACGTTTACCAACAGGCGGACCAGAATCAGGGTGCCGGCAACAGCCAGACCCTGACCCTGACCAGTCTGAGCCACCTCGGCACGGCGGCAGTCACGTTCTCGGCGACGACCACCCAGCCGAACACGACGACCAACGTCATCAAAAACACCGCCTTTGGCAGCGCCACGCCGACCGGCGAGATCATCGGCGCGTGGGCCACGACCGGCAACGACAACGGCTACCAGCGTGATTACGCGGTCTATGATGCCTCCGGCAACATCCTGCCGGCGAACATCGTCGGCTCGAACGAAACGACTTGGACGGACGCGACCAAGGCCTACACCACGGGCACCGTTGAGTTTGGCGGCGGCAGCGGCACACAGACCCTGACCGGCGACCGCACGATGGCCGCCCTGCGGGAAAAGGGCAGCAGTGACAGCCTAAATCTCGGCACCTACAATCTCCAGACCAACGGCCTGTTCAACAATGCCAATGGCACCTGGAACATCAATGGCTCGGGTGGTGTCCTCCGGCAAAACACCACCTCCGCGGCTAACCTCTACGTCACCAACAGCAATCAGGGTGAAATCGTCATCAACGTGCCGATTCAGGACAATGTGGGTGCCCTGACGCTGGTGAAGTCCGGCTATCAGAACCTCAGGCTGCGCGGCACGAACAACTTCACGGGCGGGACGATCATCAATTCCGGGACGCTGTTCATCGACCGGGCGAGCTCGCTGGGCACTGGCTCGCTGAGCTTCAATGGCGGCTCGATTGATAACGAAGCGACCACGGTGACCACCGCCAACAGTGGCGTAACCATCAACGCGGACTTCACCGCCATGGCCAGCACGAATAACACCCTGAATCTGGGCGCCGGCGCCGTGACTCTGGGCACCTTCCCCGGGACCACGCGGACGGTTTACGTGAACAATAACGGCACGCTGATCCTCGGCGGGGCCATCGGCAACGGCACCACGGCCAACTCCCTAACCAAGGCGAACAGCGGCACGCTGATCCTCAACGGGGCCAACGCCTACACCGGGACGACGGCGGTCACCGGTGGCACCCTGGTTGTCTCCAATGCCACCGGCCTCGGCGTGGGCGGCAACGTGACGATGGCGGCTGGAACCTCGCTGAAATACGCGGCGGCGGCGGATGCGCAGCTCGCCATCGGCGGCACCCTCGCCATCACCGGCAATGCCACGATCGGGGCGGCGATTGGCGCGGGCTTCACGAGCGCGGCCATCAGCGTGACGGGTGCGGCTTCCGCGACTGGCACGATCACGGTGAATCTCGCGAGCGTTCCCGGAACCACGCCTGGAGCTGGCACTTACACACTCATTCAGGGCGGCGGCGGCAGTTCGCTGAACGGCGCGACATTCCAACTTGGGGCCAGTCCGCTGGTTTATAACGACACGAACTACTCGATCGGTGCTCTGACCACCACAGCGGCGAATGTCACCCTTGCCGTGAACGCGGTCGCACCCAGGCCAAGAGGCTGCAACCGACC
>CAYQBV010000487.1:0-2855 GCA_964415705.1 uncultured Chthoniobacter sp. | reverse complement strand
CCCGCCCCGCGGCCGCACCGGGTGGACCGCTGGGTGCGGCGACCCTGCTCGAAAGGCTGCGGGGATTCGGCACGAAGGCACTTTGTGCGATTGCATTCTGTGCCGGTCCGGCCGACCACGGAGGCATGAAAACCACCCAGATCATGAAAGCCGCGCGCGACTTGGCCAAGCCGTACCGGGTGACCAATGGAAAAAAATTCCGGCTCAAAGATGTGGACCCCGGAGATACCGGCGATCTCCAGGAGGAGGACAAGCCGCGGGCGCAGGAGGCGCTGCGGATGGGCGTGCAGGCGATGGCGGAGCTGCAGGACGTACTGTATGCGCAGGATCGCTGGTCGGTGCTGTTGATTTTTCAGGCGATGGACGCGGCGGGAAAGGATGGGACGATCAAGCACGTGATGTCGGGCGTGAATCCGCAGGGCTGTCAGGTGGCGTCGTTCAAGGCGCCGACGAGCGACGATCTCGATCACGACTATCTCTGGCGCTGCGTGAAGCACCTGCCGGAGCGGGGGAGGATCGGCATTTTCAACCGTAGCTACTACGAGGAGACGCTCGTGGTGCGGGTGCATCCGGAGTTTCTCGCGGGGCAGAAGCTGCCGCCGGAGTGTGTCACGAAGCACATCTGGCGCGAGCGCTTCGAGGACATCCGTGCCTTTGAGCGCTACCTCACGCGCAATGGCACCATCGTGCGGAAGTTCTTTCTGCATGTTTCAAAAGAGGAGCAGGAGAAGCGCTTCCTGGAGCGGCTGAACCAGCCGGAGAAGAATTGGAAGTTCTCGGCCAATGACGTGAAGGAGCGCGCCTTTTGGAAGGACTACATGGACGCCTACGAGGATACGATTCGCGAGACGGCGACGGAGGATGCGCCGTGGTACGTGGTGCCGGCGGATAACAAATGGTTCACCCGCGCGGTCGTGGCTGCGGCGGTGATCGACGCGCTGGGTTCGCGGAACCTCCACTACCCGCGCGTGACCGCCGCGCAGCGCCGGGAACTTTCCGCCGCGCGGGACGCGCTGCTGGGTGGCGGTTAAAGCGCGGGCGCATTTTCTGGCCACGGGGGTCTTGCATCCCCGGAGTCCCCGCGTATGAAAGCGCGCCTCCACGCGATTTTTCACAAAATGCAGAAGTTAGTCATCCCACGGAAGACGGTCTATCGGCTCTCGCTCTACCACCGGGCGCTGCAGCGGCTGCGGACGAATAAGATGCCGACAGTCTCCTCGGCGGCGCTGGCCAAGGCGGCAGGCGTAAAGCCGACGCAGCTCCGCAAGGACCTGACATACTTTGGGCAGTTCGGTACGCGCGGGCTGGGCTACAGCGTGGAGTCGCTGAGCAAGCAGCTCACCGACGTGCTCGGGACCACGCGGCTGCAGCCGGTGATCCTCGTCGGCGCGGGCAATCTCGGCGCGGCGCTGCTGCGCTATCACGGTTTCGCGAAGGAGGGCTTCGAGGTGGTGGCGGCGTTCGATGCCAAGGTCTCAACGGCGCGGGCGCGGCAACTCGGGGTGAAGCTGCTCGGGATGGATGAGTTGGACGGGTATGTCCGCGAGCAGCGCATCAAGATGGCCATCCTCACCGTGCCCGGCCACGTGGCCCAGGAGGTGGCGAATGCGCTCGTCGAGGCCGGGGTGCTGGCGATCCTGAATTTCGCGCCGATCATTTTGCAAGTGCCCGACAAGGTCGTGGTGAACAACGTGGACCTGGCGATCGAGCTGGAGAATCTCAGCTACTTCATCCAGTGAGCGCCGGCCTCGCCGAGATCGGCGCGGAGGACTTCGATCTGGAGGCCACGCTTACCTGCGGGCAGGTCTTTCATTGGGTGCGCGAGGGCGCGGGGTGGCTGGGCGCAGTGGGAGATGCGCCCGTATATCTGGAGCAAAGTGGCGGGCGGCTTTTCGTCTCGGCGGGTGCGGAGGAAACGGCGGCGCGGTATCTGGCGCTGGATCATCCGCTGGCGGAAATTCGCGCGAGTTTCCCCGCTGATCCGGCGATGACGACGGCGGCGGAGTTTTGCCGCGGGCTGCGGATCGTGCGGCAGCCGGCGTGGGAGTGCGTGGCCACGTTCATCACCTCGGCGATGAAGCAGGTGCCGCACATCGCGCAGATTTCGCACACACTGCGGCGGCGCTTTGGCGCGCGGCTGGAATGGGCAGGGCGCGAACTTTTCGCCTACCCGACAGCCACGGCGCTGGCGCGGCTCAGCGAGGCGGAGCTGCGCGAGTGTGCGCTGGGTTTTCGTGCGAAAAATCTGCGCGGCGCGGCGCGGATGATCGCGGAAGGCGCGGTGGATCTCGCGCAGGTGGCGACGCTCGACGACGCCGCGGCGCGGGCCGAGCTGTGCCGGCTGCCCGGCGTGGGGGAGAAAGTGGCGAATTGCGCGTTGCTCTTCGGCTTCGAGCGGGTGCGGGCGTTTCCCATCGACGTGTGGATCGAGCGGGTGCTGCGGGAGCGGTATTTCAAAAGGAAGCGGAAGGTGACGTCGCCGCGGCTGCGCGCGTTTGCGGCGGAATACTTCGGCCCATACGGCGGCTACGCGCAGCAGTATCTCTTTCACCACGCGCGGATGACGTGGCGCGGGCGGGGGTGATGGGCTGCCAAAAAAAACTGCCGTTTAGCCGCAAAGTTCGCCGGACCGCGTTGGGAAAAAGCGCACCGAGCGGCACGGCGAAGGTGTGTGCGAGGTAGACGAATTCCGCATCGCCGACCCAGCGCGTCTGGCCTTCGCTCGTGTCGCATCCGATGTCCCATCCCATCAACTGGCACTTCGCGGCAAGTTCCGGCTGCGCCAGCTCGCGCGAGGGGAGTTCCTGTTTGCGCGAAACCCGCTTCACAGGCACCCTCCACCCATGAGCACGAAG
>CAYQBV010000486.1:0-2864 GCA_964415705.1 uncultured Chthoniobacter sp. | reverse complement strand
CGCCCGCCGGATCGCCGGGCCGGAAGATGGCCGGCAGCAGCGCGGCGGTGAAGCGCGACGCGAGATCCCACGGCTCGCGGATGCCTTCCTCCGCGGCGAGGTCTTCGAGATCGTGGAGGCTCAGCGCGACGCCGTGCTCGGGGTGGATGAGCAGCTCGTTCTCGACGAGGAAGCGGCTGAAGAGCAGCCGGTGCCACTGGTCGTAGGCGATCTTTTCGATGAGGTGGGTGAGCGCGCCGCGGTCGCCGAGGACCTGCGCCTGGGCGCGGAGCTTTTCGTGCAGGTCGGACTGCGTGGGCGTGAGGTGCGGGGGCGGCTCCTCATGCTGCACGCCGAGCGCCCGGAGCGCTTTGCCCGCGCCGCTCTCCGCCGCGCTGCGCGCGGCGAGGACGGTTTTCTCAAGCTGGCGACGGAGCGCCGCGGGGAGGGCGATCATGCAGGCGGGTGCGAGTAGATCGGCGTGTAGCCCTCGGGTTGAACACGGACCGGAGTGAACTCACGCAGGAGTAGTCCCGGCAGGCGGGTGACAAGCGGTAGGGCCGGGGCGCCGCCTGCCGGGCGATCCGGCGGAAGGATCACTTCGCCGAATTTTTGGCGGGACAGCGGGAACAGCTCGGGCGCGCTGATTTCGATCATCCAGAAATGCGGGGGCAGCAGCGCCTCGATCGGGGCGAGTTCGCCGACGGGGAAGCGCTGGCCGTGGCGATCCTGAAGCGAGGCCAGGTGATCGAGGTAGGCGCGGCGTTCGATGAGGATCGGCCGCAGGACCAGAGCGTTGAGCTGCGCATAAACGGCAAAGCGACCGTACCACGCGACTCCGATGCCGGGGACGATCTGCGGCAAGGCGGTCAGCCAATCGCACGCATACGCCTCGGCTTCCGACGGACTGAGCGAGGCGGGATGGGGCTGGAGCGCGTAGAGAATCCGAAAGAAGTCGTGGCTGAGGTAGTGCCGCGGGAGGCAGAAATAGGGTCCGACGTTGTCGTCGTGAACGACGTAGGCGCTCAGCCAGGCTTCGCTGCGGAAAAAGCCTTTGTTGCTCCCGAAATAGCTGCGCTCGGCGTCGGGCATCCAGGCGTCGTCGTTGAAGGTATGACCCAGGACCGGGATGATGTGCCGACCGGGCGGTGCCGCGGTGGCCGGATCGTGGGCCAACTCGAAGCCAAGCAGCGCCGGACACCCGGACTCAATGGCGGCGTAGAGTTCCGCATGATATTCGACCCGCGGCGGAGCCGGCGTGAGCTGTGGTTCGTGAGTGAGGCGGCGGAATGGAACAGCGTAGTGATTCAGGATGGCCTCAATCTGCGGAGGCCCAAGCCCTCCGTGCCCCTTGCCAACGCGAACATTGACGTGATCCACGCCGGCCACGGCGTTGAGTTCGGAATACGCGACGTCGCCCGCTGGGAGAATGGACGACAGGACGGTGCGCAAGGCGACGTGCGCGCAGACGAAGGTGCGGTCATTTTGCTGCGCATACAGCACGCCGGGAAATCGAGCGGTCCCGGCGGCCGTGCTGAGATCGAAACTGCGTTGCGTGTGGATGAAGTTGTTCTGCTCTGAGTCACGGGTCGGTCGAAGGACAGACTCGTAAATGTGCGGGCGGACGGTGCCGTCCTGATACCGATCGACCTTGAAGACGGCGTACCCGAGGAACTCGTGAGGCTGAGGCGCGGTGTTCGGCAGCGAGCTGTAGAAACTCAGGCGATGAACGATGGACTGGTCGAAATCCGGGCAGCGAAGGCGCAGTGCGGCATTTTCCTCGGCGAGCAATGCACACTCGGGCTCGCGGATTTCCTCCACCAGCATGGAGCGATAGCGGAGCTTACGCGCAAGGGAGAGAATCCGGCGAAGGACCGAGTGGGCGCCGTAGTGCGCTTCGCAGAACGCGAAATTCGAGAAGGCCGGAAGGTCGGTATTCTCCCAGCGAAGAATGTGACCGGGAGCCGAACGAAACCCCATGCTGCCTCCGGCTCGGACCGCCTAGTAGGTGCCGACGTTTACGTGGGCCGTCTGCTGCTCGTAGTCCTGAATCTTGCGCACGAACTCGATCACCTCTGCCGACGGTTGAAATGCCTCACGTGGAAGTTCGGCCGGAAGTTCGACCCCAGCTCCGCGACCGGCGGCCCGCTCGGTGGCAAGGCGTGAGAGTTCCGTTTCGAGTTTGTAATTGGAGTAATGCATCGAGGGAGGGAGAACTGGCGCGGGAGGTTAGGATAGGAAAATGAATATGCAATCCCCGATGTTACCAGATCGGTTCGCGTTCAAAGGATGACGGGGCCATCCTGAAGTTTTTCAACGACCACGGCCCGCACTTGCGTCAGCCAGGCATCGAGTTCGGCCTCGGTCTTGAGCGTGGCCGCGGGTAGTGTGACCCGGGAGGCCTTCGGTTCGAGCAGGCGGGCGGCCTCGTCGAGCGCGCGGGCGAAGCGGGCGGGGATGGCGTCGAGAAGATCGCGGCGCGCGGCGAGAGAGGAAGCGCGAAGGGCGGCGAGGATGTCGTCGTCTGTCGCGACGGCGATAGGCGCGGGCGCGGCGAGCTGGTGCAAGGCGGTGAGGTCGCGGCGCTGGGTGGCGTTGAGGCGTTTCCACATGTCCGCTGCGGCAACCTGCGCGTTTCCCGCGTCGAAGGCGGCGGTGAGCTGCGTCTGCCAGGCGGCGAGGGTGGTGCGCAGGGCATCGGTGAGTTTTTGCGTGAGTGCGGGGATCGGATCGGGATCAGCGAGCAGGCCGCGCTGGGATTCGAGAGCGGCAACGCTTCCGGCGACCTGAGCTGCCTCCGGCAATGCGCCCGCATGCCGGTGAAATTCGCGCAATCGGTCCCAAGCTGGGCGGCGTTTGGCAATGGCCGCGGCTGTTCCTTTCCA
>CAYQBV010000485.1:2123-2865 GCA_964415705.1 uncultured Chthoniobacter sp. | reverse complement strand
CTCCTGATAGGGATTGTTGAAGAAGAACTCGGTATCGCGGACGATGGACATAGCCATCGGGAGATAGTTGTAGTGCAGCACCCGGGCCGGCTGATCACCACGCATATTCGTGAATTGATGGATGTAGTTGTGCGGTATCAGGAACATGCTGTGCGGTTGCCACTCAAATGTTTGCGGTGTGGCGCCCTCGTGCTCCCAGACCGTGGTGGTGCCGCGACCGGCGGCCACGTAGACGATCTCATCCAGCGCGAATTTGAGTCGGGGTAACGTCGCGCCCGGCGGGATTTCAGTGATGCGGGCCTCGGCCACACCCTCCTGGCCGGCCAGCTGAATGAACGCGGCATTGCATTGCCGCTCCTCCCACCAACCCACCTCGACGTTGCGGATGTCCTCCACGTAGTAACCCTTGACCACGGGCACCCCGTGCGATTCCATCCAGTCATCATAGAGAAACTTCGGCTTGAAGTCGCGAAACTGAAGCGGTGGCTTTGGCGCGGATCCGCCGGCTGAGTCAGTCACAGATACATGCTCCCGGGCAGCGTGGACGCGGCATGCGCGGCCCGTTGCCATCTATAGCACGGGTGCGGGTGGTCCGCAAGCGCCGCCCAGGCGGCATCGCTAGGGGCTCACGGCACGCTGCGCCTCCGCGCGGGCGCATCATCACGTCCACCACAATGAAGAAAACGAGTTACTACTCAGTCCGTCGCGTAGCTGGGAGTAAGGGGGGTGCCAAGCATGGTTT
>CAYQBV010000485.1:0-2023 GCA_964415705.1 uncultured Chthoniobacter sp. | reverse complement strand
GTCGGTCGCCCGCTGGTCCTCGAGCTCCTTGATCCGGGCGGTGAGGGTGTCGATCATCAGTGCCTGCGCCGCGAGCTGGGCCCGCAACGCGCTGATGATCGCGACGAGCTGTTCGCGGCTGGCGCCCTCCAAGTCGTCCATGCGGAGATCGTACCCGCCACAGCAGTCCCAGCAGGACACAATCATCTTACAATCCCGTCCGGAGGTCCGATTCGCTCAACGACCTTGACAGGATCCGCAGCCCCGACACGGCGCTCACACTCTTCGCCGCTATCTACTCCCCCAACGGCCGAAAGCAGCCTGGGTAGTAACGAATGAAGAATGAAGGTTACTACTCAGTCCGTCGCGTAGCTGGGAGTAAGGGGGGTGCCAAGCATGGTTTGGGTGAGCGCGTCCAGGATCGGGAGCCCTTGTTTTCGCAGGGTGGAAAGATAGCCGCGAATGCGGCAGAACGCCTGGGCCCCAGCCTCACTGCGGAAACAGCCGGAGATCTTCTGCTGGACCTTCATCATCCGCAGGTCCCGCTCGGCCTGGTTGTTGTCGAACGGCACGCGGAAGTCGTGCAAGAACACCAGCACCTCCTCCCGCTGGCCGCTCAGCCGGTCGAGCAGGTTCTTGGCCTTGCTTTGCTTCGGCCGCCCGCGTTGCCCCGCGGCGCGTTCTGGCGGTGACGGGCAAGCGGCCAGCGCATCCGCTACGATCCGGTCATACTCGGCCTCCAGCGCCTGGATGGTGGGCGGCTCCAACTGGTCGCGACCGGCCGCGCGGGCCGCGACCACCGTCGCCTGCATCCGTCCCAGCAGGGCGCCGAGCGTGCCGGCCCAGGCTTGCCCCTGTTGTTCCTCCAGAAAGGTCAGCTCGCGGAGGTGATGGGCATTGCACAGCGCATGGGCGCAGGCGTACTGAAAATAGGACTTCCAGCCATCATGCACTGCGCGCCCCTGAAACCGCGGCAGGATGCCGATCTCGTCTGGCGCCACCTTGCCGCGCTTCGTATGCCTGGCATAGTGGGTGAGCCGGCTCGTGCTGAACACATGCAGCCACTCCCGGCGGCCCCCCACGTACAGCCCGGTCTCATCGACGTGCCCGACCGGCGCGCCTTGCAACGCGCGCTTGATCGCCGTCTCGATCCCCTCCAGTTGCCCGGAGCAGCGCTGGACCGCGGGGTGCAGCGTCCCTTCGGACGGCCCCTGGCCAAACAGGTCCCGGACCAGCTCCTGGGTCCGCTCGCTCGGCAGCAATTGGTAGACCATCAGGTACACCAGGAACCCCTGCAACCGCGGGCCGTACTGCACCGGTTGGGTCACCCCCGCCGGGAACTGCCCCGTGTTCAGCCGGCCACAGCCCGGGCAGCGTTTCCGCTCGGCCTGGTGCTCGACGACATCCAGCCGGAGCGGGGGCAACTCGACCACCTGGCGCTTCTCGATCGTCTCCGCCACTACCCCAGCCAACGATCGCCCGCATCCTCCACAGTCAGCTGGACTTTGGACGACGACCTGGTCCGGGTGCTCGGTCTGGCGCAACGTGCTGCCGGGATGCCCGGGCTGGCCACCGGACAGCTTGCCGCTCGGCTTCCGCAGACTCTTGGTCCGCCGGCCGCCAAATCGATCGCTGGACGGTGGCTTGCTGCTATTGTGGCTGTCGGTCGCCCGCTGGTCCTCGAGCTCCTTGATCCGGGCGGTGAGGGTGTCGATCGTCAGCGCCTGTGCCGCGATGTGCCGCTGCTGCGCCGCGACCTGGGCTTGCAGCGCGATGATGATCGTGACCAACTGCTCGCGGCTTGCGCCGGCCAAGTTGTCCATACGAAGATCGTACCCGCCAGCGACACCCCTCCCACGACACAATCACGATACAGTCCCGTCCGGAAGCCGCCACTCCGCTCGCGAGCCCGCCCCGACGCGGGGAGCACACGGTGCGCCGCTATTCACTCCGCAACGGCAAAACTTGGCCTAAGTAGTAACTCTGAACGAAGTGAAGAATCTGACCCGGCAACTGCCGGCCAGTAAGATCCTTCGCGCGGCTC
>CAYQBV010000484.1:0-2892 GCA_964415705.1 uncultured Chthoniobacter sp. | reverse complement strand
GCTTTCGCTTTCACCCGCTCCGCGAAATAGCCGGACTGGCGGAGAATGAAGTCGTTGTTGAGTAGAGCGAGCGATTGCAGGGCGGTGGTGGTGACGTTGCGCGCGGGGGTGAGGTTCGAGGGATTCGCGCAGTCGAGGGTGGTGAGAAGCTGGTGCGGCGTGGTGCGGACAACGAACCGGTAGACGCTCCGCCGCCACAACTCGGGCGCATCCGCCGTCTTGTAGGAATAGACCGGCGCGTATTCCTCCTTGTAGTCAAAGTCCCGCCAACCGGGGCCGTGCATCTGGCCGTTCAATTTTCCGCTGACCGCGAGGATGCTGTCGCGCACTGATTCCGCATCGAGCCGCCGAGCGGGGCCGCGCCAGAGCAGGCGGTTGCCGGCATCTTTTTCGAGGGCTTCGCGCGGCGCGGGCGAGCTGGCGCGCTGATAGGCCGCGCTCTTGCAGATGATCCGGTGGATGGCCTTGATCGACCACTTTTGCGCGATCAGTTCGGTGGCGAGCCGGTCGAGCAGTTCGGGATGCGACGGGCGGCCGCCGCCGTGGCCGAAGTCGCTCGGCGTGTCCACCAGACCGGTGCCGAAGTGATGATGCCAAAGCCGGTTCACGATGACCCGCGCGGTGAGAGGGTTCGCGGGGTCGGTGATCCAGTTGGCGAGGGCAATGCGGCGCTGCGCGTCGGTGAGGGTGCTGCTTCCACCGAACGCCGGTTTGAGGCCGGCGACACAGGCGAGGGCCCCGGGATCGACTTCCTCGCGGAGATCCTCGGGACTGCCGCGATGCATGACTTTGACGCCCGGCGGCGCCCCCGTCTTAATGCCAAAGACCAAGACTTTCTCGGGCTTGGGCAGGGATTTGAGCTGCTTCTCCAGTTCGTCCCGGCGCGCGCTCAGGCGCGAAGCCGCCGCTTTTTCCTCCTCCGTGAGGACGGGCTGCCCGGCGGCGGTGATCCGCGGGTCGCCGTAGAAGATTTGATCGAAGCCGATGTTTCCGTCGCGGCCCTCCGTGCTCATCAGGGTGAGGAAGCGCGCCTTCTCTGGCAGCGCGATATCCACGAGGACGGGCGCGGTCTTCGGCCCGACGTTTTCGCTGAGCAGGGCGATTTCTCCGTCCACGAACACGCGGACATCCGCACCCGTGTCGGTCGTGGGCCGCCCGCCGTAGCCGACCATCGCCCGCAAGCGCAACCCGCCGGCTTTCAGCGCGGCCCGGAACGGCGCGAGATCGAAAGTGATCGCCGCGTTTGCATGGAGACCGAGTAGCGAATGACCGGCGGCCGCGTAGTCCGTGTCGCCGAGCTTCGCGGTGCCCTGCCCCGTGACCGAACCGTTGCGAATCGCGTCCCATGCTTCACCGCTGGTCTTCGGCACACCCCGGGCGATGCTCCCAGTCGTGCTCACGGGGATCTCCCCGGTCACGCCGCCATCTGGCAAAAAAACGCTGTCGATAAAATCACCGGCCACGGGCGCGGGAAGGTTGGGCTTCGGGCGTTGCCGAGCTTCGCCTTCGTTCTGCCGCTGTCCGCTCTGCATGTTGATGCCGGCGCCGGCTTTTCCCGTGCCCGTTCCATCGCCACCGCCGACGATGTCCGCGAGGTCGAGGCCGCGCTGGCCCATGCGCACCAGCTGTTTTCCAAGGGCGCCCAGCTCATCAGAGAGCGACGCCTTGTCCTCCGCGCTCGGCTTCACTCCGGCGACGCCCGCGTCGCGCTCCCCGCGTTTCACCCCCGCGAAGACGGCCGTCAGCCCGTAGTATTCCCGCTGGGAAATGGGATCCAGTTTGTGATCGTGACAGCGGGCGCAGTTGATCGTGACGCCGCACGCCGACGTCATCACCTGGGTGAGCATGTCGTCGAGGTCATCGGCGCGCGCGGCCCGCTTCAGCACCGCGCTGGGTGTCTCCGCTTGGCCGACAAAATCCCAGGGCCCAGCGGCGAGAAAGCCGGTCGCGATGATGGCATCGCTCCGCTCGGGATGGAGGGCGTCGCCGGCGATTTGCTGGCGCAAAAACTCGTCATACGGCATGTCCGCATTCAGCGCGTTGATGACCCAGTCGCGGTAAAGCCACGCATTGTCCCGCCGCTGGTCGCGCTCAAAGCCGTGCGTGTCCGCGTAATGCGCGATGTCCAGCCAGTGGCGAGCCCAGCGTTCGCCGTAAGCGGGACTGGCGAGGAGGCGATCCACGAGCCGCCCATAAGAGTCCTTCGACGACTGGTAATCCCGAGTAAACTGCTCCACCTCCTCGAGCGTCGGGGGGAGTCCCGTGAGGTCGAAATAGAGGCGGCGAATGAGCGTGCGCGGGTCGGCTTGAGGCAGCGGGGAAAGGCCTCGCTCGGCAAGTTTGGCGGCGATGAGCCCGTCCACCGTCCCCGGCTTTGCAGACACTGGTTGCCACGCCCAGTGATCGAGCCGCGGGTCGCGCGCAGCGGCGATATCGGCGGCGGTCTCAGGCCACTCCGCCCCCGTGTCCAGCCATTCGCGGAAGGCGGCGATTTGCGCGGTCGTAAGCCGATCGCCTTTGGGCGGCATGCGTTCCTCTTTGTCGTCGCTGGTGATCCGGCGGAAGATCGCGCTTTCCCCACTCTTGCCAGCCACGATCACCGCCCCGTCCTCGCCGCCTTTCATGGCGTGCGCTTTCACATCGAGACGCAGGCCAGCCTTTTGTTTCTTCGGGCCGTGGCATTCCACGCAGCGCTCCCGAAGCACGGGGCGGAGATCCTTTTCAAAATCAACGGCTCCCGCGGAGGCGGCACCGGCGAGAAGAGCGACGAAACACCAGTTCACGCGCATATCTCCTGGATGACCCGCCCATGCACGTCGGTGAGGCGGCGGTTGATGCCGTTGTGGTAAAAGCTCAGCTTTTCGTGATCGAGGCCGAGCAAATGCAGAAGCG
>CAYQBV010000483.1:0-2896 GCA_964415705.1 uncultured Chthoniobacter sp. | reverse complement strand
CCCCAGTCGGCGGCGCCGAAGACCCGGTAGAGGGTGTCGGGGTTGGCGCGCTCGGTTTCCTCGGCGAGGAGGAAGAGCACGTGACACGGATCGTGCAGGCAGTTGCCGAAACGGTTCGTGGCCTGGCCGGTGTGCGCGCAGCAGCCGATGGGCACGAGCGCTTCATCCACGCGCACGGTCATGCGCTGGTCGAAAACGAAACACTCGCCGAGCCAGTGCTCATTCCCGAACTGCTCCTGATACGTGACGATCCCGCCATGCAGTTGAAAGACGTTCGTGAAGCCCTGGCTGCGGAAAAGCGCGGACGCTTTCTCGCAGCGGATTCCGCCGGTGCAATACATCAGGACTTTGCGGTCTTTCAGCTCGGCGAGTTGCTCCACATAGGCGGGTAGTTCGCGGAAATGGCCGATGTCGCAGGCGACGGCACCCGCGAATTTTCCGGCGGTGGATTCGTAGCGGTTGCGCACGTCGAGCACGACCACCTCGGGGTCTTCCTCGAGCATCCGCTTCCACTCGGCGGGGCTGAGGTGGTTGTGCAAATCGGGCGCGAGCGGGCCGGCACCGAGCGTCACAATCTCGGGGCGGACTTTCACCATGAGCTTGGGGAAAGTGGTCGCGTCTCCGTCGCTGAACTTCATCTCGATGTCGGCGAATCTTTCGTCCGCGCGCAACGCCGCGATGTAGTCCTCCACGGCGGCGCGCGGGCCGGCGAGGGTCCCATTGATCCCCTCGCCCGCGATCAGGATGCGGCCTTTCAAACCAAGCCGGACGCATAGTTCCCGCTGGGCCGCGGCGAAGCTCTCCGGATCGGCGAGCGCCACGTATTTGTAGAAAAGCATGACCGGCCAGGTCGCGCGCACGGCACCGTCCACGTCAGTCGTTGCGCTCGAAGCGCATGCGGAAGCACGGGTCGCAGATCGCGTGCTGGTGCTGGTCGGGCAGGCCTTTGCCACATTGGCGGCAGCGGCGGACGCTCTTTCGCCGGAGGGAGTTCGAGATGAATTGATTCGCGTCCGCGGAGACGGCCAGCGCTTCCTCGATGTCGGGGAAAAGGTCGGGCATCCGGTGGTGCATCCAGCGATAGGCGGCGAGCAGGCGCACGCGACCTTCCGCGCCCTGGAGCTGCACGGCGGAGGCGGTGCCACCGTCGGCGGTGAATTTCTGCCCGCGCGGGATCGGCGACGGCACCTCCTCCGCGACCGCGGCGACCCATTGCCGCCACGTCCGCATGTGATCGCCGCTGCGCGTGTCCACGGGGCAGGCGCAGAGCGCAAACTGCGTGGACAGCGGCAGGCTGAAATCGCCGATCTGGCTGGCGAGGTCGCGCATCGAGGAGACGTCGGCTTTGCTGAAAAGATCGGTGTCGCCGGGCAGCGCGGCGAAGCAGTCGAGGAGCGAGGGCAGATCGTTGCGCCCGGTTTCCTGCGCGAGGTAATCGAGCATCTTCATGTGCGGCGCGATCGGCGCGATGGTCGGGAGCGGCTCGGCCTCGGCGGCCATGGCGGCGCGAATGTGCGCGAGATCGCGACGGTTCAGCGCGGTGACGGTGCCGGTTTCGTGCATGCCGTAGCGCCCCGCGCGGCCCGCGATCTGGCGGATCGAGGAGTCGCTGAGGGTGATTTCCTTTTCGCCGTCCCACTTCGTCAGCGTGGTGAAAACGATCGTCTTCACCGGGAGGTTCAGCCCCATGCCGATGGCGTCCGTCGCCGAGACGATCCGCGCCTCGCCGGCGGCAAAGCGCCGCGCCTCCTCGCGCCGCACTTCCGGCGAGAGCGCGCCGTAGATCGCGGCGCATTGCGTGGTGCCGAGCGTCTGTTTCCACGCCAGCACGTCGCGCCGCGAAAATGAAATGAACGCCGTGGCGTCGTCCACCGGCTTGTCGGAATCGAGCGGATGCTCGGCCACCTCCAGCGGCGTGAGCCGCTCGGTGCGCTGCACCTCGATGGACTCGCCGAGCCGCTCTGCGATCTCGCGCAGCACGTTCTCCGCGTCAGGCGAACCGACGAAGATCACCAGCTTCGCGTTCACGCCCACGATGGCCTGCGTCCACGCCCAGCCGCGGTCCTTGTCGGCGATCATCTGCACCTCATCAATGATCGCCACGTCGTATTCCGCGTCCGTCGCCAGCATCTCGATGGTCGAGGAAACGTGCCGCGCCTGCGGATCGGGAAAACGCTCCTCGCCCGTGATCAGCGAACACGGCACGCCCGCCGCGCGCATGCGGTCCCAGAACTCCGCCGCCATCAACCGCAGCGGGGCGAGATACACCCCGGACTGCGCCGCGGCCAGGTGCTGAAACGCCGCGTAGGTCTTGCCGGAATTCGTCGGCCCTGCGATCAGCAGCAGCCGCCGCTCACGCGCCCGCGCGCCGGGAAACGTCTCGTGAAAGCGATGCAGCGCGATGCCTTCCGCCATGCGGTGATTGGCCGCGCGCAGCGCCAGCTCCCGCACCACCCGCGAGGCGCGGTCGATGAACTGCCGCACCGACAGCCGCCCCTCAAACTTCCGCAGCTCCTCCTCGATGTCCGCCTCCCGCAGCATGTCGCGATGCTCCGCGATGGCCTGCTCCATGCGCGCGATCTGGGCGTGCATCTCCGCCTTGATCTCCGGACGCCACCGCTCCGCATCCCCGCCGAGCTGGCGGAAGCGCGAGGTCAAAACCTCCGCGCGTTTCGGGCGGTTGAGCGGCAGCACCTCGAACACCTGCAGCGCGCACGCGTGCCCGCCGATCACCGCCTGCTCCGACCACTCCGCCACCAGCATCGTCACGTCCCTTTCGCAGAAAAGCTCCAGCCCGCACAACTCCGGGAGCGGTCGGATTTCCTCCCACATATCGCGCAGCCACGATTTAAAAACGGGCCGACCGCCGCGCGCATGGACCACCGCCATCCCCTCC
>CAYQBV010000482.1:0-2897 GCA_964415705.1 uncultured Chthoniobacter sp. | reverse complement strand
CGCGCCCTCCCCCTTGTCGTCGTCTTCGCCTTGAGTAGCTGTGCCCTCATGGAAAGGCGGGCACCGGACCAGCACCGGAGCATTTCGCAAACGGAGCGCGTCACGCTCGGCGGGGTGCCGCAGGCGATCCGGATTCGCGGCGATGACCGCTTCCGCAACCCCGTGCTCCTCTTCGTCCACGGCGGACCCGGCGTGCCGGAGATGCCCGTGGCGCACCATAACGCAGACTTGGAGCGCGCTTTCACCGTCGTCCAGTGGGACCAGCGTGGCGCTGGAAAATCCTTCCTGAACCCGACGCCCGCCCTGACCGCTGAGCAGATCACGCGCGACACCCTGGAATTGAGCCGCGCATTGCAGCGCCGTTTTGGCGGGAGCAAAATCTACCTCGCCGGCTTTTCGTGGGGTTCGCTCGTCGCCGCGCGCGCCGTCCAGCGCGAACCGCAGCTCTTCGCCGCCTACATCGGGATCAGCCAGATCGTGAACATCCCGGAGGCAGAAACCTCCCTGTATCGCGAATCGCTCGTCGCCGCGCGCCGGACAAACGCGAAACGCGCCGTCCGCGAATTGGCGCAGGCCGGGCCACCGCCGTGGAAGGGCGCGGGCGCGGAAACCGTCAAGCGATGGTCCCGCAAGGTCTTTCCCGGTCCGCCCAACAAAGTGACCCCGTGGCGTTTCGCCATCCTCGCCCTGACCTCTCCAGCCTACACGCCCGGCGACATGCTGCGCGTGCCGACCGGCGCCCGGCGCTCCTATCAACAGCTCGAAAAGGACATCTACTCCGCCGATCTTTTCCGCGAAGTCCCGCGCCTGGAGGTGCCGGCGTGGTTCCTCATGGGCCGCCACGACACCCTCGTCAGTTCCACCGTGCTCGCGCGCTATTTCCGCGCATTGCGCGCCCCACGCGGGAAGCACCTCGTGTGGTTTGAAAAGGCCGACCACGTGCTGCACCTCGAAGAACCGGAAAAATACCGCGACGTGATGAGGCAGATCCGTGCCGCGACGTTTCCCCCAGCAGCACGAGAGGCAAGATCGGTGACGTCGCTGCTGCGCGACGCCAACCGGCACCCCGAAGAATCCGCGCCCAGCGGCCGCCCGCGCGCCCCTCACCATTCACCATTCACCATTCACCATTCACCATTCACCATTCACCATTCACCATGCACTTCCGGCTTTCCCTTTCATCCCGCGCGACATTCCGCTAAAGAACTCCCCATCTCATGGCGGTTACGTTTTTTCCGAATCTCCTCGCGGCCAGCGGCGCCGGCAGCCTGATTTACGCGTTCGAGCAATCCACGCTGCCGGGCCGGCTCATCCTGCTGGCGCTGTTCGTCGCCTCGATCTTCAGTTGGTCGGTGATGATCACGAAGTTTCGCGTCATCCGGCAGGCGCAGGTGCGGCGCGACCAATTCCTCTCGCTCTTCCGCACCGACCGCCAGCCCCTGCGCATCTACACCGACCGCATCCGCTTCGATGGCGCGCCGCTTTTCGCCGTGTATAAAGCGGGCTGCCAGGAGCTGACTTTTCAGCTCCTCGGCTCGGCGGAGGTGGATGAAACCTTTCGCGACCGCCTCGACAGCGCGCCGCGCATTTCGCCCGCGCAGATGCGCGTGGTCATCAGCGCCATGGAGCGTGCCGTAGGCGAGACGGCGCTGAAGCTGGAATCGCAGATGATCATCCTCGCCACGGCGGTCAGCGGTGCGCCCTTCCTCGGGCTGCTCGGCACGGTCTGGGGCGTCATGGAAACCTTTGGCGACGTGGCCGCGTCCGGGTCCGCAAATCTCGCGGCGATGGCCCCTGGCGTGAGCGCCGCGCTGATCACCACAGTGACCGGGCTGCTCGTCGCGATCCCGGCGATGTTTGGTTACAATTACCTCGTGACCACGCTCCGCGGGGTGATTGTCGGGCTGGACAATTTCGCCGCCGAACTCGGCTCCGAGTTTGAGCACAAATACGTGGACCACGGCGCGCGGGAGAGAACGTGGAAATGACGAAGGACAAAGGAGGAATGTCGAATGACTGACCATGCCCGAATGAAAATCAGGAGCTCCCCCGCCGCGTTCGTCATTCGTCATTCGTCATTCGTCATTTAACCGCCCCCATGCGCCGCTTTTCCGACCGCCAAAGCCTGCACTCGCTGAACGAGCTGAACGTCACGCCGATGCTCGATCTCGCTTTCGTGCTGCTGATCATTTTCATGATCACCACGCCGCTCATGGAAAACAGCGTCGATCTCAAACTCCCATCGAGCGAGGCGGCGAAGGACGCCGTCGATCCGCAGATGGTGCAAACCATCACGATCAACAACGCCGCCGAGATCGCCCTCAACGGCCAGCCGCTCGCCCTCGCGGACCTCGGAAGCCGGCTCGTCGCGCTCAAAGAGGAGAAGCCCGACGCCGCCGTGGTCATCCGCTCGGACCGCGAGCTGGCGGTGCAAAAACTCATCGACGTCATGGACGCCGTGAAGCACGCGAAGATCACCAAGATCGGCGTGGTCACCAACCCGACGACGCCGTGAGCGCGGCGCAGCCCTGACCCGCCCGATGGCCGAGCAATCCACGTTTCGACGCAACCTCGTGGTCGTCGCCGTGCTGCACGCTGGCTTCGTCGGCGTGGTTTTCCTCTTCAGCCAGTGCCGGGAAAAAAAGCCGGCCGAGCAGATCACATGGATGGATGGCGCGGTCGGCGGAGGCGAGGCCGGCGACGGAGAGGCCGCGCCCGCCGCTCCGTCCACCGAACCGCCAGCCGAAGTTCCTCCAACCCCGGAGCCGGAGCCCGAACCCGTCGCGCCGCCGGAGCCGGAGCCGAAACCGGAGAAAATGGCCTTGGTTCCACCGCCCCCCGTCGAGCCGCCACCACCCAGCGAGATCGTCGAGCCCGCCGCCACGCCCTCCCCAACT
>CAYQBV010000481.1:0-2898 GCA_964415705.1 uncultured Chthoniobacter sp. | reverse complement strand
GGGAAAAGCCACCGCTGACCGCCCCGTTCACATTGAGGGTGCCCGGCCCGCCGAGCGTCGTGTGGGCAGTGAGAGTCACCGGACCGCCCACGGTGCCAGTGCTGGCGTTGGCCCCCACCAGCAAGGCTCCGGTGCCGCCTACCCCGGTGCCGCCAATGGTGAGGGCTTCGCTCCCCAGGTCGGCCCGCACATCGAGGGCGGCCCCGCTCGTCACGGTGGTGCCGCCGGCCGCGGTCCCGAGCGACGCCGCGTTCGTCGCGATCAGCGTCCCGGCCGTGATGAACGTCGCCCCCGCATAGGTATTGGCGGCCGAAAGGGTCAGCTTCCCGGCACCGTTCTTGGTCAACCCGCCGGAGACATTCGCCGCAATGGGGACCGTGGCGGGAAGAGTGGCCGCAAGGGTGGGATCGCCGCCATAGATGTTGAGCGCGGGTGCGGAGGTGAAATTGACACCCGGGTTCGTAACGGTGATGGACACTATCTTAAACGTTCCGTTACCCGTGCCATCGTCCACCATGTTCGCCACGGCGGTCGCGCTGAAATTTGCGGTGTTGCCGATCGTAATGACCGGCTCACCCCGATAGCCCGAGCCTTGGCTCGGGCCGGCAAGGACGATCGTTGTGGCCGAGACACCCTGACCTGTCGGTGCGAGCAGTTTCTCGCCGATCGTAATGTTCTTCCCATCGGTATCGATGATGGCACCCTCAGAATAAACCATGAGCTGAGGAGCGCTGACACTGCCGGCATTTGGACCGGTCAGCGTGCTGTAGATGAAATTGCCGCTGTTCGCCTTTGGAATCAAAGTGCCGCCGTGAAAATTGACAAAGGCCCGGTTGCCATTGAATTGCGTATTCCCGTCACCCGAGACGATGCTGTCGGTTTTAAGGGTGCCGGCGTTGAGGTTGTAGATGCCCCAGCAAGTTGTCTGTCCCATTCGATAGGTCAGAATCACTGGCAGGTCGTTCACCACCGAACTGGTCGCGCCGAGTTGGTTGACCACACCGAGCCCCTTGGACACGCCGATCCTAAACTCCCAGGAGTTGGCAATCGCGGCATCGCGAATATTGATTTCACCGTAGGTGTTATCGGTTTCACCGACATCAATACCCCCGGTGCTCACCGTCGCACCGCCGTCGAGGGACAGGATCGCCCGTCCGGTGTTGCCATTGCCCGCGACCCTGATGATTTCCGCGAATGGATTGAGGGTGAGCGATCCACCGTTCATGGCATAGCTGTAAACACCGTTGCCCCAACCCACCCTGAGACCGCCGTAATACCAGCCCGCATCGTCGATATCGATGATCGAGTCGGTTGCCGTCACGTAAACGTTGTTACTCGTCTGGGTAATCAACGACGAAACATGAACGGTGGCATTGGTGAAGTTCGTGGTCCCTCCCGTCATGTTAATGATGCGGTTCGGGCTGCTCCCCGCCGCAAACACTGTTCCGGTGATGTTCATCGTGCCCAAGCCGGATTTCACGACGTTAAAGTCTTCGCTCAACACGGGCGTGGTGATGTTCCCCGCAAAAGTCACCGAGGAACCTGCAGCCGTGCTGATTGCGGTTCCGGCCTCCAGCTTCACCGCAGCACTGATCTCGAGGTGGCCAGCATTGACCGTAACCGTTGGCGAAGGACTCCGGAGCGAAATCGGCACGCCACCGGCAATTTGCGAATTCCCATTCCCGACGATGCTACTGAAGCTCACGCCAGCAACCGGGGCGTTGGTCATGGTCAGCGAGCTACCCGCTTCCATCGTCAGGCTGCCCAGGCTAACTGCCGGTGCCCCGCCGAAGTCCAAGGTGTTGGACGAGGTCAAGTTGACCGCCGTCGAGGACATGGTGAGCGCCGATGCGGCCGGCGCAAAGGCGGCGCCGGCGAAAATCTCGCGCGTAGCCGAAGACGAGGAATGGGTGATGGTGACGGTTCCGGAATTCACGCCCAGCGCCAGCGCCCCTGCGGAGGCGGTGCTGGGTCCGATGTTCGACCAGAAGTCGCCGGACCCTCCGCCGGTCCCCGAGATATCGAGGGTGCCGCTGGAGGTGGTGGTGCTCACGGCATTGGCGTTCCGCTGCATGTAGGCGGTCACCACGGCGGAGCCCACGGTCACACCCGTCAGGCTGATGCCGACGTTGGAAGGCGTATTGGTCGTCTCCTGAACATAGCCGTTCGTTTTCACTGGCACCGTGGTGCTGACTCCCGCCAGGGTAAAGGCGTTCACGACGTAATCCGTGCCGGCATAGGGGAAGCTCACATCCAGAAGGTTGGCGGCCCCGGTGGGCGCGTTCAGCATGTAAAAGACCTGCGAGTTGACGAAGCCGTTGAGCTGCCCGTAGCCATAGGCTCCGCCGGGAGCATTATCCAAGGTCATGGCCACACCGTCGTAAGTCACCGTGGGATGGGTCGAGGCATTGTACGCCGAGCCGGTCGGCGTCAAGGTTCTCTGGTTCACAGTCACGACCAGCACGTTGGCTCCCGGCGTGACGGTGAAGTTGTTGCTGACCGAGGTGGCACTAGTCCCCGTCCATTGCGTGCCGACATCGGTCAGCGTGATCGTGGCGGGATTCGCTATCGAGGTGGTGCCGCCCTGGACCATCAGCTTGTCGATGCTGCTCACCAAGTTGCTGCCACCGACCTTGAAGGGGGTCGTCCCGGCGGTAATGACGGTGGGGCCTTTTACGAGCTTCGTGCTGATGGCCAGTTCGTTGCCGCCGACCGTGGCCGCAAGGGTGCCGCTGGTGAGGTTGGCGGTCCCGGCCGAGGAGCCGGCGCCCACGGTCACGCTGCCGCCGCTCAGGTTCAGGCTGCCGGCGGAAAGGGCCGCGGCGCTGGCGTTGAGGGTGCCCGTCGGGTTGACGGTGACCGGGCCCGTTACGGTCAGCGGAGCGGCCGCCTGGAGGG
>CAYQBV010000480.1:0-2903 GCA_964415705.1 uncultured Chthoniobacter sp. | reverse complement strand
CGTCCCCTGCCCGTTTTGCGCTGATTCCATCCTCGTCAAAGCAAGCACCGGCGCTACATTCCGCGCCCCAATGAAAATCATCGCGGTCGCCAACCAAAAAGGCGGCGTGGGTAAGACCACGACCTCGGTCAATCTCGCCGCCTGCCTCGCCGACCGCGGCGCGCGCATCCTGCTCATCGACCTCGATCCGCAGGCCAACGCCACCAGCGGCCTCGGCTTTCCGCCGATCGAGGGCCAGTCCATTTACGGAGCCCTGATTGGGCAGGGCACGATCGCGGAAAAAGTCATCCCCACCCGCTGGCCGCATCTCTGGCTCATTCCCGGCGACCTCGAGTTGGCCGGCGCGGAAATCGAAGTCGCCCGCGCCGATGATCACCTCACCCGGCTGCGCACTGCGCTCCAGCCCCTCCGCGACGACGCCCCGTTCGATTTCATCCTCCTCGATTGCCCGCCCTCGCTCGGCATCCTGATGACCAACGCGCTCGCCGCCGCCGACGAACTCCTCATTCCACTCCAGTGCGAATATTTCGCCCTCGAAGGCCTCAGTAAAATCTCCCAGGTCGTCCAGCAGATCCGCGGCTGCGGCGCAAACCCCGACCTCACCATCGGCGGCGTGCTCATGACCATGTTCATGCGCAACAACCTCGCCATGCAGGTCATCTCCGAAGTCCAGTCCCACTTCGGCGAAGTCATCTTCAAGACCGTCGTTCCGCGCAGCGTCCGCCTCGCCGAAGCCCCCAGCCACGGCCAGCCCATCCTCGAATACGAGCCCGGCGGCCTCGGCACCGCGGCTTACAAAGCACTCGCGTCCGAGTTTCTCGAGCGCCACCCCATCGCGAGTGCCGTCTGAGTTTCGGCGCAAAAAACCACTCCTTCCTCCGCCGCATGCCCAGCCTGCACGCCCGGCACTGGTCCCTCTCCGGGGACGTCACCTTTCTCAACCACGGCTCCTTCGGCGCGTGTCCCAGCGCCGTCCTCGCGGCCCAGCACGAACTCCGCGCCCGCATGGAGCGCCAGCCCGTCCGCTTCCTCCAGCGCGATCTCGAACCGCTGCTCGACGCCGCCCGCGAACGGCTCGCCGCGTTTGTCAAAGCCGACCCTCGCCACCTCGCGTTCGTCGCCAACGCCACCGCGGGCGTCAACGCCGTCGTCCGCTCCCTCGACTTCCAACCCGGCGACGAAATCCTCACCACCGACCACGACTACAACGCCAGCCGCAACGTCCTCCTCGAAGCCGTCCGCCGCTCCGGCGCGCGGGTCGTCGTCGCGCCCGTCCCCTTTCCCCTCACCGACGAACAGCAGATCATCGACGCCCTCCTCGCGCACACCTCCGCGCGCACGCGGTTCGTTTTGCTCGATCACATCACCAGCCCCACCGCGCTCGTTTTTCCCGTGCGAAAGATCGTGCGCCAGCTCGATGAACGCGGCATCGACTGCCTCATCGACGGCGCGCACGCACCGGGCAGCCTGCCGCTCGATCTCGATACGCTGCGCCCCGCCTACTACACCGGCAATCTCCATAAATGGGTCTGCGCGCCCAAAGGCGCCGCCTTTCTCTACGTCCGCGCCGACCGGCAGGAGCCCATCCGCCCCGCCGTCCTCTCGCATGGCGAAAACATTCGCCGCCCCGGTCGCTCGCACTTTCACGACCGCTTCGACTGGCCCGGCACGCTCGATCCCACCGCCTGGCTTTCCGTCCCGGCGGCGCTCGACTTTTGCGCCACGCTTCACCCCGGCGGATGGCCCGAGCTTTACGAGCAAAACCGCGCGCTCGCCGCCGCCGCTCGGGCGCTCATCTCCGGCCGCCTTGGCGTCCCCCTGCCCGCCCCGAATTCCCTCCTCGCCGCCATGGCCACCATTCCGCTGCCCGGACCGCTCCAGCGCGCGCCCCACTCCGCCGAGCGCATCGACCCCCTGCAAAACCAGCTCCTCGACACGCATCGCATCGAGGTTCCCATCGTCCGCTGGGGCGCGCCCGTCCGCCGCTACGTCCGCGTCAGCGCGCAGGCTTACAACAGTATCGGGGACTATCGCGCGCTCTCCGATGCGCTCGTCGCCGCGTGACTTGCACTTCCGCTTCCGCCCGCCTATTTCCCACCGCTCCCATGACCACCGATTCTCCCGCCGCCTCCCCTGCCCCGTCCGACTTCATCCGCGACATCGTCGCCGCCGATCTCGCCAACGGCACCTGCCAGCGGGTGGCCACGCGCTTTCCGCCCGAGCCCAATGGCTACCTGCACATCGGCCACGCCAAAAGCATCTGCCTGAACTTTGGCATCGCGAAAGAGTTTGGCGGCACCTGCAACCTCCGCATGGACGACACCAACCCCGCGAAGGAGGACGTGGAATACGTGGACTCCATCATCGCCGATGTGCGCTGGCTCATCGCCGGCTGGGCGGATGAGGTCCTGCGTTTCAAATCGGACGACGCGCCGTTTTATGCGTCGGATTATTTCGGCCAGATCTACGCCTACGCCCTCTCGCTCATCCACGCGGGCAAAGCCTACGTTTGCGACCTCACCGCCGAGCAGACCGACGAGTATCGCGGCGCCCCCGACCGCCCCGGGCGGCCCAGCCCCTACCGCGACCGCAGCGTGGAGGAAAATCTCCACCTTCTCCAGCAGATGCGCGCCGGTGCCTTCCCCGACGGCGCGCGCACGCTCCGCGCAAAGATCGATCCGCATCATCCCAACGTCTGGCTGCGCGACCCCGTGCTCTACCGCATCCGCCACACCGCGCATCACCACACCGGCGACGCTTGGTGCATCTACCCGATGTACGACTTTGCGCACTGCCTCTCGGACAGCATCGAGGACATCACCCACTCCATCTGCACGCTGGAGTTCGAGGTTCACCGCCCGCTTTACGACTGGCTCCTGCAAAGCCTCCCCGTCCCCTCCCCG
>CAYQBV010000479.1:0-2904 GCA_964415705.1 uncultured Chthoniobacter sp. | reverse complement strand
GGGCTGAGTTCAATGTCGGCGCCACTTAGGGTGATGGCCTTGGCGGTGTCCTCCGCCGTCGTCACGCTCTGCGCGGTAGCCCCGGGAGCGTCGTTGGCGTTGTTGACCGCGACGCTGATCGCGGCGGTGTCGGTGAGCAGGCCGTCGGTGACTGAGACGGTGAGGACGTAAGAGGGAATGGTTTCGAAGTCGATGATGCCAGCCACAGTGAGTTGCCCCGTGAGCGGGTTGATCGCGAACGCTCCACCAGTGTTTCCAGCCGCGATTGCGTAAGTCCGGATGTCGCCGGGATTCGGGTCGGTCGAGGTGATCGTCCCGACGTTGCTCCCCACACCACTGCTTTCGCTCACCGCAAAGGCCTGGTCGTTGACGACGGGTGCCTGATTGGAGCCGTGGTTGACGGGCTGGACGGTGATGGTGACCGCCGCGGTATCGGTGAGCAGGCCGCTGTCCGTGACCGTGACGGTGAGGTTGTAAGTGGGCTTGGTCGCGTGGTTGAGCGCGCCCGCCACGGTGATTGCCCCCGTGGCGCTGTGGATGGCGAAGGCTCCGGCGGTATTGCCTGCCGTGATGGCGTAGGTCAGCGTGTCGCTGGGCACGATGTCGTTGGCCAGGACCGTGCCGACGTTGCTCCCGATGCCCCTGTTTTCATAAACCCAAAACGCCGCGTCGGTGGCCACGGGCGCTTGGTTTAGCAAATAGACCAACGCTTGCGCCGACGGATCGTTGGCCAGCAATTCCCTGATCTGCCGGGCGGTGACCACATGCTCGTCGGTCGGCCCCGCCTTATCGAGCCAGAAGTCCTCGATGGCCAAGATACGATTGTAGATATTCAGGTCGGGGCCGGGCATGAAGTTGAGCGAGCCGCCGTATTCCAGCAGGGCGTTCAATTCCTGCCCTTGAAACCAGTCTTTTCCCCATTGAAAAACTTCGAGCAAATCCATGATGATCGGGATGCCTTCCACGGTGCGCCACTTCGCGAGGGTCTTGGAACCCGCGATGCGGATGGACTTGGAAAACATCCCGTTGGCGGGCGCTTTGTATTCGGTGGCGTCGAGAAGATCCTGCCCCAGCGCCTGCACTTCCCCAAAGGTCAGCAAGTCGAGCACCGGCGACACGCACCGCCGAGACCAGGAGTCAGGCGCTTTGATGAGCACGCGCATGGCGTCGAGGACCAGGCCCCGATCATACCCGGTGAAGCTTTGGGAAAGGAGTCCCGTGTTGTCGTAGAAAAGGGCGTTCGACAGCTCTGATTGAGCCTGCTGAAGTGGGTCCACCGAGAGCGGATCGAGCGGAGCCTGGTTGGCGACGACCGCGTTGAGCATATCGACCGCCGCCGGTCGCGCGCTTTCGTTCATGTTATCCAAGGCTTGCGAAGCAATGATCCGCAGTGAGCGGTTCGGGGACGAGAGCAGGCTGGTCAGCGCGGGCGTGGCGGTCGGGTCTTTGAGAAAGCCCAAGGTGGCACACGCACCTTCCGCGAGTCGGGAATCGGTGCCGGTGGCCCAAGCGGAGAGCTGGGCAACGCTCGGCCGCGCCGGGTCGGCGGCCAGATACTCTGCCGCCCAATTATTGCGGATCGCCGGGGAGAAGTTGCTTAGCGCCGCGATAAGTTGCGCGGTGGTTTTCGGGGCGGCGGCATGTTCGAGGGTGAACTTCGAGGCGGCCAAAGACTCCGCCCTTTCCGTGGCGGTCAGCTGGAGGGCGGGTGCGAGATTTTTCCCCGTGATGTAGAGCTGCTTCAGCGGCACGGCGAAGAGCAACATCATCGCTGGGGTGATCGTCCAGCCGCGATAGGTCAGCCCCACGGGCGAGCCATCGCCTTCCACATAGGCAAAGGAACCGTCCCAGCGCCGGTTCAAGTCATACCACCAGGCCAGATCGTGGAAGTAATCCGCCATCGCCGCTGGCCCGCCGACATTCACCCCGAGCGGCTCCCAGAGATAACCGAAGAAGGGCCCAGTGTGTCCGCCTTCCCGCTGGTCGCCACTGGCCATGGCCATTCGCGTGAAGTAATTGGTCTGGTAGTTCTTTGCTGGGTCAAAGGAGAACATCACCGCCGCCAGCGCCTGCCGGCCGTTATCCTCATTGGCGGTAAGACTCGGCACGTGCTCGCCGTAAGGAATCAGCCCTTTGTCGCAGTAGAAGGTGTAGAAGTTGGAGGCCACGGCGATGGCGGGATCGATTTCTGGATGGGTCACCCCACACTTCTTCGCCAGAATCATCGAGATGATGTTGGGCATCGTGGACTGATTCATCGGGCCATACCCCGCGACCGGACCGTGCAAGGAACCATCGGGATTTTTCTCGCTCATGCCTCCGTGGCCAAAGGTGCCGAACTTCCCTCGGCCCCGCGCGGAGACCACCGCATACGCCTCGATGGTCGGCAAGACCGTGGGATCACCCGTCGCCAAAAAATACTCGGCCATCGTCCAGCCTTTGTAGCCCGCGTTCCAGGCACTCACGCCCGCTTCCCCCGTCTTGTAGAGGTCGAGGGTGGCGGCGTTGAGGATGCCCGCGCGCATTTTTGTTTGAATGAGGGACGCATACGCCGGGTTGCCCGACGCCAGCAAGGCCATGGCTCCTAGATTCACCTCACTCCAGTCGTTGCGAGCGACGATATACGCACAGCCTTCCGCGAGGATTCTCGCCGACTTGGCGCAAGTGTAAGGAGCCGTGGCGGCATAGGGTAAGCCCGTAAAGGCCAGTTGGACCGTTCGGTTGCTCACACTCCCCGCGCGCCAGACGAGGAGAGGCAAAGCGCCTGTGCCCGCCTCGGCCTCACCGATGGCCATGCCAAAACGCTTCCGGCAATCCGTGGTGAAGAGGCTGCCATTCACCCCCACGATCACATCGCCCACCTGCAGGACGCCCGCCGCCGGCGACCCCGCCTCGATGCTCGTC
>CAYQBV010000478.1:0-2908 GCA_964415705.1 uncultured Chthoniobacter sp. | reverse complement strand
GCCTGAGGTGGAGCAGGGGCTCAGTTTCCCTCGGTGGCTTCCTCCGGGCGGAAGTCGTGCCAGCGGCGGAGGATGTCGTCGCCGCGGGCGGAGATGAGGGCGAAATCGGCCTGCCGGGCGCGGGTCTGCATGACGATCTGCTGCTTCCCGTCGAGGTTCAGGAAAGTCACGCTCTCACGCATCGGGGCACCCAGGAAATTGTAGGCAAAGGTGAAGCGGCGGCTCGTCCATTGGTTCACGGGCAGCACGTCGGCGTCCTCCTTTTCGAGCACCGGCTGTTCCGCGCCCTGCAGGAGCAGGGTGGCGGCGGTGGCGCGGTAGCGTTCGAGGGTTTCACCTTCGAAAACGATCTGCGGTTTGAGCGGCGACGGCGCGAGACGCATCACCGCGCGGGGAAATTTCGAGAAGTTGAAAAGCGCCGTCCCGCCGGAGCCGGTCAGCTCGGTTTCCGAGTCCATGGTGACGGCGTATTTTTTGTCCCCATCCGCAAAATACGCGCGGCGGACCGCGTAGTCGCCGACGACGAGGGTGACGATCTGCGGGGTGAGATCGATCGCGGTGGCACTGGCGGCGAGGCCGAGGGAGATCAGGGAGAGGACGGCGGGATGCTTCATGGTGCGACTCAGAGTTTGCTCCAGTTGCCGCGGGAGACGCTCACGGCGTCGAGGCTGCCGGGCGGCGGGGTGGAGGTGAAGTTCGTGTCAAAATTCCAGCGCCGGGTTGGCGGCACGTAGATGTTGCCGGTGTCCCATTTGCCGGTGAAAACCTTGCTCTGGAAAAGCTCGGCCATCGAGCCGGTGTAGGTGCAGGTGCGGCCGGACCAGGATTCGAGGAAACGCGGGTAGTTATTGGCTCCGCCGGAGTAGCCATACTGGGCTGCGCCGGAGTGCGGATCGCCGACCGGCGGCGTGTACATCCCGGGCATGACGCCGGCGAGGATGGCCATGTTGTAGGTGGTATTGCTGGCCGCGCGGCTGCTCACCGAGGAGGACGCATTGGCATCGTTCCAGGAGTTGGAAAGCAGCATCACGGCATCGGCCATCACGGACGCGGGCTTGCGGGTGTAGCCGGTGACGGTCGGGCTGTCGGTGTTGTTCGGGTTGCCGGTGGCGTTGGCCGGCACGTTGGTGGGTGTGCTGGTGGTGCCGGTGTTGTAATCGCCTTGGACATAGACGGGGTTCTGGCTGGCGATGGTCAGGCCGGTATCGGGCAGGACGCCGCCATTTCTGAGCCGGATGGTTTTCGTCTCCATATCGCCGGAGACCTTGGGCGTCACATCCTGGATATAAAGGATGCCGTTGAATCCGGCCGCGGCGTTGAGCACCGGGGTGAGCGTGCTGACGCTGATATTCGCCGCATCCACATTGATGCCCTCGCGCTGGTCGTAGAAGGTGTTCTTGCCGGTAAAGGCCGATTGGATCGTCGTGATCTGCGTAGCCGTGAGGCTGGTGCCATTTTGCGCGGTCACGCTGGCGGTGGAGCCGTTGATCGTCACGATCACGCCCGCCTTGTTATACATGCGGCGCTTGGCGATTTCCGGCGGGTCGGTGATGCCGGCTCCGGTGACGGGCGGCTCGATGATTTCGCGAAAGGAGTCGTTGTTCGGATTGGTGTCGGCCGTGTTCAAAACCGACGCCGCACTTTGCCCCAGCGGCTCGTAACGCGAGACCTGATGGACCTGCGCTGCCTCGCTGGTCGCGTAAGTGGGCGGATACATCGTGCCGCCGGACCAGGCGGCCGCCCCCGGGGGTGCAGTATTGTTGGCGGAGCCCGCACTGCCGCCGGTGGTGCTGTAGTAGTTGCCCACGCGGGAGACGTGGCCCTGGAAAGTGAGCGCCCCGGCGGACGAGCTGCCGGTGCTGAGGTAGAGGTTCGAGTTCGAGTGGACCAACCCGGAGACGCTCATCGTGGCCGGCTTATAAAGCTCCAGGTCGTGCTCGTAGAAAAACATGGCCTGAAAGAGCGGCACTTCGACGTATTGGAAGCGGCGTTTGACCCCGGCGGAGAGTGTGCCGCCGCTGGTCGTCGTCTGCTGCATGCGGGCGCTGGCCACGTAGCCAAAGGACCGTCCGCGCCAGCCGGGATAATCCAGCAGGCTCACGATGACCGGTGCGGGTGTGGCGCTGGCGGCCGTCATCGGTTTGCCGTAGGCATCGGTCGCCTGGATGTTGAGCGGGCCTTGATTGGCCGCCGACATGTAGTTGAAGCCCGCGAACGCGGGGGCCGTCATGCCGCTCGTCGCCTCCGTGGTGGAAATGGCGCGATCGTAGTTCTGCACCCGCTTTTTCCAGATGCCGTAGGCGTATTCGAGCGCCCCCTCGGCGGCCAGTTTGTTCTCCACGAAATCGCGGCTGCGGTCGCCGAGGCGTCCGGTCGCGCTCGTGGTCTTATAGGCCACGCCGACGGCGGATGAGACGACGAGGACGGCGATCATCGCGACCACCAGGGTTCCCCCACTTTGGCAATGCTGGTTCTGTTTCATAGCAGTGTTGGGCTAGTTCTTCGGGCGCTGGCGCGAGGGGGCTATGCATTGCACCCGCATGAAGCTCGAAAAGTTGTTCAGTTCCTTGGTGGCCAGCGCGCTGTCGGAGCCTTTCGCCCGCACGCGGAAGTCCACGTTCACCATTTTGTCCAGCCCCACGGTGGCGACGGAAAAAGGCGTGGTCTCTCCGTTCTGCGTGCCGATCTGGCGGGAGATGACGGTGTATTGGGTGGGCGCGCTTTCATACGCGTCGTAGCGCCGCAGCTCGGAGCGCGCGCCGGCCGGCATCACGATCATGGCTTCGCGGCGGACGAGCATCGCGGTCTTCACATCGGTGGCGTTCCAATTGATGGCCGTGCCCAGCGCGGCGGTGAACGTGATGGTCAGGGTCTGCAAGCCGCCCGTGACGGCACCCGCCGAGACGGA
>CAYQBV010000477.1:0-2916 GCA_964415705.1 uncultured Chthoniobacter sp. | reverse complement strand
CTATCATCCACCGGGTCTACACGGTGTCGGGCCGCGCCGGAATCGTCCCCCTCCGGACGATCCGCTCAACGAGACGGTGCGAGTCGCTCATACTTGGGCGTCGCCTAACCTGCTATTCTCCGAGGAGCGGGGAAATATTGGGCTATCAAACGCTTGGGCATCCGAACGGGCCCGCCCGTCCCTGATGAACAGAGGATATGACGGAGCCATTAGATGTCATCTACAACACTTCCCAACGGGTATTGTTCGTTCGAAGACATCCCTCGGCTGCTCGCCCAGCACCCGGACTGGAAGTTCAAGATCCTGCCGGCAAAGATCAAACAGTTGTCAGATTTCTTGGATGAGCCGGTTCCATTCATGGAGCCACCGCCACGTATCCCTTCCCATCTGGTGTCTGACGTAATGGATCAATTATCTGAACCACTCATTACCGGCGAATGTCAAGCGGCTGCCAAACCCAGGATTCCCGAACAAAATCCGTGCCGCGTTGGCGCCCCCGCTGTTCGGGTCTTAATTCCCCGGTTCTGGCTCGCTACCGCATGACAATCACCGTCTTTTACGATGGGGCTGCACGGATCGCGAGTCGGCGCGCGGGGTTGTGCAACCTTCGCGCGTTGGCGGCCTGCGCTGCGGGCGTGGGACCGCAGCGGCGCCCAAGGGGGAACCCGCGATCGGCCATGCGGTGGCTGGGGTGGTGTTCGCGGGTCATCCAGACGGTCCGCATGCCAGGGCCCGGATGGCCTGGCGGGCTGTGACAATCGTCGCCAGCGTCTCGCCCGCCGCACCGAGGCGGATCACCAGCTGACGCGCATGGCTGAGCACGCGACCCGGAAGACCGATCAGGTGCAAGCGCAGGGCCTTCATCCGCTTCGTCGCCCAGCCTTCGCCCAGCACCAGCCGCTTCATCGCGGTGTTCAGATTATGCGCCAGGATCATCAATGCCCACCACGCCGCGTTGGCGCCGAACAGGCCGGACGGCAATTGTCCCCCCGCCAGGTCAGTTTTCATAACCGAGTGGGCCTCCTCGCTCTTGCCGCAGCGCTCTCGCGACCACCAGATCACCGCATCGCCGGCGGTCTTCAGGTTGGTTACCAGGCCAAACAACTTATAGGTGCCCTTGTGGACGAATTCTTGCGTCGGGAACGGCAGCTGTTCCGCATCGCCCAGCGCAAGCTGGCGCAGCGGCTCGCGGATCGCCAGGAACCGGTAGTCCGCCCGATGCTTGCTGTGTCCGGCCCAATTCGGCACGTAGCAGACCTCAGCCCACTCCTGATCCGTCTGCTGCGCCACGCCGTCGATCATTCGGATCAGCGGTTGCCAGGCGCTCTCCGCCGTGGCCAGCACCGCGGCGCGGAAGGCCTTCGTCACGTCGGCGCTGATGGCAAAGTCGATCACGCCGAACCGAGGGTCCTTGCCCTCGCCGCAATAGAGCAGCAGTTCTTCCTGATAGCCCGCCGTGTCAGAGCGTAACGCAACCTTCGTCACGCTCGCCGGCAGATACCCCAGACTGTCCTGCAAGACCCGCAACTGCTCGTGCCCGGCGGGGACGTTGCCATCGCGGAACTCCGAATACAGCATGGCCTCGTGCTCGGCCCACCAGCAATTCAACGGCTGATACGCCTTGAACTTCTTGTCACAATAAAGCGCACCCCGCTTGTGCGTCTCAACCAACGTCGCATCCATGTCCAATGTCGCCGAACTCATCGGCCGGTGCCGCTGCATAAAGCCCAGCAGCGCCGCGTTCACCCGCCACAGGCCACGCAATGAAGCCGGCACGGCGGGAATGACCGCCGAGCCCGCAACCGCCGGCGCCGATGCCGGATCGTGGAAGCGCGCCAGCCATCCCGACAGCGCCGAGGGCGAGGGCACCATCCGCTCACGCCGCCGACGCCAACGCAATTTCAAGGAACGCCGCTCGGCGCGGGAAAACATCGCCCGTTCAACAGCACACAGAACCCGGGCGAAGCCGCTGTCCTGTTCCAGACGCTCCAGGTCCTCCACGCAATCGCCGCCCGACAGATGGAGAAAAATCACCGCCAGAACCATCTGCAGGTCAAGCCAGCCTTGCCGCCCCGCAACGCTCACCTCGCGCCGGATCGCTGCGCCGAGGCCGCTCGCCTGCGCCAGTTCCAGATAAAGCGGCAGACCCCCAAGCGAGGTCAGACCGCCGTTTGACCGATCCAATTCATACTGGAAACCCAGAATACCTTGTGCCAGCATCGCGCACCCCGTTGGTGATGGTTGTCAATTCGCAAACGCAGACTATCTCCTTGATTCTTCAAGACCAACGGGGAACTATGGATTTTTTGGTGCGGAATTCAGGAAACTGGGAAACGGCAAGTTGGTTTGGGTCCCCAAAGAAACTTGGCTGATCGACCATTCTGCTGGCCAATTTCCAATGACAGCTATTGAGGCAGCCTTTGCAGGATTCCAGGTTCATATCCCGAGAGCTGATGGGAACTTTGACAGCGGCCTTCCGGTCATTTTGTTGCACGACGTCGCAAGAATATTTGGGGCAGCACACCCTCCACCGCCGCCGGCGTTTCAGCCCAAAGATTTGCCCGAACACTCCCCGGAATCGGTTACCGGCAGCATAGCGTCGTCGCAGACTCCGCCTGCTTCACGCGGAAAAGGTGGTAGGCCAACGCAACATGACTGGGATGCATTCTGGATCGCAGTTGCCCTGTATGCTTCTAAGAATGATCTCGCTGAGAAAGAAAGCCGGAAAGGGCTGTCGCAGCACATGCGGGATTGGGCAACTGCGCAATCGATGAACAGCCCGATGGACCCATCAACAATTGGAAAAAGGCTGAAGAAGCTGTTTGACCGCGTCGCGGCCGAATTCAGTTAGGCGCAGTTCGGCCTGTTGCGCCTTCGGGCGTTGAGAACCATGGTCTAGATCAACCGGTGTTTCCC
>CAYQBV010000476.1:0-2921 GCA_964415705.1 uncultured Chthoniobacter sp. | reverse complement strand
CATTTATTGGTTTCAATGCCCCCAATACAACATACGGTGAGAAATATTCCGCGGATGCTGAAGCGCGGTTCGTTGAAGAACTAAAAGCCGGGCAACAGCAACAATCCACCTATGAAACGCGTTACGCCTACATCAACCATAAATCGTGCTGTCAGGCGGGAATCTCCGATGAAGAGCTCGTTCAACACGTGGGTGCCGACATGCTTTATTGGGTCAAAAAGGGGGAGAATGTTAGTGAAGAAGTGCTGTATGTAGACGGCGTCGGTGAATGGACCGGTGGACACAAATAGCGTAAAATGGAACGCAATATTTACTCAGCAGGCTGTCGTGGGTTCGTTCTATTGTTGGTCCTTGCACTTTGCCCTATTTCTCGTAGTTTCGCTTCAAATGAAGGTACCGATAGTAATCGGTATCTTGCCAGTGTGGATGAATTTAATCGACGACTTATGAAGGAGTGCCTCGCCGTCGGAATGGCATTGCGGTATTGTGGAAGTTTCAACACGTCGGTAGTAGGGATGGAGCCAAACTACAAGTCCGGTGTATGGGAGTTGTATAACGCACGTCTTCATGGCGGCGGTGAACTGATTCCGCAAGGTAACTTGTTGAAAGTCAAGCTGGTTAAGTCCTCCGACCCTGGAATCACGATCCGGGTGAAAGGGATTTTATTGCATTTCCTCTTTTTAGACAGCGAGGAAAAAAGCGTAGCCAGAAAATCACTACAGAATTCTGATAAGACGTATGAAAGTTTACTGCGTTCCGCTGACGACAATGTATGGCGAGACGGAGGAACAACGGCGCCAAAACTTCCTTAAAGCATAATGTTCGCGGAGGCATTCACGGTTCCAGATTCGATGGCGGCTGGAATACTTCCGCGCGGAGGGTGCCCAGGCGGAGGCGGAGGCGCTGCGGGAGAGCTTCTTTGCGCGGATGTGGGATGTGAGCGCGTTTATGAAACTGCTCAAGCAGCGTAAGCGACCGCCGGAGCGCCTCTAGCGGCGGAGTTCATCGATGTCAGAGGATGTGCGCCTATGACATCTACGAATGCGAAAGTAGAAGTTTTGAAGCAGGACGGGCGTGGGCGGGTGCGCGTGCCGGCGGGGCGACGGGAGGCGTTGCTGGATGAGTTTGAACGGAGCGGGACCAGCGGGGCAAAGTTTGCCCGGCTGGCTGGGATCAAATATCCGACGTTCGCGAATTGGGTGCAGCAGCGGGGCAAGAGGCAGACGCAAATGAAGCCGGCGCGAGGCGAGGCCCCGAATGGGACGGGCTTGGCGGCGCAGGCCGGTCCTATCCGCTTGCTGGAGGCGCTGGTGGAAGGTGGGGCGCCTGGAGATCGGGAAGGGTTGGTCGTCGAACTGCCGGGCGGGAGCCGGCTGGTGGTGGGGTCTCCGGTGCAACTCCAGATGGCGGCGGAGTTGGTGGCTTTGCTCGCGCAGCGTGCCCGCGTGCGATGCTGAAGGGGATTGATCGGCAGGCGGTGAAGTTGAAGCTGGCACCGGAGGCGCTGGCCATGCTGACCGATGGCATCGACCTGCGCGGCGCGAAGCTGCGTCCGTGGTATGAGCGCGAGAACTAACCAAGCTTACTATCTTTCTAAGACAGGTCACGGTGGGTGGTCGATGTCAGCGTGCCCGATTTGACCACGCCAAGCATTCCCGAACTGCTCGAACGGATCGCGTGTCTGGAGCAGGAAAACGCGCTGCTGCGGCAGAAGATCGAATTACTGGTGCGCAAGCTCTCTGGTGCGCAGAGCGAAAAGCTCGACCCGGCGCAACTGCTGTTACTTTTGCAAGGCTTCGACGAGCTGGGAAAAGCCCCGGAGCCCGTGGTCGCGGAGGTGCCACGGCGCTCGCCGGACCCATCGCCTCCGCGTGAACGACGGCAGCCGCGGTTGCCCGAGCACTTGGAAGTGATCGAGGAAGTCATCGTGCCTGAGCCGGTCCATCTGGCTCCCCACGATTGGCGGCGCATTGGTGAGGAAGTCAGCGAGCGGCTGTGGCCTGCCCCCGAAGTTTGAGCCACTCGCTATGAGAGATTTGGTTGGTGTTCGGGTTGTGGGTTGGTGGTGATGGGGTCGGTGGGGAGGGCGCTGCCTTGCGGCGGCTGGAGCGTAGCGGAAGCCGCCGCAAGGCAGCGCTGCGCGAATTCCGCCGGGGGTTGGTAGTCCAGCGAGGAGTGCAGGCGGTGATGATTGTAGTCGTGGCGGTGCTCCTTGCCGAGCACTTTTGCTTCCAGTAGGGAGTCGAAGCTTTCGCGGTTGAGAAACTCGTCCCGGAACCGGCTGTTGAAGCTCTCGCTGTAAGGGTTCTCCCACGGACTGCCAGGCGCGATGTAGAGGGTCTTGAACCCGCGCTCGTGGATCCAGGCCTGCACGTCCGCCGCGATAAACTCGGGGCCGTTGTCGCTGCGGATGAAGTCAGGTGCCGTCCCGCGCTCGGCGACCGCGGCATCCAGGATGCGGATGACGTCGGCGCTCTCCATGCAGCGCTCGACTTCCAGCGCCACGCTCTCCCGGCTGAACTCATCGCAGATCGGCAGCCACTTGAGCCGCTGTCCGTCCTCGGTCTGGTCGAAGACGAAGTCGTAACTCCACACTTCGTTGACCCGCGTCGCCCGCAGGCGCTGCGCGCTGTTGGCGCTGCTCCCCAGACGCCGCAGCTTGCGTTGCCGGCGCGGCACTTTGAGCCCCTCCTCCCGCCAGAGCCGCTGCGCGCGCTTGTCATTGAGCGTCCAGCCCTCGCGCCGCAGATGCGCCGCCGCCACCCGGTAGCCCGCACGCGGCCGCTCCGCCGACACCCGGCGCAGCGCGACCACCAGCGGCGCGTCTTTCTCCCGGCGCACCCCGCGGTAGCGTTGCGTCGCCCGGGGTTGCGCGATCACTTGGCAGGCCCGGCGCTCGCTCACCTTCAGGTGCTCCTGCA
>CAYQBV010000475.1:0-2931 GCA_964415705.1 uncultured Chthoniobacter sp. | reverse complement strand
GGCGTTGTGCTTACGGGCGGAGCTTCGGTCATCCCATTCGGAGGGCCGAGTTCCAGGAGGCCCTGATTAAAACGGATCGGAATAGATGGGGACTCGTATAACTCGTCCCTCCGGTGGTTACTCGAACAGCTCCGGCGCGCGGGCGTGCAGGGAGCGGCTGAGTTCGGCCAATTCGTCCGGCTTGAGAGGAATAACTACGCCTGCGGCGTTGAGGCGGCGGCCCGCCAGCAGCTTTGCGTAATCGGCGATCACATCGGCGGGCAGTGAAGTTTCTTTGAGATCCCAGGCGCGCATCACGTTTGGCAGACTGAGCGTGATGAGGCGGTTGTTTGCCACCAAATGCGCGAGGCGAACATAGCTGTTGTGCTTGAGTTGAGGCGTCACGGCTTCGCCAGTGGCCGCATCCCAAACGCGGACCACATTTTCATCGCTGCGCGCGACGAGAAATCGCCCATCGAGACTCCACATCACGGTCTTCAGCGGTTCCTTGCCGATGCGCAACGGTGGCAGTGAGAGTTCGCCCGTGGATGCGTCCCACACTCGGACTTCCGGCGTCTGTCCAGCCATGGCGATGCGTTTGCCATCCGGACTCCAATCCAGCCAGGTCAAAGCGCCGTCATGCCGGACTTTTGGGCCTAGCAGTGCTCCCGTTTTCATGCTCCAAACCTGGCCCCACTGTTCCTCGGTCACGGTGGCGAAACGCTCACCCACCGGATCGAAGGCGAACGCCGTGACGATGGCTGGCCCTGATAATAAGGTGGGCACGACGGCTCCCGTCTCCACATCAAAAAGGGCAAAGCCGTCGGTCCGATCCACGAAGAAGGCGGTTCGTCCGCCTGGGAATAATTCGCCCGACTCAGCTGCTTCAGGTAGTGCTATGGATCGCTCCAACGTTCCGTCTGCGCTGCGCCAAGTTCTAATCTGTAGGTCATCACAGACCGTCATCAGCCTTGAGCTGTCGTGAGCGAAGCGCATGTGTCTGATCCCTTGCGGATGGGAAAGCAGTTGATGCTGCGGAGCGCCCCCCTCGTCGCGCCACAATGCGACGAGGTGCGATTCCGGTCCAGAGTTTGCGCGGTAGTAAACCGCCCATTGGCGGTTGTCCGGGGCGAAGATGCACATCCACGGCGAGCTCTGGTTCGCGTTCGAAGCGGGCAAAGCCTGATCCGCCATCCGCTCGACATCCACCAACCGCACAGAGCCATCTTCCAGGAGAATCATAAAGCGCCGGCGATCCGGGCTGAAACGGTGCAAGAGGGTTTCGGGACGACCTCCGGGAATGTTGGCAGTAAATCGATGGGTGGCATCCTCTTGGCGGACGTTGACCTTCCACAGCACGCACGCGCCTTCGTCGGTGACGGTGGCAAGCTGCGAACCCTCCAAGCTGAAAGCGATATCCAGTATCTGCCGGCCATGCCGAAATGGAGGCGCAATTAATTCACCCGTTTCGAGACTCCAAAGTCCGGCTATTCCCTCCCGGCCCCCGACCATCATACGGCGGCCATCCGCAGTCGCGGACCAATTACCCAGCGGCTTGTCGAACTGGATTGGTTGCAGCAGCTCGGCCTGGGTATCCGCGTCAAACACTCGCACCTTCCCGGCGAACGAGACGAACAAACGCCGGCTCGTAGGCAAATCGAACCCCATGCTTCCGCTGCCGCCAGCGGCCTCGATCGGTTTGCCGACACTGGTCAGGGTTTCAGTCCTCCAGATGCGGATGACCTCGTTGGTGACTCGCTCACGGACGATTTGCTCTCGAGTGGCGAGTCGTTGTCCGTCAGCGCTGAGGACGGCTGGGTGCAGCGGCGGTTGATAAGGGAGCGGAGCACCGACCGGCTCCCCGGAGGGCAGACGCCATAAGCGGATTGTCCCATCCGTGCTGGTGGAGGCGAGCAAGGTGCCGTTGGTGCTGAAGGAGAACCGCGATATGCCATTGGTATGGCCTTTCAGCGCCGCCACCTGGTTTCCGTCGCGAACATCAAGGACTCGGATGACGTGATCCGTCTCGGCCGTCACCAACCAGCGACCATCGGGAGTAAAGCGAGCGCGTAGCAAATTAGTGGCGACTTTCGTGAAAAGCATTTTCCCCGAAGCCACGTCGATGACCGCGACACTATTGGTGGAGTATCGCTCTTGAGGGTAAAAGACGCCCTTGCCTGCCAAGGTGGACACCAGCAGGCGTTGGCCGTCGGGTGTGAAACCCGCCTGATTGACGGGTAAGCCACCCTCTAGCCTCAAAGGCTGCCAGAGACGAGCGCCCGTTTGAGCATCCCACAGATGCACCCAACCCCAGTCCGTGCCCGTGGCAAATCGCTTTCCATCCGGGCTGTAGGCCATGGAACTGACGGGATACTCGTGAGCCAGAACCTGCACCGGGCGCGGCAGTTGATTCAGCGTCTGCTGGATGCGGATACGGTGGATGGATTCCTCGGGGGCGTTGTTGGTGACCAGCGGCAGCGCGTCGGCAAACCAGAGCAGCGCACCAGCGGGTTCTCCTTCGTCAAGCAGGCGCACCCCGTTGGCGATGTCGAGACGGACGATGCGGTTGCGGTTCTCCTCGGCGAGCGCCTGGTTCTCGCTCGCGAGCCGGCGGGCTTCGCGGGTCTGGACCTGTTGATAGAAAAACGCCCCGCCCGCCAACACGGCAAGGCCGACCAACACGGCGCCCGCGCGGGCCACGAACTTGAGCCGACGTTCGACCGCGCGCAGCCGAGCCACCGACTTGCCGCTTTGCAGCAGCGCGAGGTCGGCGTGCATTTCGGCGGCGGATTCGTAGCGCAGTTTCACGTCCGGCGCACAGGCGCGAAGGAGGACTTCGTTGAACTCGGCGAGGGCGGCGCGGTCGGGCAACTCGGTGATGCCAGTGGGCAACTCGGGGAACTGCTGGCGGTCGCGGCCGGTGCTGATCTCGTAAAGCACCTTGCCCAGGCT
>CAYQBV010000474.1:0-2957 GCA_964415705.1 uncultured Chthoniobacter sp. | reverse complement strand
CTGCCTTTGCCGCCGTGGTGGCCTTCCTCGATGTATTTCTTCGCGTTGTCCCACGCACCGCCGGAGCTGGTCATCGAGATGCCCATGAAAAGGCCGGTGACGATGCTGCCGACGAGGACGCCGCCGAGGATGATCGCGCCATTCGGCAGCGCAGCCACACCGACGACCGCGAGCACCGGGAGCAGTGCCGGCACGATCATTTCCTTGAGCGCGGCTTTGGTCACGATATCGACGCAGACTCCGTAGTCCGGGGTGTCTTCGCCGCGCAAAATACCGGGCTTGGCCGCGAGTTGGCGGCGGACTTCGGTGACCACCGCGCCCGCGGCGCGACCCACCGCGTTCATGGAAAACGCGGAAAAGAGATACGGCAGCAAACCGCCGATGAAGAGGCCGATGATGACCTTCGGATCCTTGAGCGAGAAATCGAGTTTCGCCGCGACCGCCGTCTTGACCGCCGCGATTTGCTCCACGGTGGGAGCCACCAGCGCCGCGATCTGATGCTTCACCAGATGGTCGGAAAGATCGACGTAGTAACTGCCAAAGAGCACGATGGCCGCGAGGCCGGCGCTGGCGATGGCGTAGCCTTTCGTGACGGCCTTCATGGTGTTGCCCACGGCGTCGAGGTCGTCGGTGATCGCGCGCACTTCTTTCGGCAGGCCGCTCATCACGGCGATGCCGCCGGCGTTGTCGGTGATCGGGCCAAAGGCATCGAGCGAGATGATGATGCCGGCCATCGCGAGCATCGCCATCACCGCGATCGAAATGCCGTAAAGCCCGGCCGCGCCGTAGCTGAACCAGATGCTCGCCGCGATGCAGCCCACGGGCAGCGCGGTGGCGTGCATGCCCATGCCGAGGCCGGCGATGATGTTCGTGGCGTGGCCGGTCTCGCTCGCTTTGGCGATCTTGCGCACGGGCGAGTATTCGGTGGAGGTGTAGTAGTTCGTGATGAGCACCGCCGCGCCCGTCATCAGCAGGCCGATGACCGAGGCAAAATAGATGCTGCCCGCCGAGTAGGTCGCGCTGCCCATGCCGAGCACGTCCTGCGTTTTCAGCCCGTCGGGGAACATCGCCACGGTCACCGGATAGAAGACCGCCGCGCAGATCGCCGCGCTGAGCAGCACGCCACCCATGAGCGCGGTGCCCGGCTTCGCATTGGTCATGTTCACGAAAATGATTCCGGCGATCGAGGCGAGGATGGCCAGCCCGCCGAGCACGAACGGATAGACCACCGGAGCGCCGAGGCCCGCGGTCAGCGCCCCGACGAGCACCGTGCCGATCAGCGTCACCGCGTAGGTTTCAAAGACGTCCGCCGCCATGCCGGCGCAGTCGCCCACGTTGTCGCCCACGTTGTCCGCGATGGTCGCGGGGTTGCGGGGATCGTCTTCATCGAGGTTCGACTCCACCTTGCCCACGAGGTCCGCGCCCACGTCCGCCGCTTTCGTATAAATGCCGCCGCCGAGCCGCGCGAAAACTGAGATCAGCGACGCGCCGAGCGCCACGCCCACGAGCGAGGAGAGCGCCTTGCCGGGGTTGATTTTGCTCATCACCACCCAGAACGCACCCACCGAGAGCAGGGCCAGTCCGACCACGAGCAGGCCCGTCACCGCGCCGCCGTTGAAAGCCGCTTTCATCGCGGTCTTCCGATTCACGGTCGCGCCCTGGGCCGTCCGCACATTGGCCAGCACCGCCAGCCGCATGCCGATGAAACCCGCCGCCAACGAGCACACCGCGCCGAGCACGAAGCCGACCGCCGTCGGCAGGTCCTTGAACCACGCGACCAGCACCGCGACCACCACCGCGACCACCGTGATCGACCGCACCTGCCGCCCGAGGTAGGCCTTCGCGCCTTCCTCGATGGCTCCGGCGATTTGCTTCATCCGGTCGTTCCCCGCTGGCGACGCCATGATCGTCTTGATCAAATAGAACGCGTAGCCGAGGCCGACCGCCGCGCAAACCATGGAGAGAGCCAGACCCGAGTCAGTGAGAAATGCAGCGAGAAACATAGGGGTTCGTTTTTTGAGAAAAGAGGCGGGAGTTTATGAGTAAAGTGCCGACTCGCAACGGCTAAATTGCGCTCCTTGGATTTTCCGCCGCCCCCTGCATGCAGGCCACCCCCTCACTTTCCGCAAGCCCGCCGACGCGCCTTCTTTTTCGTCCTAGCTCCCGTCCGGCACCGGAGGTAAATACCCGCCCACCATGCTCCACCCCCTCCTTTCCGAACCCGCCACCGATCCGCTGCCGCTCTACCGGCTGCGCGATGGCATCGTCGCGGTCGATCTGCTCGCGGCGGCGGTGGCGCATTTGGATTTCTTCACGTGGCTGGCGGAGCATCCGGCGACGCTGGGGGCGATCTGCGTGCAGTTCGAGATCCACCCGCGGCCCGCGGACGTGATGATGACGCTCTTCACCGCGATGGGCCTGACGACCAAGGCCGGCGGCGTCTTTCACTGCACGCTGCGGTCGCGCGAGCATTTGAGCGCGGGTTCGCCGTGGAATCTCGCGCCGTATTACGTCTCGATGAAGGACCGCGCGCCGACGCTGGACATGCTGCGGGTGCTGCGGACGGGGAAGCCGGCGAACTGGGGCAGCTACGACGCGCAGGCTTGGGCGCAGGCGATGGAGCGGGAGGATTTTGCGCAGTCGTTCACGGCGGCGATGGATTGCCGCGGGCTGCTGCTCGGGCCGGCGCTGGCGCGCAAAGTGGACCTCGCCGGGCAGCGCGCGCTGTTGGATGTGGCGGGCGGTTCGGGAATTTACGCGTGCGCGCTGGCGCTGCGGCACGCGCACTTGCGGGCGGCGGTTTTGGTAAAGCCGCCGGTGGACCGCATCGCGCGGGAGAGCATCGCGAAACAGGGGACACCCAAAATCGTGACCTGCATTTACGACAGCGGTTTTGGCGGAGGCCACAGCGACCTGACGTTCTCGACTCTCTTCGCGGGGGGCACGGCCGGATACGA
>CAYQBV010000473.1:0-3002 GCA_964415705.1 uncultured Chthoniobacter sp. | reverse complement strand
CTCGAACCGTTTCCCACTCGTTTCCCGGAAGACCCGGAAAGTGCAGATCAAAGCCGAAATCGAGGAACTGCTGGCCGGCGACGAAGACGGCTTGGCGGTAACCTACGAAGATCACGGGCTCTAAGCCAACGATCAGCAAATTGTTCTTTGAACACAAAGGCCAGGTGGCAACCCCATCTGGCCTTTCGCTCACCCGACAGAACCTGAGCAGGCGAGGGAAGTGGTGCGCGGCAGGAACCGCACTTGTTTATACGGAAGGCCACCCGGCCACCGGCAAGCGCGGCTCCACCGCACATCACCACATGATTCATTCCACCACCAACGAACCGGCGAACGGGGAAGTTCCCGCGCCGAAATTCAGTGCCGGCCAGCTTGTCGCCCCACCGGGCGCCCTGGACAAAGTCCAGCCCGAAGAAATGCAGGCCGCACTCGCGCGCCATCTCCGGGGCGACTGGGGCGAACTCGACAAGGACGACCGGCGTGAAAACGATCTGTCGCTCGAAAAGGGTTTCCGGCTCGTCTCGGTCTATCGGACCGCCGCCGGTTTGAGATGCTACATCATCACCGAGCATGACCGCTCCGTGACGACGATTCTGCTGCCGGACGAGTATTGAAAACAGGGCTGCTTCCACCACGGAGGCAGCCCTTTCCTTTGCCTGCATTGCAGTATTCCTGCAAAGCTGCGATGATGCCTGCATGACCAAAGTAATTTCCGTCAATCAACGTGGCGCGCTGACGCTCCCCAAGGAAGTGCGCGAAAAGCTCGGCGTTACCCACGGCGGGCAGCTTGTCGTGGACTTCGATGATGCCGGGGAGGTCGTGCTCCGCGCGGGCGTTGTGATGCCCGTCGAAATCTACAGCGCCGCACGGATCGAAGAGTTCGAGCGCATGAATGAAAAGCCGCTCACGGAGCGGAAACTTCGCTGGCGCAAAGCCAAATGAAGGTCTTCCTCGATGCCAACATTCTCTTCTCTGCGTCGTTCCCGAAGAGTTTGCTCGCGGACTTTTTGGGCGGGCTGGAACGGCACGCCGTTCTCCTCACGAATGCCTATGCCAAGACCGAGGCAGAGCGAAACATCGCAGCCAAGGCACCGAAGCGACTCGCCGCGTATCACGAGTTCGCGGAGAAGCTGGAGGTGGTGCCGCTGCTGGTTTTTGACCTCGACGTGGAGCTGGCCGAAAAAGACCGCCCCATCCTTTGCGGAGCCATCGCCGCCCATGCCGACTATCTTCTCACCGGCGACAAAAAGGATTTCGGCCATCTCTATGGCAAAACGGTTCGTGGAGTGAAGATCGTCAGTGTCCAACTGCTGCTTGCCGACCTCATCGCCCGCGGAATTGTCAGCGAGTCGTAAAACGCGCGCAGAAGCACACAAAAAACCACGGCTCAACAGAGCCATTTTTTCGAGGTGTGTCGGGAATCAGATATTGCGCGACACGTCCTCACGCTGCCCTTTTCACATCCGCGAGCGGTTCGATGCAGCGTTCGATGAAGGCGATGAAAGCGCGATCTTGGTAGAGGCGGGACTGCTCCCACACCGCGCGCGGAATAGGCCGTGCGAAGAACTGCCGGATGTCGGCGGCCACGGCGTCGTCGTCGAATTGCATCCCGGCGTTGCGCGCCTTGAAGGACGCGCGCAGGTGCAAAATCAACTCATGCACGAAACGCCGCTCCATGAGCGTCGGCGGATGCTTTTCCAGATCAAGACCGGTTTCGAGAATCCGGTGCAACGCGGGTTGCTGGTAGAACTGTGCCCAAAGATCGCGATGCGCCGCAGTGATCGCGAACAGGTTGGCGATTTTCCGTTCCCGCGTGTCAGCACGAATCGTGTGAACGGTCGCAACCAACCCGACGACGAAGCTCGTCGTTTGCAGCAGATCAAACCAGTGCCCGCCCAGCCATCCAAGGATTGCCATGCGCGGATTATACCGCATCCCCCGCCGAGGTGCTAGACGCGCTCGGGAATGTCCGGGCGCGCGAGCACGAGCGGCTGCCGCGGAATCCGGACGATCCGTTCATCCGGGCCACAGTCCGCTCCGAAGGCGAGATGCCCCGCGGCGCTGTCAGTGATGTCCACGCCAATGACGGCAAAATCTCCACCTTCGAGTTCGAGAATATCGGGGCAACCGTCGAGCGAAGATGTCTGCGCTCCGTTGGCGTGAGGATCGGGGCCGAGGCGTCGTGTGAACATTCCGGACTCTCACTATGGTGAGATGCTTTATCAAGCCTATGATCCCTATTTTTTCGGAGTGCTCAAAGATTCTACCGTCAACTCGTTCTGCGCCAGCCTAGCCGCAGCGCTCAAAAAGGAACGAGTGAGGCAGAAGCTTTCGATGAACGGCCTCGCGGAACGCGCCGGCCTCTCCCAGCAAATGGTGAGCTATGTTGAGCGCGGCATGCGCAAGCCAACCCTCGATACTCTTTTTCGGATGAGCGTCGCTCTGGAGGTGAACCTTTCGACGCTGATCGAAAAAGCATTGAGAGCAGCAAGGCACGGACGCTAGCGCGCCTCTGTCCTTTATCGGACACCTCCAAACTTCCCTGCAAACTGGCCCTACATACATGGTATGTAGAGGCAAACCAAACCCGGTAACGCCGGTGGCGGCTCAACAGCCGCGTTAAATGGCTCCCCAACGTGTTCGGGCAACGCCCGACTTCGCGCTTTTTCCTCCGGCTATCGGGTCACTCTCCACTAACCGTTTCGAGATGACCAAAATGCGCGAAGTCGGGCGTTGTCCGACACGTTGGGGAACTGGTTTGGAGAGAACAGGGTTCACGCTCACGCGCGAAAGGGTTGTCCGCCCGGTAGCCCGTCGGACACGACTTCGCGCGCCGCGCGACCACCCCACCCGAGATCCGCCCGATGGAAAAAGCGCCCCGCGTCCAGTTCTCTACTCACCGCGTAACGGTGTATAACGAAATCGACTGGCGTCGTCTTTCGCAGGTCTCTCGCCCCCCAAGTTCGCTCAGACTACGGGCCGCTCGCGTCGAAAAATGTGAC
>CAYQBV010000472.1:0-3005 GCA_964415705.1 uncultured Chthoniobacter sp. | reverse complement strand
GCCGCAGGCCCACCTCCGCTGGCTGATCAATCCCGAGTGGGCCCCGCTGCTCGCCGGCAACCCGCACGTGGATGAAGTCGTCCACTTCCCGCGCGGGCAGTTCCGCGGGCCGGCCGGTTGGGTGCGCGTCCCCGGTTGGGCGAAAAAGATCGCGGCGCACAAAGCGGATCTCGTCCTCGATTTCCAGGGACTCCTCCGCAGCGCCCTCATCGGCCGCCTGTGCCGTGCCGCGGGCGGGCGCATCATCGGGCTGGGGGATGCGCGGGAAGGCGCGCGGCATTTCTACGACGAAACGGTGGACGTGTCCGGCCAGGCGCACGCCGTGGACCGCTACCTCGCGCTGGTCGCCGCGCTCGGGATCGACATCGCCGCCCCGCGCGAATGGCCGCTCCCGCCCGGGACACCGCCCGCCGGTTTCGACGCCACCGTGCCATTTTTCCTGCTCCATCCTTTTTCTCGCGGAGCCGGTAAATCCCTCACCGCCGCTGAGGTTGCCGAGCTCACGCACCGCGTCGCGCCGCACCGCGTCGTCCTCGCCGGTCGCAGCGACGTGGCCGTTCCCGAGTCGGCCAACGTCGCCAACCTGCTCAACCGCACCACGCTCCCCGAACTCATCTGGCTGCTCCGCCGCGCCGCCTTCACCGTGAGCGTGGATAGCGGCCCCATGCACATCGCCGCCGCCCTCACCGCACGGCTGCTTTCCCTCCACACCTGGAGCGACCCGCGGCTCGTCGGGCCATGGCAGCCGGAGGCGTGGGTGTGGAAAGACCGCGCGCTTTTCCAGATGAGAGATCTCGCGAAGCCGGGCGCGCATCAACGGGTGGAAAAGATCGCGGACCTTGCCGGTTTCGTGGTCGCGCAGATGTCGGCAAACTGAGCCGCCGGGGCCGGTGCGCCTTTCTCAATAGCTGGAAATGAGAGGGCTGGATTCTCGCGGAAGCGAGCGGCGGAACGTTTTTTCCCGGCAGCGGTGCGCGTGGCCTAGCGGTTGCTTGATCACGGCGAAACCTCGAATCCGTCAGCCTTCACTCCTATGGTCAAACTTCACTCCACGCTCTGCGTCTTTGCTGCACTCTCCGTGAGTTCGGTCCTCGCACAAACGCCGGCAGCCAAGCCCGGCGCGACCGCCGCAGCCACGGCACCAGCTCCCCCGGCGCCGGCGTTGGCCGCTGCTGCCGGACCCGCGCCGATCGACCCCCCCATTCTAGTTCCCGCCTCGCAGCAAGTCATCCCGCCCGCCGTCGGTGGCACGCCCGTGCTCGACGTCTCCGGCTTGCCGCCCGTGACCACCGCGCCCGTTTCCACGCCCAGCTCGGTCCGCACCGTGGAGTTTCAGGGCGACGAGATCGGCCTCGTCCTGCGCACCCTCGCGCGGCAGGCGAAAATGAACATCGTCGTCAGCGATCAGGTCACCACCACCGGCGGCACGGTCAGCATGCGGATCGAGGAGAAAACTCCGAAGGAAGCCATCGAAACGATCATCACCGCGAAGGGGCTGATCATGGATGAGCAGAAGGGGATTTATTTCATCAAGACCTCTGCCGAGAAAGCCAAGGAGCCCACCGAGAGCGGCAACTACACCCTGAGCTACGCCACCGCCGAGAAGATCGTCCCGCTCCTCCAAGCCCAGCTCCAGAGCGGCGTCGCCCCGCAGTTCGACCAGCGCACGAACACCCTTTACTACCGCGAAAACCGCTCAAATCTGGATAAGATCAAACTCTTCCTCGACAGCGTGGACCGCCCGACGAAGCAGGTGATGATCGAAGCCCGCCTCGTCGAGGTCACCGCCAATCCGCGCCAGAGCTACGGCATCAATTGGTCGGGCGTTGTGGGCGGTTCCGGCACGCCGCAGACCTTCAAGTATGGCGGCTCCAGCCTCGGCGTCCAAACCGTCGCCAATGCGCAGGCGGTCACCAATACGGTCATCGGCGGCGTCCCGACGCAGACCATCACCCCGCTTTACGATGCCAACGGCATCCAGATCCAGGGCAAGCAAATCGGCACCCTCCCTGCCGCTGTCGTCGGCGGCACCGGTGGCTCACTGGCGTCGCAGGATTTCCTTTACGAAACCACCAAGAGCGGGCTCCAAGCCGTCGGCGGTCAGTTCGCCATCCTCAGCGTCCCGGCCATGTCCCTGACCATGCGGCTCTTGAATGAGGATGCCGACGCCGAATTTCTCGCCCATCCCCGCATCGTGACCTCCAACAACTTGAAGGCGACGATCAAGATCACCCGTGCCCAGCCCGTGCCGCAGCTCAACTTCAACGAGCAGACCGCCCAGGCCGTCTTCAGCGGCTTCCAGGACAAGGAATTTGGCAACACCCTCGAAGTCACACCCTCGATCAACAAGGATGGCTACATCTCGATGCAGGTGAAGCCCGAGATCAGCAACAAGGTCGGCGACGCCACCTTCGCCTTTGGTGGTGCGGTCGTGAGCAGCCCGGTCATCGACAAGCGCACCCTCGACTCCAATGTCCTCATCCGCACCGGCGACACCCTCGCCATCGGTGGCCTCCTCCAGGACGAACAGACCAAGGGCCGCACCAAACTCCCCGTGCTCGGAGACATCCCCATCCTCGGTTACCTGTTTCAGGAAAAACTCACCCAGCGCAACAAGCGCAACCTCCTCATCTTCGTCACCCCCACCATCATCGAGCAGGGCTACGGCACTGGCCTCGAAGACCAGCTCACCGGTCTCTCCCACAGCGGCGAGGAATACGCCGACCCGAACGGCTGGCGCAACAACGCCAAGGGCGCCAAGCGGCTCGTTCCGACCTCGAACCGCCAACTCGTCGCCGACTACCCGAAGCCCGGCGTGGCACCCGCCCCGAGGAAATCCACGACCCGTCCCGGCGGGCGGTGAACGTCACTTTTCGGCGGAACCGGGCCGCCTTTTAAGGGGGAAACCTCCCCGGATCTTTTCCAGCAAGCTCCTCCAGCGCCAGCCAGCAATGGCTGGCGTTTCGACGTCGGAGAAGTGGCTGCGGTGAGGTTAGGGCGAACGT
>CAYQBV010000471.1:0-3011 GCA_964415705.1 uncultured Chthoniobacter sp. | reverse complement strand
GTGCGCGACCTCATCAACCAGCTCAAGACGAGCAAAGACCCGAACTACTGCCAGCGCGTGACGGCGGACGATGGCGAACTGGGCGAGCAACACCTGCGAGCTTTTCAGAATAACGAGAAAACCATCCCAACGATCCTCACCACCTCGCAGAAACTCTCGACCGGCGTGGATGCCCGGAACATCCGCAACATCGTGCTGATGCGGCCGATCAATTCGATGATCGAGTTCAAGCAGATCATCGGGCGCGGCACGCGGCTCTATGACGGCAAGGATTACTTCACGATTTACGACTTCGTGAAGGCGCACCTGAAATTCCAGGACCCGGAGTGGGACGGTGAGCCGGTGGAGCCCATCAATTCCACCCCTCCCATTGATCCTATCAACCCAGCGCCCGAACCACCGGAACCGCCCAACGGCCCGCTCCCGCCGCGCCAAAAAGTGCGCGTGAAACTCGCCGACGGCAAGGCGCGCATCATCCAGCACATGATGATGACGACCTTCTGGCATCCCGACGGCACGCCCATGAGCGCGCCGCAGTTCATGGAACTGCTCTTTGGCAAGCTGCCGGATTTCTTCCAGAGCGAAGCCGAACTCCGCGTCCTCTGGAGCGCGCCCGACACGCGGGCGAAACTCCTGCACGGCCTGGCCGACCAAGATTTCGGCCACGACAAACTGGTGGCGATGCAGCAACTGATTGACGCCGAGAAGAGCGACCTCTTCGACGTGCTCGCCTACGTGGCCTATGCGCTGCCGCCGGTGACGCGGACGGTGCGCGCCGACCAGGCCAGGGTGCATATCAATTCCCGATTCGACGCCAAGCAGCAGGCCTTCCTCGATTTCGTCCTCCAGCACTACGTCACCGAAGGCGTGGAGGAACTGGAGCAGAGCAAATTGAACCCGTTGCTCCGCTTAAAATACCACGACTCCATCACCGACGCCGTGGCCGACCTCGGCGGCCAGCCGGAGGCAATCACCAAAGTCTTCGCCGGATTTCAGAAGTATCTCTACACGGATTAGGAGGTGCCTGGTCTTCACGGGAAGACGCATGCGCGGGCATCCACCGGTGATGGAACACCCCGAGCCACGGTCCGGATGCGAGGTTACCGGCTGGCGTCTGCGGGTCTTAAAATAAACGCCGCGGCGCTGACAAAATCGTCCGCGACAAAGTCCGCGCGCCCCGCTTCTTCCGCATGGCCGTGCCCGGTGCGCACGAGGATGGAGCGGGTGCCCGCGGTGTGCCCGCACTGCACGTCGATGGCTTTGTCGCCCACGAACCACGACCGCGCCAGATCGAGCCCCAGCGCGCGCGCCGCCTCGAAGACCATCTCCGGCGAAGGCTTGCGCCGCGGCGATTTCGCCTCCGGCGACTCCGGGCAGAAGTAGGTGGCGTCGATCAGTCCCTCGCCGAGCAGCCCGAGCAGCCGCGCCTGCACGGCCTCGTAGTCCGCCACGGTGTAGTAGCCGCGCCCGATGCCGCTTTGGTTCGTCACGATGACCAGCCGGAAGCCCGCATTTTTCAGCCGGCGCAGCGCCTCCGGCACCCCGGCGATGATCCGCACCTGCTCCGGGCTGGAGCAGTAGTCCGCCTCCTCCATGAGTGTCCCATCGCGGTCGAGGAAAATGGCGGGCGTGAGCGGTGCAGGCATGCCTCCAGAAATCCCCGGCCCCCGCACGAAAGCAAAGGGATTTCGCTCGGGCAATGGGCTCGTGGTGTGGGGCCGCGGCGGATCGAGTCGCGTCACGGGCCGTGGCGCGCGCGACTTTGCCCTTTCCCTTTGGCCCGGCGGTTCCCACTTTTCCCGCCATGTCTGTTGTGCGTCAAAACATCGTCCTCATTGGTTTCATGGGCAGCGGGAAGTCTTCGGTCGGGCGGCGCGTGGCGACGCTCCTCGGCTTCAAGTTTGTGGATACCGATGCGGTGCTCGTGGAGCGGGAGGGGCGGGAGATCGCGGAGATCTTTGCGAGCGAGGGAGAGGAGCGGTTTCGGGATTTGGAAAGCGCGGCGCTGGCCTCGCTGAAGTCGCTGGCCGGGTGCGTGATCTCGACCGGAGGAGGCGTGATCCTGCGGGAGAGAAATCGCGCGTTGCTGCGCGCGTTGGGTTGCGTGGTGTGGCTGACGGCGAGCGAGGACACGCTCTTTGCCCGCGTCTCCCGCACGAACAAGCGGCCGCTCCTCCAGACCGCCGACCCGCGCGCCACGGTGGCGGCACTTTCCACCGCCCGCCGCCCGCTCTACGCGGAGGCCGCGCAGTTCACGCTGGACACGACCACCTTTAGCCACGCGGAGGCGGCGGAGGCGGTGGTCGCGGAGGCGCGGCGCGTATTTTCGTGGGACACTCCGGGGTGAAAACCGCGTTGCTCGCCCAGGCCGAGGGTCTCGGCTTCGCGCTCTGCCGCATCGCGCCGTGCAGCGCGCCGCCGCATGCCGCGGAGTTTCGCGCGTGGCTGGAGGATGGTCGCGCGGGGGAGATGGCCTGGCTGGCTCGCAACGCGGACCGCCGCACCGACCCGCAACTCGTGCTGCCGGGCGCGCGGAGTGTGGTGGTGCTGGCGATGAACTATTTCGTCGGAAAGCAGAGCGCGGAGCACGGAGCGCGGAAAGGCGCCGGAGTCCCGATCGCCGACCACCGCATCGCCCGCTACGCGTGGGGCGATGACTACCACGAGGTGATCGAGGCGAAACTCCGCACGCTCGACGCGTGGCTCACGGAGCGGGGCGGACGCCAGCGCTGCTATGTGGATACCGGCCCGATGCTCGAACGCGACTTCGCCGCGCTCGCCGGTGCGGGCTGGCATGGCAAGTCCACGATGCTCATCCACCCGCAGCTCGGCGCGTGGTTTTTCCTCGCGGAAATCCTGACGACGCTCGACCTCGCGCCCGACGAGTCGCTGCCCGACCGGTGCGGCAAATGCACCCGCTGCATCACCGCCTGCCCGACCGGTGCGATCACCGCGCCCCACCAACTCGATGCGCGCCGCTGCATCTCCTACCTCACCATCGAGCTGAAGGG
>CAYQBV010000470.1:0-3013 GCA_964415705.1 uncultured Chthoniobacter sp. | reverse complement strand
CGATGGGATGGCGGTTCAGGAAGAAGCGGAGCACGCCAGTGAGTTGGTCGCCATGGGCCATCTGGAGCGCGGAGCGGAGGGAGAAAAAGCCCGTGTGTCCGCTGAAAATGATGCGCGTGAGATCGTGGAAAAGCGGGCGCGCGGCGGGACGCGGGAGGGCTTTCACTTGGCGCAGCGTGGCTCCCACGACCTCGGTGAGCGCGGCGGGCGTGACGGGTTTGGTCAGCACTTCCTGCACGTTGGAGTAGCGCTCGGCGAGGGCTTCGCCGTGGCCGTTCGTGGCCATGAGGACGACGGGGACATTGGCTGTGGCGGGGTCGTTGAGCAGCCGGAAGCAGATCGCCTCGGCGTCCATGTCGGAGATGGTTTCGTCGAGCAGGATGAGCTCCGGCTGCGCGAGATGAAATCGCTCGAAGGCGTCCGCTCCGCACTGCGCCACGAGCACGTCGATGTGGTGGAAGTTTTGCGCGATCACCGCCTCGGCGAGTTTCGAGGTGGCGAGGCTGTCGTCGATGACCAGGATTTTTTGGGACATGAACCGAGAGGCTGTGGACGCTGAGAGGATGCGGATGGGCCGCCGGGCGGTCAGACCATCGCCGCCCCGCAGCGGGCGAGAGGATTGAGGGCGCGGCCCCGTCCTGTCAATCAAACTCCCGGAGGCTCACAGGTTCTTCGCCATGCGCTCGGCGAGGCGGCCAAGGGCGGCGCTTTTGTCGAAAGGATCGAGGCACACGTCGAGAAGGCAGTAGCTCGAGGTATGCTGCGCGGCGGCATCGAGCGCGGCGTCGAGCTGGCTTTCGGTCTCCACGAGAAACGCGCGGCCCACGCCGAGCAGCTCGGGCAGTTTGTGATAGCGCCACGGAAGCACGTCGTTGAACGGCCCGTCGTGCATGTGCCGCTCGGTGCCGTAGCCGGCGTTGTTCAGCACGATGACCACGGGGTTCAGGCCAAAGCGCGCGATGGTGCTCAGCTCCAGGCCGGTCATTTGAAAAGCGCCGTCGCCCACGAGCACGAGCGGGCGCAGCTCGGGCCGCGCCATTTGCGCGCCGAGCGCGGCGGGCACGGCGAAGCCCATCGAGGCGTAGTAGGCCGGGCCGAGGAAGTCGGTGCGGTTGCGGATGAAAAGGTCGGCCGCGCCGAAGAGCGCGTTGCCGACATCGGCGACCACGATGGTGTTGTCCGCGAGGTATTCATTCACCCGCTCAAAGAGCCGCGCGATGGTCACGGGCGCATCCGGCACGGCGGGGACGAACTCGCGCGGCTGCGGCGGGGCGGGACGCGGGCCGTTTTCATGCGGGCGCAGGTCCGCCTCGAGCAGGCCGCGCACGAAGTCCTTGAAGCGCACGTTTTCAAAAGTGTGATGCCGGATCGCGAGCTTCTCGCTGGTCGCATAGATGGCTTTGCCGAGATCGAGCTGCGCGGTGTAAATGCCGAGATTGATGTCGGTCATGAACGCGCCGAGCAGGATCACGCAATCGCTCGACTCCACGTAGGCGCGCACGTCGTCGCGGCCCATCGCGCCCTCGTACACGCCGAGGTAAAGAGGGTGCTGCTCGCTGAGGACCGACTTGCCGAGGATCGTCGCGGCGAAGGGCGCGTGCGCTTTTTCGATCAACCGCAGCACCTCGTCCTGCATCCCGAAGCGGTGGATCTCCACGTCGGCCAGCACCACGGGACGTTGCGCGGCGTTGATCATCGCCGCCGCCTCCGCGAGCGCTTCCGCCAGCACCAGTGGGTCGCTTTTCTCATGCACCTCCGGCGGCCGATGCCCGCTTCGCCCCGGCTGGCCAGCGATGTCGCGCGGCAGCTCCAGATAGACCGGCCGCTTGTAGCGGAGCGCCGCGTGGAGCACGCGGTCGATCTCCGCGCAGGCCGTGTCGGGATCTTCCAGCGCGGCATGGGCCACGGTGATCTCCGCGAAAACGCGCCGCTGCGTGTCGAACTCGCGCACCTTGTGATGGAGCAGGGGATTGCGCTCGCGCTCATTCATCCCCGGCGCGCCGCTGATCACCACGACCGGCGACTTCTCCGCAAACGCCCCCGCGATCGGGTTCACCACTTTCAGCCCGCCCACGCAATACGTCACGCACACCGCGCCCAGCCCGCGCACCCGCGCATAGGCATCCGCCGCGAACCCCGCGCCCTGCTCATCGCACGTCGTGATCGTCTGCAGCGGGCTCTGCCGGAGCTGTTCGTAAAAGCCCAGCACGTAATCGCCCGGGATGCCGAAAACATGGCCGACGCCGTGCGCCGCGAGCCGTTCGATGAGATAGCCGCCGATAGTCATGGGGAAAGGATGAAGGATGAAGGCGGAAGGATGAAGCGGATTGTTCGCCGGTGGTGTGCCCGAAATTTCGGCCTTCATCCCTCATCCCGCCCCTCGTGACCAAGCTCCTGCTTGGTCATGCGATTGTCTTGGAAGCTCTGCTTCCCTCCGTGCCCGCCGCGGAAAGGCGCGCGCGCCGTGGAGCCACGCCGACGAAGCAGAGCTTCGGGGCCACGGGCGTTCCCAATCAGGAGCTTGGGAACGAGGAAAGACCTACTTACGTTCGCAACGATGTTTTCGAGTTCTGCACCACCAGGGCATAAAACATCTCCGCATCATGTCGGACCCACCGCGTGAGGGCGAAGCCCTTTCACGCGGCCCCCATCGTCTCCGGGTGGCACTTCCCGTGGTGGAGGATAAACTGGCGCGTCCACATCCAGTAGGCGTCTTCCGTGCGGATGGAATACCCCCGCACCCGGCAGGCCGTCCGCACCCGTTCCTCAAACCGCGGGGCCGCGCCGGGGGTCTCTGAATCGGGCATGGCGGAGCGGGGAAGAGCGCTTTTATGCGGCGTATGACGGGAAACAGGTATGGGCACGCCATACGCCGACACCGCCCCCCCCTGCCAAGCACCAAAACAAAATGCGCCAATAAAAACCTTGCACTGGAGACGCCCCGCCTGCTTTGGTGCTTCTCAGATGCGCACCCCGCAACTCCATACGCCGCAAATCTCACCGCGCCAGCGCG
>CAYQBV010000469.1:0-3018 GCA_964415705.1 uncultured Chthoniobacter sp. | reverse complement strand
TCTCGCCTTCCGCCTGACCTCCGCTGCTTTTACAGAAAACAATTTGCGCCGCCGCCTCGGCGATATCAAAACGAGTCAGCACATCTGCCTGGCGACCGGCCACATCTTTAAGCATCCGCACCCCTCGGCGAAACAGCCCGATCGCAGGCTTGAGCATTCCCGCCTTCATATTCTTGTCTGCTTTACCAAAGAATTTGTAGGCAGCTACTTCTTCCTCAGAAGGGACACACTTATTGTCGGAAATTATGATTTGCACTCCCGCGCGAGGGCGAGGATCGAAATTTTTTGCCAGATTTTTTGCGAGAGACCGGCGGCTAGATTTTCCACTTCATCGACAGCGCGAAGCACCGTTTCATCCTGGAAGTTTTGCACGTAAAGTGCGGCGAGCTTGCTTAGGACGGCGAGCATTTCGCTGCAATAGTCGAGATAGCGTTCAAGTAGAAATGGCGTGTGTTTCGCCCGTTTCGGGGAGTCGACGGTTGGCACCCATTCCTTGAAAAACATCTCGGGATCCTTCGTGAGTTGGTGCATGTCGATGATGTGCGCGAGCGACCGGAGTTCGTGCAGCGCCTTGAGTGCCCGCCTGCGTTTCAACCGCCTTTCGAGCGTTACGAGAAAGTAGATGGCCGCAGAAAGAAGGATCGCTTCATTGACGCCAGCATCGATCCCTTGGGCAAGGTCGGAGAGGCTCGATGCGACTTCGCGAAAGCGGAGGAACCCGGCCCTGAGCGTCATGAAAAAAACAGTTGCGAGCAGGACCCCGACGGCGATGGCGACGGCACGCACCCAGTAAATCGGGCGTGCCAACCGACTGGAGCGCTCTTTGGATTCAGAGGCGATGGCCACGAGGGCGTCGCTGGCCTCGCTCAGCCCTGACTTTTGGAAGCGCTGATCGATCCGTGAGTGCAAAGCTTGCGCGGTCGCGAGAATTTTGTCGGCGTCCAGGGCGCGGAAGGAAGCACACTGCTTGGGACTTGTAGTCTGCATGGAGGGGTTGATTATCCGATTCCCGATGTCGTGTCGAGCGCCGAATGGGAAGAGCTTCTTCAACAAGCCGTGCAGTCGGCCGGAAGCGAGGTCCAACCGGACGGACTGAGTCCCAGCGCAGTAAGTAGTCGTCATGGATTTGAGCCTCCGGTTTCCGCTCCGGGGTCTATGTCGATACCGCTCCGCGATGTCGAAGATTACGCTGCCGCGCATCTCGCTCGTAGCCTGCGGGCGCTCGGCTGCCGCTGGAACGATCTGCTCGACAAACAAAGGTGTCCAAAATTCCGTGAAAAAATGATGGCTGGCTAGGTGTGTACGGGGCTGGGTGGACGGCCTGCGAGGCTGGGTGGGGCGACCATTCATGGGTCGCGCGCCAAGGAAATAAAAGGGTTTCCGCGCAATCGCGCATGACATACAGGGACGAGTGGCGATGGAAAATTTCAGACCTCATCGTCCATCCCAATCCACCCATCCCATCATCCCGAACGCGAACTTTGCCGGGCGTTTCTTTGCTCCGGCGCGCGCAGCTCGATCAAGCGGTTGTGTCCGTCAAGTTCAGCAAAAGGAATGAGTCAGAGGCAGGTGGGATCGGGTGATTTTTAGTTTGGTGGGCTGGTGATTTTGTCTCGGTTCGGGGGGGACATTTAGGCCGCCAGTTGGAGCGAGGGCTTGAGGGCTTCGCGCAGCGGTTGCATGTCGAGATAGACGGTGCCGCCGAGCCGCCTAGCGCAAAATTTCCGCCATCAGCACGGGCTCCGTCTTGCTCCGAGACTCCCACACGATCACCACGAAGCGGCCATCCGGCGCGGCAGCGAGGCTGGCCGCGCTACCCTTGGGGTCCAGCACTCGCAGTGGCTCGCCGCCAGCTTTGAGCGCGAGGCCGGCCTTGGTCTGCCACGCCATGACCGGCGCGCGGGTGCTCGCGGCGATGACGGCATCGCGGCCTTCCCCGAGCGCCTGTTCGGGTGCGCCGGGCAACGCAGAATAGAGCGTCCCCTCGCGCCGCCAAACCGTGAGGAACTTGCCGGGGGCGTCGCGCAGGAAGGTGATGCCACCGCCGTCCATTGGGCAGGCATTGAGTTTCCAAGTGCCGGTGCCGAGTTTCTCCGCCGGGCCATAGGTCTGCCCGCCGTCGCGACTGAGTGCCACCCGCATATCGCGCGCACCGGCAAGCGAGTCCCGCCACATGGCCGCGAGTTCGCCACCCGGCCCGAAAGCGAGGCTGGGCGCGCAGCATTGGCAGATCGGGCCGTCGGGCGATTGGTAGATGCGCGCGTTCGGCCCCCAGCTCGTGCCGCCGTCCTTCGAGGTCGCGCCCCACAGTTCCATGCTGCCGCCGCGCAGATCGAGCCAAGCGACCGCGACGCTCGCGCCAGTACCGGCCATTGCGTGCAGCCCCTCACGCGCTGATTTCGGGGCGTCATTGACCTTTATCGGGCCAGCCCACTGCCGGCCTCCGTCCGAAGATGTCCACGCCAGCAGATCGCCCTGCTCATGGGAAATGGCGGTGACGACCAGCTTTGCACCTGCGGCAACGACGCGCGGCCCGCGCCTCATCCCCACGGCGAGCTTGGGCAGCGTGCCGATTTTTACCGGCGCGCGAAAAGTGCGTGCTTCGTCCGTGGAGACGGTGTGGAAGATCACACCCTCCTTGATGCCGAAAACGACGTGAATTTCGCCTGTCTTCCCGACCGCGGCTTGCGGTTGCATCGCGCCGGAGAACTGCGGTCCCGCGATTTCGACCGGCGCGGCCACGGCGGCCAAAGCGGACACCATCAAGGCGAGGACGTAGGGAACGAGCGGAGGCATGACGACATTGGAGCGCAGCGGGGGCGCTGTGCCAACTATTCCCAGGGTTCGGGAAACCAAGTGGTTTTTGGAAATTAGCCCTTTTCCTATTGACGCATCTTCCTTCACGGAAGCAGGTTGGCTAGTCTTGGCCAAAAAGCCTTTACAGCGAACAACAATCACATGGTCTTTTTTTCAAAAGCATTGGGCGCAGGCATGGACGCTACTCTGTCGAGTAAATTC
>CAYQBV010000468.1:0-3030 GCA_964415705.1 uncultured Chthoniobacter sp. | reverse complement strand
TTCACGTAGTTGCGCTCATTGACGATTGCGAAACCGTCGTCGATCCGCGCCATCCCCTCCCCGTCCGGGCCCACGAAACCCGGAATCGGCGCGTCGGTCACGCTCCCGGGGTCGTTCAGCCCGGCAGAGTACGGACCGGCGAGCAGCGCGCCGTTCAGGCACAGCACCGCAGCCTGCAAGCAGGCACAAAGCGGGCGACGGAACCGTGAGGGACGCATCGCGCTAGTCTTCCCGGCGCACGCGGCGAGTCAATGCCGCGAATCCAAGCGCCAGCAAGCCTGCGGTGCCAGGTTCCGGCACCACGGCGTAGACGGACGACTGGGTATAGGAGGAATTCGTCACCGCCACGAAGAGCGTTCCATCGGCGACATCGAGGTGGCCAATGCCGAAGTCCGGGCTGCTGCCGATCGCGACGCTGCCCGGCACCGCCGAACCGCTGCGGCTGAGCGTGCCAAAGTTCGACTGCCAGATCGCCCCCGCACCGTCATAGGCGAGATACGCGTTCGCGCCATTCGCGATATACTGGTGCGCCAGATCGAGCGTCTGCGTGGGGCCCGCCCCCGCCGCAGCAGCCACCTCGGCGGCGCTAAACCGGTGCAGGTGCGGTTGCGCGAACGTGCCCGACCCGCCGTAAAAAAGATTGCCGCCCGCATCGAACACGAGCGGCCCAGAGTAGTCGCTGGGCGTGTCCACAATCAGGTCCGCCGTATCGAGCATCAGCCCGCCCTCACCATCCGGCAGGAGATTGAAGCGCGAGACTTTGTTGAGCGGGGTGAAACCACCCGCGTTGTGACTGAGGTAAAGCACGCCCCCGGAGAACGCCGCGTCGTAGTTGCCCGCAACCGTCCCGAGCAGGTCGATGGTCAGGTTCGGATTCAGCGCGCGGATCACTCCAGTGCTGTTCTCACCAAAGAAGACGGTCCCGCTTTCCCACCGCACAAAAGAACCGAAGATGGACGCGCCGAAACTAAAGAGCGGGGTCGCCGTGGCGTAGCCGTCGCCGGCCATACGCCGGTAGAGTTGGCTGGGCGCGGTGAAAGCGCTGTCGCTTTCGATGTAAAACAGGTCGCCGGCGGGAGACGCCGCCAGCCCGCCAATCGTGAAGCCGGGCGAGGCATCGAAGAGTTTCGCGCCCGAGTAGCCGGGAGCGGAAACGGTGAGGGATTGCGCGAAAAGCGCCGTGGATGCGGCGAAAAACGCCGCGGAGGTGATGAGTAGTTTTTTCATGTTACTGGTTTCTTATTTGGGTTGGTGAGAAACCAGAACACGACACAGCGCGAGAGCGCCGCGGCGAGCGGACTGATCCCTCATTGCTTCTTTTTTGCGAAGAAGTTTTGACGCGACCACCGCACCAGCGGTGGTCCGAATGAGAGCGGATCGAAGGAGTGTTCTGACTTCTGGATTCTCGGCGGGCTTTCGCCCGCCAACCTTCTCCCCGCCTTCACCTCCGTTGGACGGGAGATTGGCAAATTGGGGAGTCGTATCCAATTACAGCAGCGCAACTGTTTCCGATTTTCACGGAATTCCTGCCTGCGATCCACTGACGTAAAACTCGCAAAGAACTGCCCGGATATTTCGCACCGACCGCAATGCTGACAAGTTTATTTTCTGAGCTGCACCATTTTTCCCCATTGCCCGTCTCGCCAAACCTCGGCACGGTCTTTCCATGTTCGCCGCCCTCACCCTCCTGATCATCGTCGTTGCCTATCGGATCGCGTCCGGATGCCTCGGCAGCGCAGATTTTTCCTGGCTCCATAATTTCGCCCCAGTCGCCGCCGTCGCCCTCTGCGGCGCAGTCTATCTCCCCCGGCGCGCGGCCCTCGCCCTGCCACTGGCGATGCTTTTCCTGAGCGATGTGGTGCTCAATGTTTTCCACTATCACCAGCCGCTGCTGACCATGGAAATGCTCCCCCGTTATGTGGCCCTGCTCCTGATCGCGGGACTGGGCATCGCGCTCCGCGGAAAGGCGCAGATCGGTTCGTTGCTGGCCACCAGCGTCGTCGGTTCACTCGCGTTTTACGTCATCACCAATACGGGCTCGTGGCTCCATGAACCCGCTTACGCCAAGAACTTCGCGGGCTGGGTCCAAGCGCTGACCACCGGCCTCCCCGGATTTCCCCCGACTTGGTCCTTCTATCGGAATACGCTGCTCGGCGATCTCTTCTTCACCCTCCTTTTCGTCGGTTGCATGACTTGGCAGGCGCATCGGGTGGAACGCCCCGCGCCGGCCGACGGCCTCGCCCCTTGGTGATCTCGCGACGGCTGATCAAGCCGGATTGCTGCGACGGGTCGAGTTGACCGCCGATCACGTCCCAGAACTTCGGTTCGAACTGCGGGTACGAAAGAACTTGGATCCTTGGCGCCCCCGAATTGGTAAAAATCCCGGGGACCGAAAGAACTGCGGACGGCCGCGCAACGGCGTTGCTAAGGAAATGGCGTCCGGCAAATTATTCGGAGTAACCTTCCACCACGATGAACCTGACTGACCATCTCCAGACCGCCCTCACGCGGCGCGCGTTTTTGCAAAAGAGCAGCACCGGGATCGGAGCGCTGGCGCTCGGCTCGCTGCTGGCTCCGGGGGCGTTTGGTGCAGCCGCGCCGGGGGCGATGGGTCCGCTGCATTTTGCGCCAAAGGCGAAGCGGATCATCTACCTCTTCATGTCGGGCGCGCCGTCGCATCTCGATCTTTTCGACCCAAAGCCGAAACTCACCGAGATGACCGGCAAAGACCTGCCCGAGAGCGTGCGCAAGGGGCAGCGCATCACGGGCATGACGAGCGGGCAGAAGAACCTTTTTTGCGTCGGCTCGCCGTTCAAATTCGAGAAGCACGGCAGCATCGGCATGGACCTCTCGGAGTTGCTGCCCAACCTTTCGCGCGTCGTGGACGACTGCACGTTCGTCCGCTCGGTCGTCACCGACCCGATCAACCACGATCCCGCCGTGACCTTCTTCGCCACGGGCAACCAGCAACCGGGCCGCCCGACGATGGGCGCGTGGCTGGCCTACGGTCTCGGCAGCGACAACCGCGAC
>CAYQBV010000467.1:0-3042 GCA_964415705.1 uncultured Chthoniobacter sp. | reverse complement strand
TGGTATCGCGGCCCCTTCGAGCACAACGGCTCCTGCGCCACGCTGGAAGACTGGTTCAACCCCGCGCGCACCAACGACACCTATGTCCCCACCGGCTGGAAAGGTCCGCCCTTCACCAAGACCCGCGCCGTCAAAGGCCACGAATTCGGCCTGGACCTTTCGCCAGAAGACAAAGCGGCGCTGATTGCGTTTCTGAAAACTCTGTAGCCATGAATTCCACTCGGGAGGAACTGTTGTTTGCGCTGGCTCTCACCAAGACCGTCGCTGAACGAAGCGTCTGGATCGGCCGGGAATGTGACAGCGATCCTGCGCTTCGCGTGCGGTTGCCGGCACATGCACCGTGGAATAATTTCTGAATCAAACCAATCGTTTCATCAGACTCCACCGTCACCCAACGAACCCCATGAATACAAAAACCAACATTGGACTTGTCCTCATCGGATGGCTTGCCTGTTTCCCGCTGTCGGCGGGTGAAATCGCCTCCGCCACCAACAGTCTCATCCAATCAATCCGGGCGGGGAATCAAGCAGCCATTCGCGCGCAGCTGAATACCGGAACTAGCCTCGCGGTTCGAGACTCGCGCGGCAACACGGCCCTGCACTGGGCGGCGCTCGCCAACGATGCGCGTCTCGTGTCGCGGCTGCTCGCCGCCGGCGTTGATCCCCGCGTCACCAACGCCGTCGGCGCGACACCCCTCCATTACGGAACCGGGAACGACGCCATCGTCCGTGAGTTGCTTCGGGCCGGCGCGGACCCAAACGCCAAATCAGTCCTCGGTGGGACGCCGTTGCATTCCGCCGCCGCACGTCCGAACGCCTATCGAAGCGTAAAACGGCTGCTCGACGCGGGTGCTGCAATAGAAGCCCAGCGCCTGGCGATGCCTTTCTCCGATCCCAGCGCGGGACCCTTGAGTTTCAACAACCCGCTGACCTTGGCGCTTTTCTATGGCGACCCGCGCTCCGCGGGGGTGCTCCTGGACCACGGCGCGGCCACCGGTGTCACGAACTATTTCACTCCAGTCGGGGCGGCGGCGTTCCGGGGGCTCGACGACTGGGTCGCCAAGTTGGTGCAACACGGTGGTCCGGTGAACTTCGACGAAGGTTTCCTGGGTCACTCGTTGAATATTCTGCTCTATACGGACCATCGCCGTTCCGTCCCCTTTCTGATCGAGCACGGGGTTGATCTGCATCAGAGGACCTCGTTCGGCGAGCGGACGCCGCCGATGGTCTGGTCCGCCTACACTGAGAACGCCGACCTGTCGGTGGCGAAGGCGCTTTTGGCCCAAGGGGTGGACGTCAACGAAGCGACCGGTGCGGGGCACACCGCGCTCGATTGGGCAATGAAACGTGGCGAAACGCCACTGGTGGCTTACCTCCGTTCGCAGGGCGGCACCAACAGCCTGGCTGGGGCGCGGGCAAAGGAGGTTCCGCGGAACCTCATTCCCGCTGATGCAAACGGGCGTGCCGCCATGCGGCGCGCCGCCGTGCAGAAGGCCGTGGATATTTTGCAGCGGTCATCCGACGGCTTTCTGGCCAATGGTTTCGTCAAGAAACAAGGCTGCGTCTCCTGTCATCATCAGACCCTGCCGGCCATCGCGTTTGGGCGCGCCCGCGAGCGAGGGTTCCACTTGGACGATGCCTCCCTCGCCCGTCAACTGATCGCACAGCATGCCCTCTTGTTGAAGGGCCGCGACTCCGCCTACGAACTGGTGGAACCAACTGGCGATTCGCCAGCCAGCCTCGGCTACGGCTTGGTGGGAATGAAAAGCCTCGGCTACGCACCCGACGAAGCCACCGAAGCGATGGTTTGGTATGTAGCGAATTCGCAATTCGCGGACGGTTCCTTCCCCGCTTTCGACCGCCGCCCGCCGATGGAAGAGGGGCAGATGATTGGAACCGCGTTCGCGATAGGCGCGCTCCGGCAATATCCGCAGCCACTGAAAGCGGTGGACTTGGAGCGGATCTTCGCCAAGGCGCGAGGCTGGTTGCTGAAGTTCAAGCCGAAAGATCCCAACCAACAGATCCATCGCCTGCTGGGTTTGGGCTGGGCCGGGGCCAAACCTGTCGAATTGAAAAAGTTCGTGCACGAAACCCTGTCCGCCCAACGCGCCGACGGCGGCTGGGCACCGTTGCCGACGCTCGCGAGCGACGCGTGGGCGACGGGCCTGACGCTGTTCGTGCTGCACGAAGTCGGTGGCATCACGGCCCGCGACGAGCGATACCGGCGCGGCGTGGATTTCCTGCTGCGCACCCAGTTCGCTGACGGCTCGTGGTGGGTGCCAACGCGCACCTGGCCGCTGCAACCGCACTTCGACAGCGGCTTTCCTCACGGACGGGACCAGTGGATTTCCGCGGGCGGCACCGCATGGGCCGCCATCGCTCTTATGAACGAGATCGAACCGACCGCCAAACAGGAGAGCTTCCCGACCGCGCAAGGGCTGATGGCGAAGTATTCCAAGCCTGCGACCGAACCCACGCCGACTGCAAAGGCCGCCATGCCCGCCGACCCAGTCTTCACGCGCGACATCCTGCCGATCTTCCAGAAGTCCTGTTTCGATTGCCACAGCGGCGAGAAGTTGAAGGGCGATTTCAGCCTCGAGACCGTCGCGGGCCTGCTCAAGGGCGGCCAGAGCGGTGAGCCAGCGATCGTTCCCGGAAAGCCGGACGCCAGTCCGTTGATCCGCATGGTGACCGATCAAGTGGAAGACCTCGAAATGCCGCCATTGGGCAAACGAGCGAAGTATCCGGCGCTGACGAAGGATGAGATTGCAAAACTCAGCGGCTGGATTGCGCAAGGCGCGAACTGGCCTGCAGGCGCAACACTCAAAACGCCTGCGCAGTGAAACGGCCGCCTCCCTGGGACCGCCGGCGAGTTGAATTGAAAATGAACAACGCAAACGTAACCGCAAAATGCCGGCGAGACGCCGGCGCTCCCAGGAACAATTGCCAACGGCGACCTGGGGCGAAATCCTCTGGATCAAATCAGCCACCTCGCCAAACTCCGGCACGCACCAACGCCATGAACACACGAATACTCAAACGA
>CAYQBV010000466.1:0-3058 GCA_964415705.1 uncultured Chthoniobacter sp. | reverse complement strand
CCCGCGCGTCGGCGGATGAATCTCTGGCCCGTCGTCCAGGCCACCGCCGGGCTGCTCCTTGCGGTGTTCTTTTTCTACCTCATCGGCAGCGCCCTGCTCGCGCTGCCGGATTCCTTTCACAAAGGTTCGCTCTGGGAGCGGTCCTTCCTCGACAGCCTCGACGACGAATGAAACGCCGCGACCTCCAGCGCAGCGGTCAGCCCGCCAGCGATCTGCTCGAAGACGCCGTGCGCCTGCTCCGCCGCGCGCCGCTTTCCGCGTGGCTCGCCTACTTCATCGGCACGGTGCCGGGTATGCTCGGCGCGCTCTATTTTTACTTCGATATGGGCCACAGCGCCGACGCCGAAGCGCGGCTGGCCGGCGCGTCGGTGGCGCTGGCCACGGCGTGGTTGTGGATGAAATGCTGGCAGGCCGTCTTCTGCTGCCGCCTGCGCGCTGAGCTGCTGCTGCTCGATCCGCCGACCTGGACCACGCGTCGCATGGCGCGGCTCGTCGTCGCGCAGATCGCGCTCCAGCCGCTTGGTCTCATCGTGCGCCCGCTCGCGCTCGTGCTCACGCTGCCCTACGTCTGGGTGGCCACGTTTTTCCAAAACGTGACCGTCCTCGGCGATGGCGAAGACGACGGCGTGTGGGCGCTTTTCCGGCGCTCTTTTGCGCAGTGTCTGCTGTGGCCGTTGCAGGCGCACTTCGCCGCGTCGCTGCTTGTGGCGTTCGGCTTTTTCGTCTGGCTGAATATCGCGATCCTCATCTTCAGCGTGCCGCAGCTCGGGCGGATGTTCTTCGGCGTCGAGAGCATGTTTTCCCAGCACGCGACGGGCATGCTGAACTTCACCACGCTGGCCGCGTCCCTCGCCACGCTTTACCTCTGCCTCGATCCCCTGCGCAAGGCGATCAACGTCCTGCGCTGCTTCGCCGGCAGCTCGCTCCGCAGCGGGGCGGATCTCGAGGTGCAGCTCAAGACCGCCCGCCGCGCCGCGCCGCCCGCTGCCACCTTCGCGGTGCTGGCGCTGCTTTTCCTCGGCACCCTCGGCCCCGCGCCCGCGCATGCCGCGATGAAGCAGGAGCCCAAAGTCGGCTCGACCGAACTCAGCGCATCCCTCGACGACGTGCTCGCGCGCCGCGAATACTCCTGGCGTGCGCCGCGCGAAAAGCAGGCGCAGGTCGAGCAGGACTCGTGGCTTGGCAAGCTCATGAAGGATTTCGGCGAGTGGATGGGCCAGCGCGTCAAGTCCATCACCAAGTGGATGGGCAACATCATGAAGAAGATCTTCGACTGGGTTTTCCCCGAGCGGGAAGCCAGCTCCAGCGGCGGCGGCGGGTTGCTGAGTTGGTTTGGAAACATTCGCGCCATCGCCATCGCGCTGGTCGTGGTCGCGGCGATCGTCCTCATCGTGCTGCTCGTGCGCCGCCGCCGGCCGCGCGCGGTGGCCGTGGCCGAGGCGGTCGCGGTGCGGCCGGATTTGAACGCCGAAAACGTGACCGCCGATCAGCTCCCGGAGGACGGCTGGCTGCAGCTCGCCCGCGAGTTGCGGGAAAGCGGGCAGCTCCGGCTGGCCCTCCGCGCGTCCTATCTCGCCAGCCTCGCACACCTCGGGCACCGCGAACTCATTCGCCTCGCGCGCCACAAATCGAACCACGATTACGATCGCGAACTCCAGCGCCGCGCCCGCGCGAACTCCGAGCTGCTCGGGGCATTCGACCGCAATCTCGACGCCTTTGAGCGCGCTTGGTACGGCGATCACGAAGTCACCGACGCGACGCTCGGCGACTTCTCCCAAAACCTCGAACGCATCCGCGCATGCTGAGGAAACCGCTCGTCATCGCCGTCGCCGCGCTCGCCGCACTCTTTCTCTACGGCGTCGCGCAGCTCTTCGTCCTGCGCTACGAAAAGGGCGACGTTTACCCGCCCTACTCCACGCTCCGCAGCGATCCGCTCGGCGCGAAGGGCATTTTCGAGGCGCTCGACCGCCTGCCCGAGCTGGCGGCCACCCGCAATTTCGGCCCGCTGCCGCGGCTCCGGCCCGCCACGCCGATCACGCTGATCTATGCCGGAGTCACCCACCGGGCCTATTGGGAAAGCCGCGAGCTGAGCGCCTTCAATGCGCTCGTGCTCGGTGGAACGCGTGCGGTTTTTGCGTTTGCGCCGGTGGAAAATGCGCCGGTCTCCGCGGACGACAAACGCGCCGACGAGGAAGCCCGCGCCAAGAAACAGGAGGCGCGCAAGGCGGCGAAAAAACTGAAGGGCAAAAAGCTCGGGGCGAAAAGCCGCGACGCTGAGAAGAAATCGCCCGCGGATGCCAAGGGCGAGGAAGAGGATGATGAGCCGGAAAATAATCCGGCGATCAGCTTTGGCGATGTCGCCCAGCGCTGGGGCTTTGCCTTCGACTACCTGTCCGCTGACCAAGAACACGAATACGACCGCGAGGCGGTGCTCGCCGACGAAAAGTCCAAGCTGGAACCCGCGATCTCCTGGCACACGGCGCTCTGTTTCAAAGACCTCAAGCCCGAGTGGAAGGTGCTCTATGAGTGCAGCGGCAAGCCGGTGGTCATCGAACGCCGCCTCGGCCGCGGCAGTATCGTGCTCGCGGCGGATTCCTATTTCCTGAGCAACGAGGCGATGCGTAATGAGCGCCATCCGCAGCTCCTCGCCCACCTCTTCGACGGCCCACCCGCGCTGGTCTTTGACGAAGAGCACCTCGGCGTGCGCGATGATCCCGGCATCGCTTCGCTCGCCCGCAAGTACCGGCTCCACGGCGTCGTCGCCGGCATCCTGCTCATCGCGCTGCTCTTCGTCTGGAAAAACTCCGCGCGCTTCATCCCCGCCTACCGCGACGACGCCGGCGACGGCGACGGCGACATCGTCCTTGGCAAGGAATCCTCCGCCGGTTTCATCAACCTGCTCCGCCGCACCATCAAGCCCGCCGACATCCTCTCGTTCTGCCTCGCGGAATGGCGCAAATCCACTCCAGTCCGCTCCGCCGACCAAGCCCGCGTGGAGGAACTAGCCGCCCAGGAGCACGCTCGGCCCGCCCGCCAGCGCAACCCCGTCACCACCTAC
>CAYQBV010000465.1:0-3061 GCA_964415705.1 uncultured Chthoniobacter sp. | reverse complement strand
GTTTGGTCGAAAACTCTCGTTGTCATGGGCGGGGTCGCTCGTAATTTCGCGGTACCAAAATCGCCCCCCATGAACCTCCCTCCACCGCTCTCCCGTCGTCTCCGGCGTGCCTTTACGCTGGTCGAATTGCTCACCGTCATCGCGATCATCGCCATCCTCATGGCCCTGCTTTTTCCGGGGCTCTCCCTAATGCGCACCCGCGCCCACTATCCCGCTGCCGCGCGCGTTTGCCAAAGCATCATCATCGCCGCCAAAGCCTACCAGACGGAGTATGGCAAATTTCCCAACCCGCTCGCCGCCGCGCCCGCGACTCCGGCGGACGTGATCGTCGGCGACCCCGAGGGGCGCGCGGCCGCGAGCAACGACAACCTTTTCAACATCCTCCGCGCGATCCCGAATGGGACAAATCGAGACCACGCGATCAACCCCAAAAAGGTGGTCTTTTACGAGGACAAGACGGCCAGCAATCCGGCGAAACCGAAAAACGGCTTCGGATCGGACGGCGCATATTTCGATCCGTGGGGCGCGCAGTATTGCGTGGCGCTGGACGTGGATTCGGACAACGAACTGACCACGCTCCCCTACACGGACTTCAACGGCCCAACGAACGGCCCGCGCGTCGGCGCCGGGGCATACTCGCTCGGCAAGGACGGCAAGCTCGGCCTCGGCGGCAGCTATCGGTCCGGCAGCGACAAATCCGACGACATCATCTCCTGGCAGTAGGCGGAATGGGCAGTGGGCAGTGGGCAGTATTCAGTATTCAGTATTCAGTTTTCACTGTTCAGAATTGAGCGCTCAGCAGCGGATTCAGAACTGCACACTGAACACTGAATACTGAATACTCAACCCTCCCACCCTCCCACCCTCCCCGCACGCCGATGAACCCGCTCCCCTCCCGCACGCTCCGTCTCGTCCTTCTCGCCGCGCTCGCGGCGTTTTCCTTTTCCGCGCGCGCGGCGGACAAGCCGATCCCCGACCCGCTCAAGCCGTGGGAAACGTGGGCCACTTGGGGCGACGAGGATCGCGACTGCCCGGCGATTTTCAGCGACGGGAAAAAGCGCGTGTGTTTCTGGCCGTCGCGCCTCGCGTTGCAGATCGCCAAAACGGGCGGGCGCTTCGATTTCAGCGTCACCGTTTTCCGCGAAACGTGGGTGCCGCTCCCCGGCGGGCCGGATGCCTGGCCGCTGGAGGTCCGCGCGGGCGAGGACGCGCTCGCTGTCACCGAGCACGACGGCCAACCGTCCGTCCGTCTGCGCGCGGGCACGCATCGGATCGAGGGCGCGTTTCGCTGGAGCGGAATCCCGCAGCGCCTCCCGGTGCCGCGCGCCATCGGCATCCTCGCGCTGACCCTCGAGGGCAAACCCGTGGACGCGCCCGCGTGGGACGCGCAGGGCGTGCTCTGGCTGAAGCGCGACGGCTCGACCGAGGAGGCCGACAAAAACTTTCTCGCGGTCAAACTCTACGCCGCCCTCGAGGACGGCATCCCGCTCTGGCTGCGCACCGAGATCGAGCTGACCGTCTCCGGCAAAAGCCGCGAGGAAGACCTCGGCATCATCCTGCCCGAAGGCTGGAAGCTCGCCGCCATCGAGAGCCCCATCCCCGTCGCGGTGGACGACGCCGGACGCATGAAGGCGCAGGTGCGCGCGGGCAAATGGACGCTCCACGCCAGCGCCTTCCGCTTCGACAACCCGAAGGAGTTCGGCTTCGCGAAAACCGCGCGCCCCGCTGTGGCCGAGATGTTCGTCGCGTTCCGCGCGCAGCCGGATTTCCGCACGGTCGAGATCACCGGCGCGCCCGCGGTCGATGTCTCGCAAACGACCTTCCCGGACAAATGGCGCGAACTACCAGTCTATCGCTGGGACACCACCGCGCCCTTTGGCCTCACCGAGCGCCAGCGCGGCATGGGCGAGCAGCGGCCCGCCGGGCTGAGCATCGCGCGCGAGTGGTGGCTCGATGAAAACGGGAGCGCGTTCACCTTTCGCGACCGCATCACCGGCGCGATGCAGCAGATCTGGCGGCTCGATGCCGCGCCCGGCCAGGACCTTGGCTCCGTGCGCAGCGGCGGCCAGGGCCAGCTCATCACGCGCAACCCGCAAGGCACCGCGCCCGGCGTGGAAATCCGCACCCGCGGCGTCGATCTCGAAGCCACCGGCCGCATGAGCCGCGCGCGCGCACTCCCCGCCGCTGGTTGGCAGACCGACGCCGACTCACTAAGCGTCACGCTCAATCTCCCGCCCGGCTGGCGGCTCTTCGCGCTCTTCGGCGCGGATTACGTTGAAGGCGACTGGCTCACCGCCTGGACGCTGCTCGATCTCTTTCTCCTGCTCATCTTCACCCTCGCCGTCTTCCGCCTGTGGGGCTTCGGCGCGGCGCTGCTCGCGTTCCTCGCGTTCGGCCTTTCGTATCACGAACTCGGCGCGCCCCGTTACGTCTGGCTCGTCCTCCTCGTCCCGCTCGCGCTCCTGCGCGTGGTGCCCGAAGGCTGGGGCCGCCGCCTCGTCGGCTGGGGAAAATGGCTCGCCATCACCGCGTTCATCCTCGTCCTCGTGCCCTTCCTCGCCCGGCAGGTGCAGCAGGCGCTGTATCCGCAGTTGGAGCGGGTCGGCGGGCGAGATCCTTTCGCCCAGCAAATGGACTTTGCCGGAAACGCCAGTGGCCTGGAGAACGATGCGAAAATTTCGCCGCCGCAGATCCCTCAACCTGTTCAGAGTCGGCAGGCTGATGAAGCCCCAAACATTCTGGGCCTTGATGCCGGGGCCTCTTCGGCTAAGCGCGGCGGTCGCAGCAGTTGGTCTTACGGCAAATCCTCCGGCGACAACCTCCAATACGACACCAAAGCCCGCATCCAGACCGGCCCCGGAATTCCCGAATGGAGATGGCGGACGGTGAGTTTTGGCTGGAACGGTCCGGTCACCGCGGCGCAGTCGGTGCGGCCCATCCTCATCCCGCTCGGCGTCGAGCGATTGCTCACCGCTGCGCGCGTCATCCTGCTGCTCGCGCTCGCCGCCGTGCTGCTCAATGCGCGGCGCGCGGGCGGCGTGGGTTTCCGCGCGGGCGGAAA
>CAYQBV010000464.1:0-3066 GCA_964415705.1 uncultured Chthoniobacter sp. | reverse complement strand
CCAACACTATTACACCCTTTACGCGTGTAGTCTATACTAAAGACTGCTCAGTATGCACCGAGCAAGTGTTCGCAGACATTTGTCTTCACGAAGATCACTGCGGTCTCCCACCGCTTGCGGATCGATCTCTTTCTCGACTGAATTCCTGGCAAAGTCGCCGGGGATGAGCCGGAGCCGACAACAAAGCACCAAATCGCTGCCTTCGAGCCAAAGGGCACGAAATGAGGAATGGTCGCTTCGATTTGTTTGAGGGCTTCTTCGTCGTGCTTTCCTTTCAATTCGACGAAGTGATGGCGTCCCTTCCGGTCACGCACCAGATAGTCACACGCTGGCCCTTGAGGCAAAACGCAGCCATCCACTTGGATTTTGTCGGCAGCGCAGCCATCCGGTTTGCAGAATACCATGCGCCGCCGACGTTCTTCGCCAACAAGCGTGCGACCCGTGTGCCCTTTTTCTTTGAAACACTTCGGCGGAATCGGCGTCATGGGCGCTCGAAATCCAGCAGGGCATCGAATTGCTCATGGAGATTGCCGGAAAACTCGTCAATCGCACTCGTCCCGATAAGATCGGTTTCGGTGTCGAGAATCGAACGGCAACCATTCTGATCCAGATAAAACGCGCCGACGGTTCCCGGCATCAATGCGCGGTCAGCAGGGACGATCTTTGCCAAGGCCGATTTCTTCCGCGCGGAAATTGTTTTTTGGTAGAGTTGGCCCGCCAAGAGCAGGTTATTGACGGTCGTGAGGATGTAAGGGCTGTGGGTGGTAATGAAAATCTGCATCGCTGGTTCATGTGCATTGAAAGCGAGAGAGAGCAACTCCGTCATCGTGCGCTGCGCGCTCGGGAAAAGGTGGGCTTCCTGCTGCCCGGATGACCACAGCTTGGGTGGCAGCTTCCGTCCGTCGCGCGAATCAATGAAGTCGTCCTGTCCCTCCCGAACGTAATTCCCGCTAAGTAAGTTCTCGACTAGCAGGTGCGCAGGTTTTCCTGCCGGAAGATCCTCGCGCACACGGGCTCGGCGGCTCTTGATCCTCGCAAAAAATTTCCCGAACTCTGCGACAAAGGGATCGAGCGTTGCAGATTGGAAGAACGATGCGAAATCCCGTTCAATCTGCGCATAAAAGACCGGCCAGCCGGGATGAAATACGGGGTGTTGGCCGAGCCCGGGAGCACCTGATCAGCAAGCTGCAAGAACGCCTCTTGCGTCGCCTACTCCACGTTCAACATATGCCCGAGAGTCGCTGTATCCTGCTTGTTCTTCTCTTCGCGCGTCTTACCCAGCGCTTCTATTAATCTGGGAAATTCCTCACGAAGTGCAGCAGGCAGGCTGATTTTCTATTGCGCCCGGTGTTCGCCAGTGTGCTTAAGACAGATCTTCGAGTTACCTATTGAATAAGTAACCGTCGAGCTTCCGCCGGCATGCGTCGGGGTGGGAAGGAGATCGCCGAACAGCTTCAATGCCACATCCTCCGGCGATGATTGGGTTTCGGAGTTCGCAGCTCTTAGCAAAGCAAGGGGAACGCTCTTGAAAAAATAGAGCAACTTGGCCGTGATGCTCTTCCCGACGCTCTGCGGCCCGATCAATACCGTGAAGGGGCGAATCTCCAGATCAAGTTGTTTGATTCCGGCAAAGTTTTCGATGGTCAGCCGTTCAAGTGGTTTCGACAGACAGAGCAAAATGGTGAGCGGAGACGAAATCCGTGTCGAGGAAAGCGTGAATCGCTACCAGCTCCATCGTGGGAACACGCAGATCGCGTTACCGCGCCACCTCCCACTCACCGCGCCGCCAGTTCCGGCGCGTCCGCCTTCTCTAAAAAGCTGCTCGCGCAGAGCCGCGCGTAGATGCCGCCGAGGGCGAGGAGGTCTTCGTGGCGGCCGCGCTCGACGATGCGGCCGCGGTCCATGACGAGGATCTGGTCGGCGTGGCGCACGGTCGAGAGGCGGTGGGCGATGACGAAGCTGGTGCGCTGCGCCATGAGCCGGTCGAGCGCCTGCTGGATGAGCCGCTCGGTCTCCGTGTCCACGCTCGCGGTGGCTTCGTCGAGGACGAGGATGGGCGGGTCTTTGAGCAGGGCGCGGGCGATGGAGACCCGCTGCTTTTCGCCGACGCTCAGTTTTACCCCGCGCTCGCCAACGACTGTGCCCAGGCCCTCCGGCAGCCGATCGACGAAAGCGCGCGCGTTCGCGGCTTCGAGGGCGGCGAGGAGTTCGGCGTCGGTCGCGGTGGGTTTGCCGAGGCGGAGGTTGTCGCGGATGGAACCGTTGAACAGGAAGCTCTCCTGCGTGACCATCCCGACGGCGGAGCGCAGCGCGCTTTTCGAAAAATCGCGGAGCGGTTTTCCGTCGATGAGGATTTCGCCGTCGTCGAATTCGTAGAAGCGCGTGAGCAGGTTCACGAGCGTGCTTTTCCCCGCGCCGGTGTGGCCGACGAGCGCCACGGTCTCGCCGGGGCGCGCTTGGAGCGAGATGTGATGCAGCACCGGCAACTCTTCGGAATACGCGAAACCCACGTCCTGAAAACGCACGTCGCCGACGATGCTCACCGGCTCGTCGTGCTCCACCCGGCCGGGCTCGGCGGGCGTGTCGAGGATTTCGAAGACGCGCTCGCCCGCCGCGCGTCCCGCCTGCACGAGCTGGTTGAGCGAGTGGAGTTTTCCCACCGGATCGTAAAGCGCGCCGACCAGCCACAGCACCGCCACGAGATCGCCCACGCCCATTTCCCCGCGCAGCACCGCGCGCCCGCCGAAGCCGACCACGAGCACCGCGCCGCACGCGCCGAGGAAACTCATCGCCGGATTGTAGAGCGCCCACACTTTCATCACCGTCAGCGTCGCCGCGCGAAGCTGCTGGCTCACGCCGTTGAAGCGCGCGTGTTCCTCGCGCTCGCGAACGTACGTTTTGATCTGCCGGATGCCCGCGAGGTTGTCGTGCAGCAGCGCGTTCATGGCCGACGAAGCCTTGCGCTGGAGCCGGTAGCGGCGCGGCGCGGTGAGCGTGTAGAGGAGCGCGCCGGCGACGAGCAGCGGGATCGGCGCGAGCGCCAGCCACGCGAGCTGCGCGTTGTAG
>CAYQBV010000463.1:0-3067 GCA_964415705.1 uncultured Chthoniobacter sp. | reverse complement strand
TACCAAGGACGTGCTCTACCAACTGAGCTACGCAGGCACTGCATCCAGCACGGTTAAATACGGGACTTAAAGCGCCGGCCGCCCACTGGTCTAGAGGGCGAAAAAACCCGACTCGCACCCGGGTTTCCCCTCGTGTTTGGTCAGGCTCTCTCTCCACAATTTCCCGGCAAGCGAGCGGGCAAAGTAGCAAGTGCCCTTAGGGTGTCAAAAAGAAATTGCGCCTATTTTCCATCCGCCCACCACCACTCCGATCAGCCATCTGTCCACGCCCGCCGGGATCAGCTTTTCGGCTTTCGCTTCTTGACCTGCTCCGTGGGATTCCACTGCGCCGGCACAGGCTGCCCGACACTCGACCACGGCATTCCGCGCTCGACCCACACTTTCCGCCAAGTCGCGGGCGTCACCCCGTCATCATCGTCCGAAACGCCGGACTGGAAACCGCACGACGGGCAGATCTCATAAGATCCGCCACCGGATTTCGCGCGCGGAGATTCTTCCAAATTTGGCCAACGGCAGGCCGGGCATAGGTGTTTCATAGGCTTCAAGGCGTGCGGGCATTCACCAAGCGACCCGGTTGACGCGCAAAATAGTCGCGGCTGTTCGGCTTAAAATACGTCTTCGTGGTTCCGTTGGCATTGTATGCCGCGAACGCCCCGCTCTTCGGATCGTAAACCCGTCGCGTCCCGTCCTCGTCCATCTTCACCTGCAGGCCACCCTGCTTGGCCTGCTCGCCAAACCGCCACGCCATCCGCGCGTAATCGTCGGCGTCCTTCGCCTGAAAATCGCCCCCGTGCCTTGCGAAGTGATCCGCCAGCGAAGCCATGCTGCCCCATGTCTCCCGCGTCGGCGGCGCTTCCGTCTTTGGCGAAAAAATCTTGCCGATCAGCGACTTCGATTTCGCCACCGGCGCAGTCGCTGCCGGCGAGGACGACGCCGGCGAAGCCACCGTCACCGGCGATCCCGAAGTCGCAAACTCCCCCGTCGCCAGCTTCTTCCTTACCGTGCCCACCGCGTAGAAATACTTCGCCCCCGGCTTCAACCCAGTCACCGTCACCTCATGCGTCGTCCCCACCCCGCCCTCGGCGCGCTCCGTCAGTTGAGCTGCCGCCAGCCCGTAGCTCACCCGCGTACCCGTCTCCACATCCGTCTGCCACGAAATCACCACCGAACTCCCCATCACCGCGCTCACCTTCGGCTGACCGGAAATCTCCGCAGCGAAAGCCGCAGCTCCACAAAGGCCAAAGAAAAACGATACGAGCAGGGGCGCGAACATAATCTCGTCTCTACCGAACGCCCCGGCGCGAGGGAATCACGAAACGCGGAACCCACCATTTTTCCTGCCCCGTTCGCAGTCCGATCCCTCATGACCGTTCAGCCAACCCGATAAACCCGCTGACCGCTCAAGTTCCGGCGCGCCCGGCGGGATTCGAACCCACGACCGCCGGATTAGAAATCCGTGCTTTCACTCTGTATTGCGGTAGCTGTTGCCGTTTGGTTGCCGAATCTCGTTGTTCTACGGGTCTATTTTTGTCGTTTTCTGCGGCTCTTGTCCAGTGCGAGGGAAGCAGCGCAGCACGGCGAACCTTACCCCCTCGCCCACTCCAAAACGCGCTTGGGTGCCATTTCAGCGATGGCGTCGAACGGAGTCGGAATCCCCCGCTCGATGCCTACGTTTCGAGGGGCCGCGTCAGTGAGTAGGATCTCGTTTTCATCATTCAAGAAAGCATCCGCACTGATCTTGCGGTAGCCGTACCGCAGCAGTGCCTGCTCGATTTCCTGCTCATTCGGATCGCGTATTCGTTCGATGAAAGGCTGGCTCACACAAATGCGCGGTAGGTGTCCTGCTCGTTCGGGTGCCAAAACTCCCTCGTAACGGGTCTGGTAATCGCTGATCGAATTGAGATACACCCATCGTTGGAGGTAAAAAAACGGGTCCGCGTTGCCGGTGGCGTGAAAATGCTTACCCGTCAATTCAGGATCGTGGCTGAAAAAATCGCTTCGACACCCGAGATTGTCACCAAAAGTCGTTTTGAAAATCCTGTCGGGCTCGGCCTCGAATCTGATGATGAGATGCTCGCTACCACCGGTTTCCGTTTCAGTTACGCCTTCACGCAGGCGCTTGTTTAGCGAGAAACTTTTTTCGCAGTCTGCGGCCAATCCTCGGAGAAGGTCAGCACACCGCTTCCGATCTTCCTGCCAATCGACTTGTGCATCGCCTTGCAGAAATTCTCCCAGCTTCCGTAAAACTTCAACCAGTTCGCGGGTTTCGGAGCTGGCATGATCTTGGGCTTGCAAATTACCACGATTTCCGGTTGCCAGGCTGTGTCTCTCCATTCCTGTGTGAGTTCAATGTTCTCAAGGTTTTGCGCTGCAATCTGGACTGGAGATGTCGCGGGCATTGTGAGTTCGGTTTGGTTCTGAGCAGCAATTGCGCCGGAGCAAACTCAACGCAACTACCGGTTTGAAATTACGCGCAAGCGTTTGCCTTGTCAACGCGCCGCCGGCCTGCTGGGACTGTCTGCACCCTGAGCATCGCGCCAGCGGGCAAGCGTAGCGCGCAGCGAAGTTCCTCCCGAGGCGGGGAGTTGCGAGGGAGCGCCGGCGAGCGCCCTTGCTCGTCACACACGCGAGGATCGAGAGCCATTCCACGCCGGAGGAGAGCGGCTGGCGACCTGGTGAGGGCAAGGCGGATGGAGCGGCAGGATGGCGGCAGAATCGGCACGCCGCTGCGCGCGATGGGCAGGCAAATGGAGCGGGAGGATCGCGCGGCGGCGAGAGCGAGGCGGAGGCGACAGCCGGAGCCGGACGCAGCGCGGTGCGAGCGGAGCGAGGCGGGGCTGCGGCGGATTACGCGCGGAGCGCCACACTCGCGAACGGCGTGAGCGCAGACACGCTCCGCTCGTAGAACGCCCTTGCGGCAGGACGGCGGACGTAGTGCTGGCGCTGGCCCGAAGGGCAGCCCGACGCGACGCGCGCCGTGGGAGCTGCGTTCGCAGCGGTGGCGGCCAGGGCGAGCGCAGCGAGGGCGCTGGGTTGCGCCTGCGGCAGCGCCCGGCGGGACGCCGCC
>CAYQBV010000462.1:0-3073 GCA_964415705.1 uncultured Chthoniobacter sp. | reverse complement strand
TCTCGGCGCGGGTGGCCCTCATCAGCTCGATGGTCTTGCGCACCACCGTCGGTGCGTCGAGCGAGGCGAGCACGCGGCAAAGCTCGGCGTTCACCGTGTCGTCTTTCGACGGGAAATGCGCGTCCAGCTTCGCGATGATGGCCGCCGCTTTTTCCGCTGTGGCCTGGCCCATTCGCAGGAAGCAAAGCGCGTAGGCGCGGAGCAGCGCGAGCTGGTCTTCTTTCGAGAGCGAGTCAAAAGGCACCTCGCCGAGTTTGTCGAGCAGCCGCCCGGATAAGGACTTGTCGCCATGGCGGCTCAGAGCGATGCCCGCATAAATCGCCGCGCGCGGGCTTTTCTCCGCGAAGACCTTTTCACGCCAGAGCGCGAGGTCCTGGCATTCGATGGCGATGCGCGCTGCATAGCGGATGGCGCGGTCGTCGTGTGCGAGATGCGGCCATGCCTTTTCCACCGCTTCGCCGCCGTCGCCACGAACGTGGAGCTTCTCCAGCGAGTGGCGCAATGCCCGGAGTTCGCTGTTTGCGTGCAGCGTCCGCGCAGGTCCCGATTTCGTGCCGGTGTGGCGGATTCGATAAAGGCGCGCTGCCGTCGTGCGGCCGCCGGTGAGGAAATACATCGCGCCGTCAGGACCGAAGCGCATGGCCGCAATGTTCAGCGGGCTGCCGTGCAGAAACTCCGTCTTCGTGCCGGTGTAAGAGGAACCGCTTTCCTGCATCGCCACGGTGAAAATCGTGCCGAATGTCCAGTCGCAGATGAAGAGCTTGTCTTGAAACTCCGCCGGGAAATTGGAGTGATGGCCGAAGCTCATGGCCGTCGGTGAGCCTGGTCCGACATCGAGCACCGACCCGTTGCTATCCGCGAAATAATCCAGCCACACACCCGAGCCCGCGCGCCAGCCAAACTCCGCGCCGCTGGTGATGTGATTGATCCGCGTGGGCCGATACCACGGGACGCCGACGTCGAACTCCATGTCGGAATCATAAGTGAACAGCTCGCCCTCGCGATTCAGCGCGATATCGACGGAATTGCGGAAACCCGAGGCGATCATTTTCCAGTCCTGGCCGTCGGGCGAAATCCGGCACACCCAACCGCCCGGCGGCTTCAGCCCCACCGCGTGTCCCATCGGGTCGGGAATTGTCGGGTGGAGCGTGTCCTCCTGCCACACCGGCGGCTGCATGGTAGTCGTTCCCTTCGGCACCCGGGTGAAATTGCCACTCACCAAATACAACCCCTTGCCGTCGGCGGTCGGGATGATGGAATGCGCGGAGTGCTCGTAGCCCATGTCCAGTTTTTTCAGCAGCGTGAACTCGTCAAACTGGTCATCACCATCCGTGTCCCTGATGCGATAAAACCCGCGCATGTTCGCCATGTAGAGACTGTCGAATGCGTAGAGAAAACCCAGCGCCCCGCCGACCTTGCGTTTCCCCCAATCCACCGGCTCATAAGGAAACCCCGGCAGGCTCTCGACCTTGATGGCCGCCCCCTCGGCAGGCAGCGTCACGCGGAACGCGCCCTGGTCATCCTGATCGGAAACGATGAGGCGGCCCTTCGGATCAAAGGCCATCGCCACCCAGGAACCCTGAGATTTCGGCACCTCGTAAAGCAACTCCGCATCAAACCCTTCCCGGAGCGAAATCCCCGTGTCCTTATCCAGAACCAGCCGGGGCGAGTCGGCAGCAGACAACGTGGATAAACCGAAAACCCAACCGAGAAATGCGAGGTTGGCTGCCCGGCAAAAAGATGTGCGGCAAAAAATAGACAATATTGAGAACAGAAGTCCCCATCTTTTAATGCACATCTTTTTTCCGGATAAAAAGTCAGCGAATGGTCGTGAAGGTAACATGGTTGTGAGTGATGTTGTGATTGTTGTGCGCCGCTGCACTCAAGGCTTGGAAACGGGGGGTGGCGCAAGGTTTAGTCCGTCATCGAACTCATTTCATCGTTCCTCAACCTTGATGTTATTGGCCTTGAGCAGCGCTTTTGCATCTTCGATCTGCCGTTTGCGATCCTCGGCCTGCAATGTCTGGGTCAGACTTCTGTTTTCCACGGCATCCAGGACAGCGGGGGTCTTGGGTTTCTTGCCCGTGTAAATTTCATACATGTCGGCGAGCGTCCACGTGTCGTTGCGCTGCGTGTCGAATGGCAGACCCGTGTTGTCGGTGGACTTAAGGTTCTCCAGAGGATTCCGAGCCCAGGCATATCTGAAATAGATCGGCTCCGGCACCAATGGACTGGTGAGAACAACAATGGATCGCTCCCAGTTTGGGCCGCCGGCTTTGCCGGCATTCTTGTCGAGCCATTGCGCCTTGGCCGGCTGGAAACGCCCGTCCTTGCCGGCAATGGCGAAGCCTTGGATCGGACCGTCGTGATACGGGCCTGCCCAGGTGTCGAGCTGCAAGACGAGTTTTCCATCGGCGGTTTTGACTTCTTTGAGTTGCGGTGGGAGCCAGCGAATCGGCTTTCCATATTGCGTCGCCAAGGCCCAGCCAGCGATGCGCTCGCCCACCTGGATCTTGAGTTGCGGATGATACCAGGCGCGGTGCTGATCGTGACTACTGGCGTAGCCGATGGTTTTATCGCCCGCTTTCCGGAGGTTGAGGAACGTCTGGTAGTGGACCTCGCGGACGTAATTTCCTTCGTCCACCATATCCGGCAGAAAGTTCTCAAGGGTCTGCGGCTCACCCTGAGTCTCCTGGGTGATGATCCCGAACGGCATGGCCGGATCATTGAACGCAGTGCGCCACGCCTTGATCATCTCGGGAAAAACCCGGGCATACAATTTGTGGCCATTCGGCTGGGCGGACTCGTTGTAGCCCTGATGCCAGATGGCTCCCTTGACCGAAATGCCGGTGATGGGCGCGAGCATGCTGGCGTAGAGATTGCCGGGGCGGTTCATATCCAGGGCCGGGCCAGGTTGCAAATCGGACGGCACTTTGCGGTCAGCCGGAATTGGTTTGCCATCGGCTTTCATGCGGGCGGCCCGTTCGTTGTATTGTTGAACTCGTTTCTCGAGGTCTCTCTGCGGATTGAATTCGGAAACCTTCTTGTCCCATTCGGCCAGCGTTCTTGTGAC
>CAYQBV010000461.1:0-3080 GCA_964415705.1 uncultured Chthoniobacter sp. | reverse complement strand
ATCGTCGCGCCCAGATCTCCAACCCGCGCTTCATCGTGCCGTCCGCGAAGCCATTAGTGCGCCACCGGACTGCCCCACTGAGCGATCGCTGCGGCGCAAGCTGCTGCTGCCCCTGCTCCTCCTGGGTGTGGTGGTGGCCGGATTCGTCATCGCCGCGCTCGAGCAGCGATCCCGCGAGCAATTATCCCGGGACTTGCAGGTGCGCGCGGAACTCGTCGGGAACATGGTGAACTACGCGGCCGAGAGCATCTCGTCGGAGGGCGAATTGCAACGCATCGTCAGCAGCATCGGGGCGGAGAAGGACGTTCTTGAAATCGTCGTGGTCGGCGGATCGCCCGCCCGCGTGCTCGCCGCCACGCGGAGCCTGTGGAAGGGAAAACTGTTGACCGATCTGCCCGGGGAAGAAGTGGCCGATGATCTGGCCAAGGCCATGCGGAACAATGTGGGCCACCACCACTTCAACGCGACGAAACATCTCTTCGATGCGAGTTCGCCGCTGCTCCTCAGCCAGGAGGAGATGGCGGATGGGAAGCTTCATCGTGGGGCTGTGATGGTACACCTCGACACACGTCCCATGGAGGCCGCGATCCGCGCCTCGACCGTCGAGGTTTTCAGCATCATTTTCGTCGGGTTTTCCGTCCTCACCGCCGTCGGGTACCGGCTTCTCGATAACACGGTATTGCGCCCCATCGCGGCCGTGGCGAACGCCGTGAGTCACAGTGACCGAGGCGAAGCGGCCTGGGTCGGCGCCGTCACCAACGATGAAATCGGCCGCATGGCACGCGTTCTTCGCGACTCTCTGGCCAAGACGGATGCGGCGCTCCGCGAGTTGGGAAACCAGAAATTTGCGCTCGACCAGCACGCGATCGTCGCGGTGACGAATGTCATGGGGTTGATCACCTACGCGAATGATAAGTTCTGCGAGATCAGCGGCTACGCGCGAAAGGAACTGCTCGGCGAAAATCACCGCATTCTGAACTCCGGGATCCATTCGCAAAAATTCTTTAGGGAGATGTGGAAGACCATCGCGCAGGGCGAGGTCTGGCATGGCGAGATCTGCAACCTTACCAAAGGAGGCGCGCTCTACTGGACCGATGCCACACTCGTGCCACTCCTGGGGCCGGACGGAAAGCCAACTGCCTACATCGCGATTCGCACGGACATTACCGCGCGCAAGGCAGCGGAAGAGAAACTCCGGCACAGCGAAGAGCGACAGGAACTCGCTCTCGCGGCTACCGACCTCGGCTTGTGGGATTGGAATGTGCCATCGGGGAGTGTGGCGTTCGATCAGCGCTGGTGCGCGATGCTGGCGTTCGGGGTGGATGAACTGGCGCCCGAGGTCGGCACCTGGTTGTCCCTGCTGCACCCGGACGATGCGCCGGGGGTCCAGGAGATTCTCCACCCGCACCTTCGGGGCGACACAGCGGATTACGCGGCTGAGTTCCGGATGCGGCATGAAGACGGCCATTGGGTCTGGATTCTGGCGCAAGGCCGGGTGGTGGAGCGCAGCAACAAAGGGGTGCCGCTCCGCATGGCCGGAACCCACATGGACATCAGCGTGCGCAAGCAGGCGGAATCGGCCCTCAAACTAAGCGACTTTTCGTTCAAGCAAGCCTCCTCGATCACCTTTTGGATCGCCCGCGACGCCCGCATTCTCCGAGTGAACCAGGCCACCTGCGAACTGCTCGGCTACACCGAGACCGAACTGCTCGGCATGGCGATCACCGATCTCGACCCCGATTTCCCGGTCGAACGGTGGCCATTGCATTGGCAGGAATTGCGGGAGCGCCGAAGGATGTGTTTCGAGACGCGCCAAAGACACAAGGATGGCCACTTCATCCCAATCGAAATGAGCCTCAACTGGTTTGAGTTTGAAGGGCAGGAATACAATCTGTCCTTCGCTCAGGATATCACCCTGCGACGCGAAGCGGACGAGTCGCTGCGCCTCGCGGAACTCAAATTCCGGGGCATCGTCGAGCAATTGCCCGGCATCACCTACCAGGCTACGCTCGGCGAGACCTGCACGTGGTCCTACGTGAGCCCGCAGGTCCTGCCGATGCTCGGCTACACCCAGGACGAGTGGCTCGCCTCCGAGCGACTCTGGTTCGAACAAATCCATCCCGACGATCGCGCGATTCCCGTCGCGGCCGAGGCGGACGGCATGCGCACGGGCAGGATGCACTCCGAATACCGGATGTTCACCCGGGCCGGCGAACTGCGCTGGTTTCGCGATCAGGGGGTCTTCGTCGTCGCGGAGTCCGGTAAATACACGATCTACGGAGTGATGATGGACATCACCGAAGCGAAGGACGCCGAGGCCGAGCTGGCCAAAGCGCACAAGCAGTTGCTCGAAGTCTCCCGCGCGGCCGGGATGGCGGAGGTGGCAACGAACGTGCTGCACAATGTGGGCAACGTGCTCAACAGTGTGAATGTCTCCGCCAACCTCGTCTCCGGCCAGATCCGCAAGGCGCCGGTGGCCGACCTCGGCCGCGTGGTCACCCTCCTGCACGAACAGGGCGATCAACTTGGGGCTTTCTTTTCCAGCGACCCGCGCGGGCCCAAGGTCACGGCCTTCCTCGCCAAACTGGTCGAGACCTTCGCCCGCGAGCGCGAAACCCAGCTCACGGAAGTGGCGGGGCTGCAGAAAAACATCGAGCACATCAAAGACATCGTGGCCGCGCAGCAGAGCTACGCCAAGGTCTCCGGCCTGCGGGACAATGTCAGCCCCGGCGAACTGATCGAGGATGCGGTGGGCATGAACGCTGCCTCTTTCCAGAACCACGAGGTCGAGCTGGTCCGCGAAATCCCCACCGATCTGCCGCCGGTCTTCGTGGACAAACACCAGGTGCTGCAAATCCTCATCAACCTGCTGCGCAACGCCAAGCACGCCTGCGATGATGCGGGCCGGGCGGAGAAACGCATCACCGTGCGCGCCACCCACGAGAGCGGGCGCGTCCTGGTCACGGTGGCCGACACCGGCGTGGGCATCCCCCGGGAGAATCTGGACCGCATCTTCAACCACGGCTTCACGACCAAAAAGGAAGGCCACGGCTTCGGCCTGCACAGCGCGGCCAATGCCG
>CAYQBV010000460.1:0-3100 GCA_964415705.1 uncultured Chthoniobacter sp. | reverse complement strand
GAATTTGTCGTAGGGCAGATCCTCATTCAGCGAGCGAATCACCCAATCGCGATAGGGCCACGAGGCGTCGCGCGGTCCGTTGTATTCGTAGCCATCGCTCTCACCGAAACGCACCACGTCCAGCCAGTGACGCGCCCAGCGCTCGCCATATTGGGGAGAATCGAGCACCTTATCCACGAAGCGCGCCCAAACCTGCGGCGAGGGATCACTGACAAAGGCGGTAACGTCCTCCGGCGTGGGTGGCAAGCCGGTCACGTCAATGTAGAGCCGGCGAAGCAACGTGCGGGGCTCGGCGCGTGGCGATGGGTGCAGGCCGTTGGCGGTGAGTTTCGCCAACACAAAACGGTCAATGCCATTGAGCGCCTGCATTGAGGATTCATCGCTGCTGGGTGGCTGGCTGGGACGCAGCGGTTGGAGCGACCACCAGTCGTAGCCCGCACGCTTTCCCGTCGAATAGACGAACGGATCGAGGGCGCGCTGTCCCCATACCGCGCCCGCCTTGATCCAGTCCCGGATGATCTTTCTGTCCGCATCCGGAAGCGGATGCTTGGGCGGCATTTCATCGGCTTCGATTTGCGAGTAAAGTTCGCTCGCCCCGAGATCGCCGGGCACCAACACGGGACCGTTTTCGCCACCGCGCATGGCCATTTCGCGCCTGCTCAAATCCAGCTTTCCCTTTGCCCCACTGCCACGGTGGCACTCCAGGCAATGCCGGGCGAGCAAGGGGGCCACGCGGGCATTAAAATGCTCCGCCGCCAAGCTGTGTGCAGCCACCTCCAGATTATCCACGGCACCGCCAAACCGGCCCGCTCGAGCCAGTGAACGAATGCGCAGCCGCACAGGCCCGCTACCATCGCCCAAATAATCGAAACCGCTCCGATGAAACGCCTGCTTTCCCGTCCACGCACCCGGATGATCCCGATGCGCGACGAGCACCGAACCGTCCACGCGCAACACTTCGAAAATCAACCCGTCCGTTTTCGCCGAGGCCTGCGGCGGCGTGGCATAAACCGTGGGCCCAATATCGTATTCCACAAGGTAGTTCCGGCCGCGTTCATTGGCCGCGATGCCACTTTCCAGCGTGAGCACATTGTCCTCCCAAATCATCGCCGCAAGTTCTCCCCCGCCAGTCCTTTCCACAACATGCACCGCACCCTGACCAGCCTTCAACCAGCCGGGAAAATTTCCCCCAAATGCCACTCGGAGACCCGAACCAACCTGCGCCGCGTTCTGACTCCCATCGCGATAGGAGTCGAAATTTTCGCGATAAAGCGTCTCCTCTGCTCCGGTCAACGGAGCTGGGAGGAGGATCAAGGCAAGCAGCCAGCCGATCCGCACCATGGCATGGAGCTTTTTCCAGCTGAAGTGATCGGACTGGGCAAGCATGGCGTTCAGGCGAAGGTTTCCATCGCAGTCGTCAGTAGGTCTCAGGCTCGCGAGAGCGCTCGTTTGATTAAGTGCCATGGGTGTGCAAGGGGACGCGCCTAGACTTCCTCGAGCAGGAGTTTCGCATCGCCGAAGGTCTTCGGGCGCACTTCCATCTTCTCCATCATCGACATAAAAAGGCGGCAGAGCTGGCGGTCAGGCTTGTCTTTGTAATCAAGCGCCCGGCCACCTTTGAGTCGGCCACCCGCGCCGCCGAGGACGATGATGGGGAGCTGGTCGTTGTCGTGCTTGGCGCCGGCCATCATGCTGGAGCAGTGCATGAGCATGGTGTTATCGAGAAGCGTGCGCGGACCTTCTTGGATGGCGTCGAGTTTGCGGGCAATGTAGGCGAGCTGCTCCATGAAGAGCTGGTTCACTTTGAGATAGTCCTCGCCGTCGCTGTGGCTGAGCAGGTGATGGATCATGTAATCAATGCCGTGCCCAGCCTGCTGGACGCTGGGCAGATTGGGGAAGCGCAGGGCACTGTGGTCGTTGTTTAGTTTCAGGGTGGTGATGCGCGTGGTGTCGGTCTGGAAACCAAGCACAAGCAGGTCGCACATCAGGCGCATATGCTCGCCGATGTCCTGGGGGATGCCGTCGGCGGGACGCTGGATGTTCGGCTTTTCGAGCGTGGGCCGCCAGCCTTGGAGCTCGCCGCGTTTGCCGGCGTTCTCGATGCGCTTCTCCACATCGCGCACGCTGTCGAGATACTCGTCGAGCTTGCGTTGATCGCTGCCGCTGATGCCCCGGCGCAAATCTTCGGCATCCGCGAGCACGGCATCGAGGACGCTCTTATCCGCCGGTGAGGCCTCGTCTTTGAAGAGCCGATCAAAGGCCAGCGCGGGGTAAAGTTCCAGCGGAGTCGGGGTCGTCGGCGAACTCCACGAAATGTGCGAGCTGTAGAGCATCGAGTAGTTCTTGTGCACCGAGGGATTGGACTTCTCGCAGGCCAGCACGAGGCTCGGCACCTTGGTGCTCCGCCCATAAGTTTGCGCGAGCAACTGATCAAAGCTCGTCCCCGAACGAATCTCCCCACCGCTGGCGATGGGCGCCCCAGAGAGCATGTTGCCCGTCTGCGAGGAGTGAATATTTCCTTTGCGCGCCTCCTCATGATACAAGCCGCGCACGAAGAGGAGCTTCTCCTTGAACTCGTTCAACGGCGCGAGCACCCGCCCGAGTTCCATCGCCTTGCCTTCGCCCTTGGCCCACCATTCCTTCGACTGGAATCCGTTGCCGGAAAACGTGACGGCGAGACGGATCGGTGCCTCGCTGGCAGGCTTGTTCTTTCTCGGTTCATCGCCCCAGACATTGAAGGACTCCAGCCAGGGCAGCGCCATGGTGACGCCAACTCCTCGCAAGAATGCGCGACGTGAATAGTGATGTGTGTTCATAGGTTGTGGTGGGTTAGGTGTGATGTGTGTTCATGGCAGGAACATGAATTCGTTGCTGGCCAGCAATGCGTGCGATAACTGCTCCCAACGGTTCAATCGATCCGAATTCGTGGGCTCAACCGGAGTCTCAAGAAACTCCGTCGCCACCGCAATTTCTTCCACTGTCGGCGGTCGCCCATACGCCAGTTGCCATCCGAGTTGGAGACGGTCTTGAGCATTCGCAGCAGCCTTTTCGAGGCGTCTCGCGAATTCACGACTCATCTCGAAGATGAACGGACTGTTGA
>CAYQBV010000459.1:0-3113 GCA_964415705.1 uncultured Chthoniobacter sp. | reverse complement strand
GGTGGCGCCGCCCTCCTCCTGACCAACGCCACCAACCAGACCGGCGTCAACCGTGTGGGCAACGGCGCTGGCATCACGGGCTACGGTGGCAACCTCCAGTTCAATAATTCGGCCAGTGTCGGGGTCGCCTATGCCGAGACCGTCGGCACCGTGGCGCTGACCGGCGGCCAGACGGACATCATCCTGAACACCGACCAAAACCAGGTCGGCAACACCCAGACGCTGACCCTCAGCGGCCTGACCCATGCTGGGGCCACGAACACCTCGGTGGTGACCTTTTCCGCGCAGACCACGCAGCCGAACGCGACGACCAACCTCGTCAAGGTGACGGCGGCGAGCGGAGCAGGGGCTGGGCAAAACCTGCCTGGCGGAGTGATCATCGGCCCGTGGGCGACGACGGGCAACGACAATGGGTATCAAAGGGATTACGCAGTTTATGACGGCTCGGGCAACGTCCTGCCAGCGAACATCACGGGCTCGGCGGAAACCACATGGACCGATGCGACCCGCGCCTACACTACCGGCAGCGTCGAGTTCGGCGGCGGCAGCGGCAACGCGACCCTGACCGGCAACCGCACGATGATGGCCCTCCGCGACAAGGGCAGCAACGACACGCTGAATCTCAGCACCTTCAACCTCGAAACCAACGGTCTCTTCAATAACTCCAACGGCAACTGGAACATCAACAGCTCCGGCGGCGTGATCCGGCAGAACAGCACGTCCGCGGACAACCTTTACATCACCACCAGCAATCAGGGCGGCATCATCATCAACGCGCCGATCGTGGACAACACCGGAGCCCTGACGCTGGTCAAGTCCGGCTACCAGAACCTTTTCCTGCGCAGCACGGCCAACGCCTTCACCGGCGGCGTCGTGCTCAACGCTGGCACCTTGTTCATCAACGGCGCGACCGGGCTCGGCTCGGGCACCGTGGTTGGTGCCGGCGGCGCGCTCGACAACGACAACGTGCAACTTCCCACGTTCACCAACAACCTCACCCTCAACGGCAGCTTCACCTATGGCGGCGCCAGCAATTTCGGTCTGACCTTCAGCACCGGCGCCGTCTCGCTCGGCACGGCCCCCGGCGTCATCCGCTCTATCGGAGTCAATAACTCCACCTTCCTCGCCTTGGGCGGCGTGGTCAGCAACGGCAGCACGGCCAATTCCCTCGAGAAAGTCGGCAGCGGAAACCTCGTCCTCAGTGCGCAAAACCTCTACACCGGCGACACCATCATCAGCAATGGCGCGGTCCAGCTCGGAGCCAATGCGACCGGTTCGGTGGGAGCTGTCACCAGCGGCCCCGTTGGCACGGGCCGGATCAATTTCAACGGCGGCGGCCTCGCTTCCGACACCACGGCCCGCACGATCATCAACAACGTCGTCTTCACCGGCAGCGGCACGCTCGGCTCGGGTCTCGGCGGCGGTCTGCTCACGTTTGCGGCACCCATCGATCTCGGCTTCGCGCCCCACGGCGTGAACACCATCGGCAACGTGACCTTCACCGGCGCGCTCAGCGGCACGGGTGGCTACAATGGCGGCGGCCTCGTCAAAGGCGGTGCCGGCACCTTGCTCCTGAGCAACGCGGCGAACAACTACGACGGCGTGACCGTGGTCATGGGTGGCACCCTCAAGCCCACTGTGGCAGGCGCGGTTCCGGCCAATACGAACCTGATCGTCAGCAACAATCTTGGGTCTTCGACCGCCACCTTTGACCTGAATGGGTTTAACCTCGCCATCGGCACGCTGACGATGGGAAGCATCAACAACAACACCTACTTCCTCAACTCTGCGGGCAACACCTATTCGGCAGTGGTCACGGGGGCGAATACCCTGACCCTCGGCGGCGATGTGAGTTACATCAACCAGAACAGCGCTTACACCTCGTCCATCAGCGGCAATCTGGCTCTCGGCACCCTGAACCTCAACAACGCGCTGCAGCGCACCTTTAACATCGTGGACAGCGCCAGCACCGCCGTGGAAATGAACGTCGCGGCCATCATCTCGGGCAGCGGCGTGGGCATCAGCAAGACCAACACCGGTAGGCTGGTTCTGGGCAACTCGAATACCTTCACCGGGGCGGTGGCGGTCAGCGGCGGCTCCCTGCGTCTCGACGCCGCCAGCGCCTACCCTGGGGCGACCTCGGTGACAAACAGCGGCAGCACGCTGCTCGTGCGCAGCGGCAATGCGCTGAGCGCCGCGGGCAACAACGTGACCATGGGTGTCGGAACGAACCTGACCTATGCGCCCACGGCCAACGCGCAGATGAGCATCGGCGGCACGCTGAGCATCACCGGCGGAACCAACACCATCATCGGCACGGCCATCGGCAGTTCGCTGACCGGGGCGGCGATCAATGTGACGGGCGCTGCGAGCATCAGCAACGCCGCGCATAGCATCAGCATCCGCGGCATCGACGGCATCACCACCGGTGCCACCGGCACCTACACCCTCATCACGGCTGGCGTCGGCAGCTTGCTAACCCCGGTGACTACGCCGACCCTCGGCGTCGTTTATAACAACACGAACTTCACCGTCGGCGCGCTGGACCGGCCCGATGTCCAGAACATTACGGTGGCGATTACCAACGCCGCACCCATTACCACTGCCTACTGGCGGGGTGGTCTGGCGGCTATTGGCGGAGTTACGGTGAACAATGTGATGGCGGCCTCGAATGGATCAACGGTCAGCAACTGGGCGCTGGCGACGAGCCCGGCCGCCGTGCAGGCTCTGATTCCCGGCAGCGGCACGGATCTCTTCTTCGATAACCTCGGCTACGTGACTGCCTCCAACGCCATGACGCTCGGTGCGGACATTAGCATCAAGAGCCTGACCATGGCGGGGATCAATGAGACAGCGGTCATCAACGCCGATGGCTACAAGCTGACGATCGGCAGCGGCGGCATCACCTCGGGTCTCACGACCACCAGCTTGAACGTGGGGATCAACATTTATGCCGACGTGACTTTGGGTGCGGTCCAGACCTGGACCGAGAACAGCACCAACGGCAACCACATTCAGATTTTCGGGAACGTCAATAACAGCGGCAACACGCTGACCACCAATGCAGCGGGCCAGGCGCTCACTATCTACGGCGCGATCAGTGGCGGTGGCGG
>CAYQBV010000458.1:0-3131 GCA_964415705.1 uncultured Chthoniobacter sp. | reverse complement strand
CGCGAGTGCTACCTCAAGACCCACCGCGTCCGAAGGGCCGCAAGGAAGGCAAAAAGGGCAGGCGCAGAAGGCGCTCCGTAGGAGCCGCAACAAGAAAGGGTGTCGCTCTCCTTCTTCAATCAACGACAGCCGCTGCGTGCCATTTCCGCATGGTCCTCACGCGGACCAGCGAAGTCATCCCGATCGCCCGAGGCCGGCTGCAACTCGGCACCTGGCAGGGCATTTTCCTTTTCGAGCACCGCCGCGCGCCGCACCCGCGGACGGTGGTCCTGACCGTGCTCGGGGTTTAGGCGCAGGCCGCGCGCTCACGTTCCGGGCAGGATGCCACGGCGCTCGATCGGCGGCGGGGTCGCCGGGGTCGGAGAAAAAGGCCCCGGCTTTGATGGGAAAAAGCTCGGCTCGGCAGGTGGCGGAATCGGGGAATCCGGGAGGGTAGGCGGGACGTCGAGGCGAACCGGTTTGGGGCGAGGCGTGCTCTCGGGACGGGCGGGAAGCGGCGTGTGCCGCCCCGAGGCGATGTCCGATGCCGGCGGGCCGTCGTCCCGTTTGATGAGGAGCACCGCAGCCAGCCCGGCGGCACCGACGAGCAGGATGGTGAGGCCGATCCAGAGACCTTCGAGGTTGGTCTTCGTGCGCCGGCGGCGGTGCCGGCGGCGCGGGCTGGGGGCCTCGTCGTGTTGCTCTTCGGAAGCGGCTTCGCCATCCGCGAAAACCTCGCCCACCGGAGCGGGGGCTTTTTCCACCAAACGCGCGGGCGGCGCTTCCTCGACCGGCTCGCGATAGGCAGGATCGCGGAACCCAAGCGGCGGAGCGATCTCCCCGGACAGGGCCTGCGGGGCAACGCTCTCGGCGGGTTCCGTGGCGCGCGGTCGCGGCAGGAGAGCGGCGTGCTGGCGGTTGCTCCACGGGGCAGTGACACCGGTGGGCAGCAGGTAATGGAGGGCGGTCCAATCCCAGACCTCGGTGATCTTCTTTTTGTAGTTCTCGAATTGGTCCGGAGGCACCGCTTCCGCCGTGGTCCGAAACGAATAGTGGACGGTATGGTGCCCCGGCTGCGGAGTGGCGGTGTAGGAGAGTTGGAAAGGGAAACCCGGGCTCTTGCCGGTGGTGACTTTGCCTCGCTGGATCGAAGGAGACTCGATGGTGATGCGGTGCTCGATATTGCACGGATGCGCGATGGCCAGCGGGTGGACACGGTGGGTGCCGGGGGGAGCCGTGATCCGGGCACGGATGAGGCTGGACGAAAAAGCGAAGATCGCCGTCTCCGGACCCGGTCCGGGGACGAGCAGGTGCGCGGCGTCGAAAACCTCACCGAGCAGGAATTCGTTGCGCTCGCGGTCATCGCGCCATTCGAGCCGGCCCACGCGTTCCAAATGCGGGAAGGCCCCGCGGTAGTGTTCGAGGCGCTCGCGGCTTACGGCCTCCTCGCCTTCGAGGGCAAACCGCCGGCGCAGCGCGTCGGCATCGCGTCCCCGGGCCGTGAGCAGGACACGCAGCGTGGAGACGCCAAACGCCGTATCGACGAAGAACGTTTCGTGCAGCTCGGTCAGGTCGCGGGTATTCGGCGGCGCGGGCTGGTCCACCAGCCCCGGCACGTCCGGCGCGATGGGCAGGCCGCGGCGGTAATCCGGCACCGGCCGCACCAGCGCGCCGCCGCCCTGCTGCGCGAGCGTCGGGTCGGCCCAGCGGCGCTTTCCGTCGATCTCGTATTCCACGATCGCGTGGTTAAAGGCGTCGGGCATCGGCCAGAGATCGTCCACGGTGTGCCGCTGCACCGTGCTCACGAGCACCGGCCGCGCCGGGATGCCGAGCCGGCGGAGGAGGTGCGCGGCGAGAAAGGACTTGTCTTTGCAGTCGCCAAAGCGCCGCCGCAGCACCGTGCCGGGCGGCGAGGGAATCTGCCCGCCGAGACCCGTATCCACGCTGAGGTAGCGGATTTCATCCTGGATGAAAGTGAGCGCCCGCGAGCCGCGCTCCGCCGGAGTGGCAGCCGCGGCGGCGATTTCCTCGGCCAGCCGGAGCAGCTCCGGGCTGTCGAACTGCTCGGTCCACGCCGCCATCGTCCCCGCCGCGACTTCGCCCCACGAGGCGACATCCGACACCTGCAGCCAGCGCTCAAAACGGAGCCAGCCGGGGACGCCGGGCTCCAGCTCGGCCACGGGCGCATCATCCACCCTCCAAGTCCAGATCGTCTCGCCCGCGCGCTCCTCGACGGCCGGCGCAAAATCATCGGCACAGCTTTTCCACCGCATCGTCTCCGAGACGGGAAAGCGCACCTCGAGCCGGAAGCGATGCAGCGGCAGATGCGCCGGCACGCGGGCCAAAAGCCAGTAGTGCTCCGGCAGGAGCCGCGGCGTGGCGCGAACGGTATAGCTGACGTCCACGATGTCGCCCACGCGCACGTCTTCGAGCAGCACCACCGCCGTGACCCAGCCATCGATCACCAGACGGTCCAGACTTTCCTCGCGCTGCAGGAGGCGGAGCGCCTCGGGCCGCGCGTGATCCCGGGTGACCTCGCCGCGGCGCACGATCAGCGCGTGAATCGTCAGGTGCTCCACATGAGGGTCAAAACTGCGCTTCCACTGCGCGGCGTGATGCACCTCCTGCATGGTGTCGAGCCGGTACACCAGCCGCTCATAATTCTCCCGCCGACCGGCGTGATGCCGGCTATCGATCAGCAGGATCGCATTCGTGCCCGCACGGGCCTCGTCCGCCGGCGCCGCATCCTCCTGCGGAGTCACCCACTCCGGTGGCGGAGCCACGGTCACGCGTTCGCGGAAGGATGGGGGAACAAGGTTTTCAGCGCTCATTCAGTGGGTCGGTGCCGGAGAAGGAATACCGTTTCGCCGCCGATGACGAGCGACTTTTGGCCGCGGCACGCGGCGCACGCCGGCGCCCATGGCCGCCTTGCCCGACGGAAGGTTCCGCCTATCGTGGAGCACTCTCCTTTTCCCGATGAAACCCGCGCAACTCCTCCCGGCCGTGGAACTCATCGGTCGCGACGGAACCCGCCAGTGGGCAAAGACCGCTGCGGCCAGCAGCAGCTTCGGGGACCGGTCCCCCAACCTCAATTTCTCCGGCCGCCAACCCGCTGCCGGAAAATGATGAGGCCGCTCCTTTTCCGCATCGGG
>CAYQBV010000457.1:0-3151 GCA_964415705.1 uncultured Chthoniobacter sp. | reverse complement strand
ATCGAGGCCGCCATGATTGAAGTCGCGCACCAGCTGGCCGCGCGTCGCCGGGGAAAGACCGCCGTGCAGCGCGCCAGCCTTGCGGCCACCGGCCAGCGCCTCGACGAGCGCGTCGAGCGTGTCGCGATACTCGGTAAAGACCAGGACCGGCTCGCGCACGCCTACCTCATCACTGGCCCCGCCGGCAGCGGGAAGCTCGCGCTGGCCACGCGCCTCGCCGGCCTGCTGCTCGGCATGCGCGACGCCGCCGCGCTCGCGCACCCGGACGTGCATCGCGTGGAGCCGGAGTCCAAATCGCGCCGCATCGTCATCGAGCAAATCCGCGACCTCGAACGCGTGCTGCACATGCGCTCGCTGCACGGCGGGAAAAAGATCGGCCTGCTCCTCGATGCCGACCGCCTCCAGCCGCAGGCCGCCAACGCCTTTCTCAAAACGCTGGAGGAACCGCCCGCCGGCACGCACCTCTTCCTGCTCAGCGCGCAGCCCGAGCAGATTCTCGAAACGATCCTCTCCCGCTGTCTTGAAGTCCCGCTCCGCCTCATGGAAAAGCGCGCGCTTTCGCCCGCCCAGCGCACCCTGCTCGACGCCCTGCGCGCCCACGCCTGCCACGAGCGCCCGCAGATTCCGCACATCTTCGGACTCGTCCGCGATTTCCAAAACCTCCTCGCCGAGTCCAAGGAAGCCATCCGCGACGAAACCGACGCCGCCTACAAGGCCGACGAAAAGCACTACAAGCAGGCCAGCGACGCCAACGCCTGGCTCGACGACCGCGAGGATTACTACAAGGCGCTGACCGAGGCCCGCTACCTCGGCACGCGCTCCGACTTGCTCGCCATCCTCGAGCACTGGTGGGCCGACGCCCTCCGCCAGCAGCAAGGCTCCCCCGAACTTGACCTCCCCGAGTACGCCGCCGACACCGCCGCGCTCGCCGCGCGCCACACCCCCGCGCAACTCCTCCGCAAAACCGCCGCGCTCGAGCAACTCCGCGAAAACTTCAACCGCACCGGCGTCCAGGAAGCCCTCGCCACCGAGTGCGCCTTCATCGCGGCCTTCGGCTGAAAGCGGCGCGGTCTGGGGAAGGCGGATGGCTGGATCGCGGGGTGGGTAGAGCGGGCCGGGCGGAGGGATTCCGGCGTGTCGTGGAATCGTCATCCGGCTGTTGCCAGAGTTTCACAGTGCCGTCCTTGAGCGTTCCGGTGGCGTCGGCTCAGTTCCACGCGCACCAACAAAACCGCAACAACCTCATGAAAAACATCCTCACAAAATCCATCCTTTGCAGCCTCGCTCTCGCCGGTTCAGCCAGCGTGACCCACGCCCAGTACGGCATTGATCTCCTCAACGCCTTCACCTTCACCGACGGCGCCAAGCAGGGAGGCATCGAGATCGTCGGCTACACGCCGGACAACTTCACGGTCGCCGGCATTTATGTCAGCGACACCGACGGCAACCTCGCCGCAGTGCAGCCGACCTTCGGCGTGCAAGTGCTGACCCTCGGCAACACCGGCGGGTTGACGGAGCGTTTTCAAATCGGCCTCACCATCGCCAACACGGGGCTGTCCGGCGGGCTGCTCGGCGTGAGTAGCGTGGCGCTCGATCCACTGGGTCGCGCTTTCGGCGTGGCCTCGGTCATCCCCACCGACAGCACCGGCACCCTCGGCAAGCTCGCCTTTTTCAACTACAACACCGGCGCGGTGATCGGGACGATCAATGCCGGCTTTCACCCGGATTCCGTGCGCTTCTCGGACGACGGCACGAAGATCTATGTGGCGAATGAGGGTGAGTTCAAATCCGGTGCAGCGCAGGCCGCGGGCTCGCTGAGCATCGTCGATGTTTCCAGCATCACGTCGGGCAATCTCGCCACGCTGCCGGGCCTGGTGGCCTCGACCTTCGATTTCACGCCCGCCAATCTGGGCAGCGGGGCCAGCCTGAGCGGCATCCGCAACTCGAACGTCGCCGCCGTCGGCACGTCGGGCACGTTCATCGCCGCGGTGCCCGATTTCACGCTGGTCGGCAATCAGGACGCCGGCGCGCTCGAGCCGGAATACGTCACCATCTCGCAAGGCAAAGCCTTTGTGACTTTGCAGGACAACAACGCGATCGGCGTCTTCGATCTCGGCACGAGCAAGTGGGAGAAGATCAACAACCTCGGGACGGTCACGATGACCATCGACGGGTCGGACAACGACTCATTGAAGGTGACAACGGGCACGGTCAAAGGCATGCCGATGCCGGACACCATCGCCAGCTACGTGGTGGCGGGAAAGACCTACCTCGTGACGGCGAATGAAGGAGATGCCCGGGGCGATGATCGCGACGTCAGTCGCTTCGGCGATGTGGCTGGAGGCGACAGCATGGTGCCAATCCTCGATGCCACCGCATATCCCGGTGGTACGACCGTGCAAGGGGTCCGGCTGAGCACAGCCCTCGGGCGGCTCAATGTCTCGCGGATCGACGGCGACAACGGCGCCAACGGCGGCGTCGCGGGCGACGGCAAGATCGATGACGTGACCACGTTCGGCACCCGTTCGTTTTCGATCTGGGAAGTGCAGGGCGACAATTCGCTGGTGCTGTCGCACAACTCCGGCCCGCTCGACGCGCTGCTCAACACCCTGGATACCGGGGCTTACAACATGAACAGCGGCAACACCTCGCTGACCGACAACCGCTCGGACGACAAGGGCGTGGAGCCGGAAGGTCTTACGATCTTCAGCGTGGACGGCAAGACGCTGCTGGCCCTGATGCTCGAACGCCAGAACGGCGTGCTGCTCTACGACATCACCGATCCGAATTCGCCGCTCTATCTCGACTACATCAACACCTACGCCAGCGGCGTGGTCGGCGCGGATCTCAATGACCGGTTGGTCTCGCCGGAAGGCTCGCTCTTCATCTCCGCGGCGGACAGCCCGACCGGCACCTCGCTGCTGCTCGTCGGCTACGAAGGCCATGGAGGTGGCGCAAACAGTGCCATCATCGAAGGCGGCATCGGCGTCTATCAGGTCGTGCCCGAGCCCGGCTCGCTCGCGCTGCTCCTCGGCGGGGCTGCGCTGCTCGGCCTGCGCCGCCGCCGGAACTGAGCCCCGCGCCACCGGCCGCTCCCTCACGGAAGCCGCCCGCCCCCCCGGCGGGCGGCTTCTTTTTTTGTCCGCCGGCG
>CAYQBV010000456.1:0-3186 GCA_964415705.1 uncultured Chthoniobacter sp. | reverse complement strand
CTCGCAAAACACGCAAAACTACTCGTATGCCCAACCTCCCCAAGAAGCCGTGGTACAAAGTCCTTTACCTTCAAGTCCTGATCGCGGTGGCCCTCGGCATCGCCGTTGGCTATCTGTATCCCGCGTTCGGCAAGTCGTTGAAGCCAGTCGGTGAGGGCTTTGTCAACCTGGTGAAGATGATGATCGCGCCGATCATCTTCTGCACCATCGTACATGGCATCGCGTCGATGGGTGATTTGAAAAAGCTGGGCCGCATCGGCGGCAAGACGCTGCTCTACTTCGAGGTCGTGTCCACTTTCGCCCTCGTCCTCGGGCTGATGGTGGTGAACGTGCTGCAGCCCGGTGCCGGCTTTCAAGGCGACGCGGCTACTGACCTGACGAGGACGAAAGAGTTGATCAGCAAAGCCCACGAACTCAGCACCACGCAGTTTTTTCTCGGCATCATCCCGACGAGTTTCTTCAGTGCGTTCACCTCGGGCGATATGTTGCAAGTGCTGCTCGTGGCGATCCTCACCGCCTTCGCACTCAGCGGCATGGGCGAGCGTGGCAAGGCCGTGCTCGGGGTCATCGAACAGGCCTCGCAGATCTTCTTTCGCCTCCTCGCCATCGTCGTGAAAGCCGCGCCGGTGGGGGCTTTCGGCGCGATGGGTTACACCATCGGCAGCTTTGGTATCGGCTCGCTCGGGCATCTCGCCAAGCTGATGCTGGGCTTCTATTTCACCTCTGCCGTGTTCGTGATCGTGGTGCTCGGACTCATCGCGCGGGGCAGCGGCTTCTCCATTTTCCGCTTCCTTCTGTTCATCAAAGACGAACTGCTGCTTGTGCTTGGCACCAGTTCATCAGAAACCGCGCTGCCCGGCATGATGCAAAAGATGAAACGGCTTGGTTGCTCGGAATCAACCGTCGGTCTGGTGATCCCCACAGGTTACAGTTTCAATCTCGATGGCACCAATATCTACATGACGATGGCCGCGATCTTCCTCGCCCAAGCCACCAACACTCCGCTCACGCTGGGCCAGCAACTGGGGCTGCTGGCGATCGCGATGATCACCTCAAAAGGCGCGAGCGGTGTCACCGGGGCAGGGCTGATCACGCTCGCGGCAACGCTCGCTGCGGTGCCCGCAATTCCCATCGAGTCGCTCGCGATCATCGTCGGCATTGATCGCTTCATGAGCGAGTGCCGCGCGATTACGAACCTCATCGGCAACGGCGTCGCCACGGTTGTCATCAGCCGCTGGGAAGGGGAAGTCACGCCCGCCCAATTGACCGCCAATCTGAATCATGAGTTCGGCGTTGCCGAAATCGGCCCCATCCTGTCCGAGCTTCCTGCCGACAAAACGGTTTGATTGCAGGGGTATTGCTCTGTTGCACTGGGGGCCCCACACTTTAGCTGCGCGGGCCAGAACACTGCTCCTGCTGGACCCGGCCCTGCGGGAAGCGGGCGAAGTGACGGAGGCGGAACGCAGCCTGGCGGAGGGCTCGAATATCTGGCGGGAATTGGGCCTTCCGGCGCAGGCCGCCTTATAGCCGGGAGCCGGCCGGACCAACCTGATACCAACTCGTAGTCTTTCCCCGTTACCTTCTCTCGGATTTCCGGTTGCACGAGGTGAATGGCAAACTTATGAAAACGGAACACCTCGAACTCTGGAAACGCGTGGCGGACTTCACCTTCGACGACCCCACCTCCGCCTTCCCATTCTCGGAACGACTGGCCCGCGACAACGGTTGGCCGCTACCCTACGCCCGGCGCGTCATCCAGGAATACAAGCGGTTCGCTTTTCTCGCGGTGGCGGCGGGTCATCCGGTGACGCCGCCGGATCAAGTGGACCAAGCGTGGCACCTGCACCTGCTCTACACGCAATCGTATTGGCAGGAGTTTTGCGGTGAGGTGCTTTGCCAGCCGCTTCATCACGGCCCGACCAAAGGCGGCACCCGTGAGCGCGCCAAGTTCAACGACTGGTATGCGCGCACGCTCGCGAGCTATCGCGTCTCCTTCGGTGAAGAACCGCCCGCCGACATCTGGCCCGCCCCGGTTGAGCGCTTCGGTGACGACATTCATTTCATCCGTGTGAACACAGCCCGAAACTGGGTCGTGCCGAAACCCGCGTGGATGCGCCAACCCGCATCTGCCTTCTCAGCGGCGAGACGGCGAATTCCGGGCCTTTGGAAATGGAAGACGCCCAATTGGGTGGCGCACCTTGCGACAATTTATCGCTCTGGGAGACTTGGAACAGCGGCGGTGGTCGTGGTATTGGTCCTGGCGGGCTGCACCGGCGACGGTGAATTCAAAAAAGCGGCGGGCTGGCCGTTTGATCTGACAGCGGGGCCGTTTCTCCAGTTCTTTCTCGTCGCCTGGGTGGCCGCCACCGGCTGCGCGGCATGGTTGCGCTGGCGGGCACGGACGCCTGCCGAGGCACCTGACAAGCCGCTCCCGGAACTCGACGCCTACGACATGGCGTTCCTCGCGGGCGGAAAGAATCGCGCTTCGTTCGCTGCCGTGGCCAGTCTCACCCATCGCGGCGCACTCGAGATTGACGAGCAGCAGCACCGGCTTCGCCACGGGGCCTTGCCCGACGCGGTGCATGCCTTTGAGGCGGGCATACACCAGAAAGTCGCGCGAAGTGCCGGAAGTGCCTTCAAGGAGATCGCGGATCAATGTGTGGCCATGCCGGAGTGTGCTCGCATCGAGGAGAAACTGAAGAAACTCGGACTGCTGACGACCGCACTTCACGGGTGGACCGTATGTTTCATTCCGATGCTGATCGCGTTGCTGGTGCCGGCGATCGGGTTCATCAAAACTGTCATCGGGCTCACGCGGGACAAGCCGGTCGGAATTCTGATTGTTCTTTCAGTCCTCTCGCTCGCGGGCGCGCTGTTTTTTGCGACCCGTCCCCACCGCACGCGACGCGGCGACGCCGTCCTGGCGCGTTTACGCGAAAAATACGGCGAACTGAAAAGCCAAGTGCCGCTAGGCGAGAGCACGCTCGCGCTGCTGGCGTTGCCGCTGGCGGTCGGGCTTTTCGGTCCGGGCGTTCTCAATGGCACCGCGCTGGACAATATGGAAAAAAAGCTTGAAGCCAACGCCGGTGGAACCCAGGGCGGAGGTTGTGGCGGGGGATGCGGTGGTGGAGGCTGCGGCGGGTGCGGTGGATGTGGCGGATGAGGGGACAAAGGCCCATGCCCCTG
>CAYQBV010000455.1:0-3191 GCA_964415705.1 uncultured Chthoniobacter sp. | reverse complement strand
TGCTGGCGATGGGGGGGATGCTGGCGGGGGCGTCGTCGTGGATGGAGGGCGAAGTGGCGCGGTGGGTGCAGCTCATTTTTTGCGCGCCAGTCGTGCTGTGGGCGGGTGCGCCGTTGCTGGCGCGCGGCTGGCGGTCGCTGCGTTCGGGGCACCTGAATATGTTCACCCTCATCGCCCTCGGTGTGGGCGCCGCTTTTGCCTACAGCACGGTGGCGCTGCTGGCACCGGGCCTTTTCCCGCATGCGCTCCGGCATGGCGGTGGGGTGGCGCTGTATTTTGAAAGTGCGGCGGTGATCGTGATGCTGGTGCTGCTCGGGCAGGTGCTGGAACTCCGCGCCCGCCAGCGCACCGGCGGCGCGTTGCGGGCGCTGCTCGATCTCGCGCCGACGACCGCGCGGGTGGTCGAGGGCGACGAGGAGCGCACGGTGCCGCTGGGGAAGGTCGCCACCGGCGCGCTGCTCCGTGTGCGGCCGGGAGAAAAGGTGCCTGTCGATGGCGTGCTCACCGAGGGCCGCTCGGCGGTGGATGAGTCCATGCTCACTGGCGAGCCGATGCCGGTGGAGAAAAGTGCGGGCGATGCCGTGACCGGCGGGACGCTGAATGGCACGGGCGGGTTCGTGATGCGCGCGGAGCGCGTGGGGAGCGCCACGGTGCTCGCGCGCATCGTGGCGATGGTCGCCGCCGCGCAGCGCAGCCGCGCGCCGATTCAGGTGCTGGCGGATCGCGTGGCGGGTTGGTTCGTGCCGGCGGTGCTGGGGGTGGCGGCGCTCACTTGCGCGCTCTGGCTCGGGCTCGGGCCGGAGCCCCGCCTGGCCTACGCGATCGCCAATGCCGTGGCCGTGCTGATCATCGCCTGCCCGTGCGCTCTGGGGTTGGCGACGCCGATGGCCGTCACCGTCGGCGTGGGCCGCGGCGCGCAGGCCGGCGTGCTCGTGAAAAGCGCGGAGGCGCTGGAGCGGCTGGAGAAAGTCACCGTCGTGGTGGTGGACAAAACAGGCACGCTAACGGAAGGCCGCCCGCGGCTCACGCAATGCACGGCGGTAGCCGGCTGGTCCGAAGACGAGGTGCTCGCGCTGGCGGCGGCGGTCGAGCGCGGGAGCGAGCATCCGCTGGCCGGGGCGGTCATCGAGGCGGCCCGCGCGCGCGGCCTCGCGCCCCGGCCCGCGCGCGATTTTCACTCCACCACCGGCAGCGGCGTGCGCGCGGAAGTGGGTGGGCGGGTCGTGAGCGTGGGGACGCCCGCGTTTCTCCGAGCGCAGGGCATCCGCGAAGACCCCGCGCTTTCCCAGGCCGCCGAGGATCTCCGGAAACAAGGGCAGACCATCGTCTTCGTCGGACTCGAGGCGCGGACGGCGGGCTTTCTCGCCGTGGCCGATCCGATCAAAGCCTCCACGCCCGAAGCGCTGCGGGCGCTGCGGGCGCGCGGCCTGAAGATCCTCATGCTCACCGGCGACCACGCGCTCACCGCGATGGCCGTGGCGCACACCCTCGGGCTGGACAACGTGGAGGCCAGCGTCGCGCCCGCAGACAAACAGACGCGTGTCGCCCAGTTGCGCGCGGCGGGCGAGATCGTGGCGATGGCGGGCGACGGCATCAATGACGCGCCCGCGCTCGCGGCTGCGGATGTCGGCATCGCCATGGGCACGGGCACCGATGTGGCCATTGAAAGCGCGGGCGTCACGCTCCTCCACGGCGATCTCCGCGGTCTCGTGCGCGCCTTTGCGCTGAGTCATGCGGTGATGCGCAATATCCGGCAGAATCTCGTCTTCGCGTTTCTTTACAACGCCCTCGGCATCCCCATCGCCGCCGGCCTGCTCTACCCGTGGTTCGGCATCCTGCTCAGCCCGATGCTCGCCGGGGCCGCGATGAGCCTCAGCTCCGTCTCCGTGATCAGCAACGCCCTCCGCCTGCGCACCGCGCGGCTGGACTAAACGCGCGCCGTTTGGCGCTGCCGCCGCAACCCGAGGGCCGCGCCGCCGAGCAGCAGCAGCGCGAGCGAACCCGGCTCCGGCACGGCGAGATTGTCGATCGCGAAAGCCGCGGCCGTCGGGCCGAAGTTGATTTTCACGCTGGTGAAGTAGTCGGTGCTGCCGACGCCGGCGAAGCCGCCGGTGAACAAGGGATCGGGCGTGCCGGGATACGTGATCGCCCCGAGATTGGTCAGTCCATTAAAGACCGTGATGGTGACGGCGTTGGCGACCGGGCTGGGGTCGAGGATGGAGTAGCCGAAGCCAAAGCCGTGAACGGGGATCGGCATCGTCACGGTCAGGACGTAATTTGCCGGGCTGTATTCGCCGCCCGATTGGAGGCTCACTCCGTTGAGGTTGAGCGTCGTTCCCGGCCCCAAATTCGTGGTGGTGGCATTGGGGATGTTCTCGGAAAAAGTGTAGCCCTTGATGGTTTGATTATGAATCGGAGTCGAGATGGAGACCTCACCGAAATCCACAACAATTGCCTGATCCACCATCGGAGGCGAGAGAGTGGCGGACGGAAGTGCGACGAGGACGCCATGGCTGGGAAGGGGGCCGGCCAATAAAAAACCCAGCGACGGAAGGAAGATCGAGGCGAGGTGAAAACGAGCGGATTTCATAGGATTCGGAATGATTTCTGCGCTGGCTGGGGCCGGGGTTGGATAAGGTGGGAGGCGTTCACCGTCAAGGCGCATAGTGCTTTTTTATCCACATTGCCCGATGGCTGCCTCCGGAGCGGGGATCAATTTCCCAAGCGCCAGCACACCGCAGGACGCGATTACCCGCCCGCCACGATCCGCACGATTTCCACCCGGTCCGCCGCGGCCAACGGACGTTCCGGCCATTCGTCGCGGCGGAGCGCCAGGCCGTTGTGCTCCACGAGCGTGACGGCGGCGGGCAGGCTGAGTTCGACGACGAGTTCCGCGATGTTCGTGGCGCGGGCGATCTCGCGGGCTTCGCCGTTGAGGACGATTTTCACGGCGCGAGGATGGCGCGGTCCCAGTCTTTCCAGACCGCCTCGAAGCCGCGCGTCTGGAGCAGCGTGGCGATCTGTGCGGCGGAGCGTTCGTCCGCGATTTCAAACTGCCGGGTCGCGCCGGTCGCAGGCGTGGTCTCGGCGGGCGCGACCGCTTTGCCCCGGACCGTGAGGTGCAGATCGGCGCGCCCCTGCCCGGTGTAGCCGCCCGCCTCGGTGTGGCTGCCGGCGCTCATCATGGTGAT
>CAYQBV010000454.1:0-3226 GCA_964415705.1 uncultured Chthoniobacter sp. | reverse complement strand
CCCGTCCAGGTCCCAATGAAACATGAACACTCCTCACTTCCGTGAATCGCTCGCCCCGGCCGCGCTTGTTGGACCGTTTCGTGCCGATCGTCGCCGGCTTGCTGGTGCTGCCGGCCATTGGGGTCGCGGGCTATTGCTGGATCGAGGGCTGGCCGGTGCTCGATGCGCTTTACATGACGGTAATCACGCTGAGCACGGTCGGCTACACGGAGGTGCATCCGATGTCCTCTGCGGGGCGGATTTTCACCATGGGGCTGATCGCCGGTGGCGGTGTGCTGGCCGCATACGCGCTCACGCAGGTCGCGCAGATCGTCTTCTCCGGGGAGTTGCGCAGCTCTTGGGCCGCGCAAAAACGACGCCGCATGCTCGCTGAACTCTCCCAGCATTTCATCGTCTGCGGCTACGGTCGCGTGGGGCGAAACGTCGTGACGGAACTGCAAAGCGAGCAGTTGCCCTTTGTCGTCATCGAGCCGCAGCCCGAGAAAGTGGCCGCCGTGCAGGAATCCGGCGCGCTCGCCGTGCAGGGCGATGCCGCGGTGGAGGGCGTGCTCCGGCAGGCGGGCATCGAGCGGGCGCGGGGGTTGGTGGCCTGCGCCAAAACGGATGCCGACAACGTTTTCATCGTGCTCACCGCGCGCAGCCTGCGCCCGGACCTGATCATCGTGGCGCGGGCGGATGTCGAGGAATCCGAAGCCAAGCTCCGCCGCGCCGGAGCCAGCCGCGTGATCCTGCCGTATCACATCACCGGCCGCCGCATGGTCACGATGCTCGTGCGCCCCGACGTCGCCGATTTCCTCGACGAAGTCTCGCACACCAGCGGCCTGGAACTCGTCCTCGAACAAATCCAGATCGCACCCACTTCGCCGCTCGCGGGCCTGGCTCTGGCCGTGGCGCAGGCCCGGCACGACTTCGATGTCACCGTGCTGGCCTGCAAACACGCCGACGGCCAGTGGAACACGCGTCCGCACAGCGAAACCGTGGTGCAACCCGGCTGCCAGCTGATCGCCCTCGGCACGCTCCCGAATCTCCAGAAGCTGCTCGCGCTGGCGCGCGGCTGAGCTGGGGATGCGACGGACTACCGGATCGCGAACAGCCCCGGATCGGAGCCGCGCGCGAAGTGCCGGCCGAGGAAGCGCAGCAGCCCGCGCGAGTAGGGGCGCGCGGTGAGGGCGCCGGACGCCATGCCGGAGAAATGCTTCGCGGTGTGCCGCTCCAGCAGGCGGCTGACGATGCCGGGATGCTTCTGGGAAAAGGCGCTGCCGGCGCGGTGGATGGCGAAAATGCGGCCGTCGTAAAAGTGCTCCACGAGATCCTGCCACGCCGTGAGCTGGTCGCGAAACCAGCGCCAGTAATGGTTTAGCGCCCGGTCCAGTTCCGGCGTGGCTCCGCCGTGCGCGGGGATCGCGGCGGCGAGGCGCTCGGCGGAACTCATGGCCATGCAGAGCCCCGGCGAGAGCATCGGATCCACAAAGCCGAACGCATCGCCAACCATCGCCCAGCCCGCGCCGGAGCCGCGCGCGGAGATGAGCTGGTAGTTGGCATACGTCGCCACGGACGAAATGCGCCGCCGGTCCGCGGTCGCCGCCGCCAGCCGCGCGTCGTGTGCGATGGCTTTCTCCAACTGCTCCTCGGGCGTCGCGCCAAAACGCTGCGCGCGCTCCTTCGGTAGCACCACCCCGATGGAAAGCCGCGGGCCGGGTAGCGGGATGCGCCAGCTCCAGCCGTGCTCCAGCCGCCCGATCACCACCTGCCCGTGCGGCTCGGGCCACGGCGCGTTTTCGTAGTGGGCGAAATGCGAGATGTCCCGGCGCGGTCCGGTCTCCGCGGAGATCCCGAGCAGTTTGGCGAAAAGGCGGCGGCGTCCGCTGGCGTCGATGATCACGTCCGGTGTCGCGCCGTCCCACGCGGGGATGCGCGCGAGCGTCTCCGGCGCGAGGCGCACGCTGTCGCGGGCGGGATCAGCGTCGAGTTTCGCGACCGTCTCGACGTAGCACGCGCCCGCCGCGAGCGCGGTGTCGAGGAGGAGTTGGTCGAACTCCCGGCGCGGGACGTTGTAGGCGTAGTTCGGCAGCACCCCGCGCAGCGCGCTGAACGACAGCTCGAAGTCGTCGCCGTCGTCGAACGCGAACGTCACGCCCGGCTTGCGCACGCTGAGCGCCCGCACCTCCTCCTCAATCCCCAGCCGCTGGAAAATCTCGGTGAGCAGCGGCACGAGCGATTCGCCCACGACCAGCTCCGGCCGGCGGCCGTCGTCGAGCAGCACCACCGACGCGCCCCGGCGCGCGAGCAGCAGCGCCGTCGTCGCCCCGGCCGGTCCCGCTCCGATGATCGCCACGCGCGTGGGCCGGGGCGGCGTTTTCATCCGGCGATGAACCTTTCCGCCGCAGGCACCACGCAGCGATAACCGCGCTCGCGCATCCCAGTCAGCAGCCGGTCGAGAATCGCCGCGCTGCCGCCCTCGCGGCGCTGATGCAGGAGCAGAATCGCGCCCGGTGCGAGCCGCGCGAGCAGGCGCTCGGTCACGCGCGCGGGATCGCGGTCGAGGCCGTCGTAGCCGCGCGCGCTCCACCCGATGACCGGCAGCCCGAGCCGCCGCGCGGTGAGATGGACAAAGCCATTCGCCATCCCGACCGGCGGGCGGAAACCCACCGGCTCCGCATCCGCCGCCGCGCGCAGCGCTGCCGAGCACGCTTCCAATTCCCGCCGCGCGCCGCGCGGGCCGAGCGCCCAGAAGCGGCTCACCGGATGCGTTTGCGAGTGATTGCCCAGCGTGTGCCCGGCCGCCGTGATCCGTTGCGCCAGCTCTGGCGCGGACCTCACCCGCGCGCCTTCCAGGAAGAATGTCGCGGGCGCGCCCTGCCGTGCGAGCACCTCCAGCAGCGCTGCGGTGTCCTTGGGAAAAGGGCCGTCATCAATCGTGATCCACACCTCGCGTTCCGTCGTGGTGAAGCGCTGCACCACGCGCCCGAAGATTTGCGAATTCGCCCGCAGCGCGCCATACAGCGCGAGGACGTGCGTGGCCGCGAAGTGGCCCACCGCCGCCGTCGGCGACCACGCCCAGAGCGCGCCGACGCCGAGCGGCCAGGTGCAGAAATACCAAAGACCCGCCTGGCGCGCGCAGCTCCGCCAGCACGGCGGATCGTCAGTGGCGGGCGGACTTTTCATGGGCCGCAGACCATGCATGGCGGGCCGTGGAGGGGGAATCCGGGGGGGGTGGTGGGCAGTA
>CAYQBV010000453.1:0-3233 GCA_964415705.1 uncultured Chthoniobacter sp. | reverse complement strand
TGCGCGTCGTGCGCGAATTCTGGCCCGCGCCGTAACCGATGAAGCTCGACGCGCATCAGCATTTCTGGAGCTACGACGCCGCGCAGTATCCGTGGATTCCGCCCGGCTCGCCGCTGCATCGCGACTGGCTGCCGGACGATCTCGCGCCACTGCTCGCGGCGGCGGGGCTGGAGGGGTGCCTCGCGGTGCAGGCGCGGCAGTCGGTGGAGGAAAGCCGCTGGCTGCTGGGGCTGGCGGAGCGGTATCCGATCATCAAAGGCGTGGTCGGCTGGGTGGACCTCCGCTCCGCGAAAGTGGGCGAGACGCTCGGGGAGTTGGCGCGGCATCCGCAGTTCGTCGGCGTGCGGCATGTGGTGCAGGACGAACCGGACGACGACTTCATGCTCGGTGCGGATTTCCTGCGCGGGATCGGCGAACTGCGCGCGCACCGCCTCGCCTACGACATCCTCATTTACCCGCGCCAGCTTCCGGCGGCGATCGCCCTCGCGCGGCGCTTTCCCGAGCAGCCGTTCGTGCTCGATCACATCGCCAAGCCGGCGATCAACTCGGGCGCGCTCTCGCCGTGGCGGGAACAAATCCGCGAGCTGGCGCAAGCGCCCAACGTGCTCTGCAAAATCTCCGGCATGGTCACCGAGGCCGACGCCCAGGAATGGCAGCCGGCGGATTTCCGGCCGTATCTGGACGTGATCTGCGAAGCCTTCGGCGAGGACCGCCTGATGTTTGGCAGCGACTGGCCGGTGTGCCTCCTCGCCGCGGATTACGCGCGCGTTTTCGCACTTGTCCGCGACTACCTCGCGCCGCTCCCGGCACCCGCGCAGGCAAAGATTTTCGGCGGAAATGCGGCGCGGTTTTACCTCGGGCGGTAGCACCCTCTCCCACCCCGCAATCCTTGGCTTTCGCCGGCCGACGCGTCGCGCCATGCTCGGCACGGAGTCAGCGCGAGATGATCGTTTTCCCCGCACTTTCCACTTCCCCTTTCCCCCGCCGCTCCCGAAACTCCGCCATGGCAGCAACCACTCCGCCCTCTTCGCCCGACAGCGCGTTCTACAAACCTGCGGACATCTTCTTCCGCGACCACGCCGGCCTCGGCCTGACCTACGACGACGTCACTCTCGCCACGCTTTACTCCGAGATCCTCCCGCGCGACGCCAACCTCGAAACCACCCTCACCGAAGGGCTCCACCTCCGCATCCCGATCATCTCCGCGGACATGGACACCGTCACCGAGGCCCCCATGGCCATCGCCATGGCGCTCGCCGGCGGGCTCGGGCTGATCCATTGCAACCTCCCCGAACGCGAGCAGCTCAGCCAGGTCTCGCGGGTGAAAAACAACATCCACGGGCTCATCCAGGAACCCATCAAGATCGCGCCCGACCAGTCGATCGGCGACGTCCTCGCGCTCGTCGAGCAGCGCGGCTTCGGCTTCCGCACTTTCCCGGTCGTGGATGAAAAGGGCACGCTCCTCGGCCTGCTCCCCGGCCACACCGTCCGCCCGCGTTACGCCGCCATCCGCGTCGCCGACGCCATGACCCCGCGCGCCCAAGTTCACACCATCCACGAGCGCGAACTCGGCGACCATCCCATCGCCCGGGCCGACCGCTTTTTCTCCGAGCACATCGGCATCCACAAACTCCTCGTCGTGGACAACGCCGACCGCCTGCGCGGCCTTTTCACCATCAGCGACATCGAGCGCATCATGCAGGAACGCCACGCGCAGCTCAAACCCGCGCGCGACGCCAGCTTCCGCCTGCTCTGCGGCGCGGCCGTCACCGCCACGCGCAATTCCACCGGCGACATCGACCGCGACCGCATCCTCGCGCACGTCGGCGGGCTCGTGGAGCGTGGCGTGGATGTCGTCGCCGTCTCCACCGCGCACGGCTTTAGCAAAGGCGTGGGCGACACCGTGCGGCTCATCCGCGAGCAGTTCCGCGAGCTGCCGATCATCGCCGGCAACGTGACCAGCGGCGAAGGCGTGGACTACCTCGCCGGATGCGGCGCGAGCGTCATCAAAATCGGCCAGGGCCCCGGCAGCATCTGCACCACGCGCATCGTCGCCGGCGTCGGCATCCCGCAGCTCACCGCGCTCTACGTCGCGTCGCAGGCGGCGGAAAAAAAGGGCGTCACCATTCTGGCCGACGGCGGCATCACCAAAAGCGGCGACATCGTCAAAGCGCTCACCCTCGCCCACGCCGTCATCTGCGGCGGTCTCCTCGCCGGTTGCCCCGAGGCCCCCGGCTCGCTCATGGAGATCAATGGCAAACTCTACAAACAGTACCGCGGCATGGGCAGCCTCGCCGCCATGCAGGCCGGCAGCGCCGCCCGCTACGGACATTCGAATAAGGACGCCGTCCGCAAAGTCGCCGCCGAAGGCGTCGAGGCCCTCAAGGAAGTCAGCCCCCCGCTCGACACCGTCCTCACCCAACTCGCCGGCGGCCTCCAGAGCGGCATGGGCTACCTCGGTGCGCCCGACTTGCGCGCCCTGCGCAAAAAAGCCCGCTACATCCGCGTCAGCCCCGCCGGCCAGCGCGAAAGCGCCCCGCACGATATTGTCGAGGTGAAGACGGGGAGCTGAGGCGGCCGGAAGGAGTTGGAGCGTCCTTCAGGCGCGCTCTTGCCGGCAATAGTTCAGGGTGAAACGAGAGGTTCCCCGCTGCTTGGGCGGCCCGGAGCTTGCCTCGCTCTCCCGCGTGGACAGCGAAAAGCCGCGCGATTTGCACCGCGCGGCTTTCGATAGAACGATCTTGGCGGTTTGCCAAGGACACCTCCCGGTGCCCGATCTGGGCCTTACGCCTGCCGGCGGCGGCGGCTCAGCATACCGAGCGCGCCGACGATCAGCAGACCAAAGGTGCCGGGTTCGGGCACAACCGCCGCACCAAAGCCGGGAGCTTTGCCGCCACCACCGCCGCCGGTGAAGGCGCCGGCTGCAGTGCCGCTGGTGAAGGTCACGGTCGCGCCGGCCCCGATCGTCAGGGAGGCCAAATTCTGGCTCACCGTGCCGAATTTAACCTTGGCTCCGGGACTTACCGTCACCACCCCCTGCGCTGGGTTGGCCCCGAGGATCCCATTCACATTCGTCGTCCCCGCCGTAGCATTGAGCACGTCGTATTCCTGCGTCCCGTTAAGTTGCACGGATCCGTCTCCGGTCTTGGTAATCCCCTGGCCGGCGAACGCGAAAATGCCACCGCTCAGGATCGCATCGTCGGCCGCACTCCCGTTGTCCACCTGCAGGGTCT
>CAYQBV010000452.1:0-3238 GCA_964415705.1 uncultured Chthoniobacter sp. | reverse complement strand
GCCCGTCGCGGCGCTAGCCCTCGGGCTGGCCCCGGCCCGGTCGGCAGTCATTTACAGCGGGTTGAAAGACCACGTCATCCCCACCGACTGGGCCGGCATTTATCTTGATGTCGATACCGGCGTCACGGGCCTTGACGACAATTCCCCGCCCGCCGGATGGGACATCAACCCGTTTTTGGGCGGCACGGGCATTGGCAATAGCCCGTCGTTTCAGCCAGTCCGCGTGAGTGCAGTCGCTGACGCCGCGGTGCGAAAACTGGTAACGGGAGTCCAGATCTCGGGGCTATCCACCTTTTTTGCGACGGGTTCCGGAGGTTCGGGCGACGCTCCGAATCAGCACATCGGCGCGGGCCCGAGCCAATTCCAAGTGAATACCGAAGGCTACCTCGGCTTCAAACTCACCACCAATGCCGGAGCGGGCCCGTACTACGGATGGATGCGCCTCGTTTTGACCGGCAACCTGCCTGGTGCGTTGATCAAAGACTGGGCTTACGAAAATAGCGCTAACGGCTCCATTGTCGCCGGCCGGGTGGCCCAGAGCGCGGCGGTCGCCAGCGCGCAGGTGGTCACGCTTTCCCCCGGCACCGGCGAATTTTTCACCTATGGCTCCGCCCTCATCGATACGGGTGGCAACACCAACAGCCTCGTCAAGACGGGCTCCGGCACGACCGTCCTTACCATCGCCGGCAGCTACACCGGTGGCACCACTATCAGCGGCGGAGTGCTCCGCGTGAATAGCGATGCCACGCTGGGCAGCGGTGGCGGCGTGACCATCGAGAATGCCGCTACCTTGCAAGCCGGCGCGCTGCTTGCGACCGGCCGGGCCATCACCCTCGGCCCCGGCGGTGGCTTGCTCGACACCTTTGGCCAGACCGTGACCCTGACTTCGGTCAATGGCTCCGCTCTCACCAAGATCGGCACCGGCACCCTGATCCTGAACGGCCCGCAGACTTACAACTCGCTCACCGCAAACGACGGGACTACGGCGATTAACGCCCCCCTCGGCACCGCCCCGGGACTCGCCGCGGTGAGCGTGAGCAGCGGGGCTGCGGTGAAATTCGGCACCGTGAGTCAGCGGCTCGCTGCGCTGACCATCGGCGCGGGTGCCACCGTCACGTTCACCAGCGGCGCCGCCTCCTTGAGCGGGGAGGCCGGAGGGAAAACGCCGGCGGGCACTTCTGCCGTGCCCGAGCCTGGCGCGCTCGTCCTGCTCCTGGCCGGCGCGGTCGGTTTGCTCGGACGCAGGCGGCGCATCGGCTGATCCCGCGCGGTCGGGTTTATGTCACTGACGGGGCATTTTGTCCGTAGCCAAGCGGGGGGACATCTGCTTTCCTTCCCGCCCCTTTTCAAAAAAACCAACTCACGCCGCATGACCGCCGCACAGATCGCCCAAGCCAATGCCGAACTCCGCGACCAAGCGCCGCTGGAGATTGTCCGCTGGGCCGCGGCGCAGGCGGGGGGACGCGCGATCGTCTCGACGAATTTCCGCCCGTATGAGGCGGTCGTTTTGCACCTCGCCACGCGGGTGCTGCCGGACATCCCGGTGCTGTGGGTGGATCACGGCTACAACAAGCCGGCGACCTACCGCCACGCGGAGGAGGTGCAGGCGTTGCTCGGGCTGAACATCAAGGCCTACGTGCCGCGGATGACGGCGGCGCATTACGACGCGATCCATGGCGGCGCGCCGGAGCCGACGCCGGAGAATGAGGAGCGCATCAAGGCGTTTAGCACGGTGATGAAACTGGAGCCTTTCCAACGCGGGATGCGCGAACTGGCCCCGACGGTCTGGATCACCGGCCTGCGCGAGGTGCAGAACCCGAACCGCGCGGGGCTGGACATCGTGAGCGCGGACGGAAACTTCGGCTCACTCAAAATCAGCCCCTTCTTTCGCTGGACCGACCGCGACATGAATGCCTACTGCGAGGAGCACGGGCTGCCCAACGAGTGGGACTACTTTGACCCCGCCAAAGCCGACGAAAAGCGCGAGTGCGGCCTGCACGCGGCGTGGGGCGGCGCAAGGATGAAGGCGGAAGGATGAATTGATCGCGCCATGCTCTTCATCCCTCATCCTTCATCCTTCATCCTTTCCCCGTGACCAGCTACCACCTCGACCATCTCCAGTATCTCGAAACCGAGGCCATCCACGTGATGCGCGAGGTGGCCGCGGAGTTTGAGCGGCCGGCGCTGCTCTTCTCGGGCGGAAAGGATTCCATCTGTTTGCTGCGCTTGGCGGAGAAAGCGTTCCGGCCGTCGGACATCCCGATGCCGTTTCTCAATGTGGACACGGGTCACCATTTCCCGGAGCTGAACACTTTCCGCGACAAGCGCGCGGCCGAACTCGGCGGGAAGCTCATCATTCGCAAAGTCGAGGACGCCATCGCCGCCGGCATCGCGCATCCGTCGCCCGGCGAGATCAGCCGCAACCGGCTGCAAATCCCCACGCTGCTCGCGGCGCTGGAGGAGTTCCGCTTCGACTGCGCCATCGGCGGCGCACGGCGCGACGAGGAGAAGGCCCGCGCGAAGGAGCGCTTCTTCAGCTTCCGCGACGCCTTCGGCCAGTGGGATCCGAAGAACCAGCGCCCGGAAATCTGGAACCTCTACAACGCCCGCGTGAACCCCGGCGAAAACATGCGCGTCTTTCCGCTCTCGAATTGGACCGAGATGGACGTGTGGGAATACATCAAGCGCGAGCAACTCGAAGTGCCGACGATCTATTTCAGCCACCAGCGCCAGGCCGTGCGCCGCGGCGGGCAGTGGCTGCCCGTCAGCGACATCCTGCCGCCGACGGCGAAGGAGGAAGTCCGCGAGTTGACCGTCCGCGTCCGCACCATCGGCGACATCATCAGCACCGGTCTCGTGGAAAGCCCGGCCACCACCGTGGATGACATCATCGCCGAAATCGCCGCCGCCCGCGTGACCGAACGCGGCTCGCGCGCGGATGACAAAGCGAGCGAGGCGGCGATGGAGGACCGCAAGAAGCAGGGCTATTTCTAATGAGCGCGACCCATCCCGTAGAACTCCTTCGCTTCAATACCTGCGGCTCCGTCGATGACGGCAAGTCCACGCTCATCGGGCGCCTGCTTTACGACACGAAGTCGCTGATGGAGGACCAAATCGAGGCGCTGGAAAGGTCGGCCGACATCACCGGCGGCGGGCAGATCAATCTCGCCAATCTCACCGACGGCCTGCGCGCCGAGCGCGAGCAGGGCATCACCATCGACGTGGCCTACCGCTACTT
>CAYQBV010000451.1:0-3279 GCA_964415705.1 uncultured Chthoniobacter sp. | reverse complement strand
CTTTTCCCCGCCACGATGAATGGCTCCCCCGACTCCCCGCCCCGCAAAATCCCCAGCGCCGAATCCAGGCGCATCCTGCTCTTCTGCTTTTCCTCGCCGTGACAGTCAAAACAGTGCTCCTCCAAAATCGGCCGCACCTCGCGCACAAAGTCCACCGCGGCCCCCGTCGTGGCAGAGGCACCAAAACCCAACCAGCAGATGCAGGTGACAACATTCATTTGCGTCAGAGTCCAGTCACTTAACGCGCCCCTCCGCTCACTTGCACCTCGAAAGAACGAGCAGGTAATGCGGCCACATTGGTTGTCGCACCATTGGCGACATTCGACTCGGCCCGGTAGGTGCCGAGAACCTGGTCAATGTCCGCCTTTAACGCACGCGCACGCGCCTTCTGCGCCTGCAAATTCTCCCGGCCAATGTGCCAGCAGGACAGGATCAACTCCGGATTCCCCGCCACCGCCTCCTTCACCCGCACCGCCTTGCGGTCCTTGCTGGAAAGCAGCCGCTCATAGTAAAGCCGCGACACCTGCCGCTCCAGCGCCCGCGAACTCCAGTTTTCAGTTTCCGCCTTCTTTGCATACCACTCGCGTGCGTGCTCATCCTCCACCCGCAGCAGCGCCCGATAGTGCGACCAACTCAATTTTAGACGCAGTGCGTCTAAAATTGGGAACGCCAGGTAGAACTGCTTCATTTTGTGCAGATTCGACGTATCAAACCCGCGCCCAAATTCCTCCGTCAGCTTCACCGCCAGCCGCGGCAGCAACTTCGCCCCATACTCCGCCCGCGCCGCGCCGCCCTGCTCGAATTCGACAATCTGCTGCCCCACGCCCCAGCAAGTCCGCACCTGCACCACATCCACCGCCCGCAACACCTGCCGACGGCTCTCCGTGATGAACTCGCGCAGTTCACCCAACAGCCCATCGAATCCGCGCTTCGCGGGCTGGATGGCTTTGGGTTTGGATGTGCGTTTGAGTTTCATTCTCTGGGCTTCCTCGGCTTGCGATTCGGGATATCGGTTTCTGCCCCCGACTGCGCTATTTCGTAAAATTCATGCAGCTTCCGCAGCAGCAGCGTCCGGTCGGGGAGGTGCGTTTGATACTCCGCGATGAGCGCCGGCGAGGCGGTGCGGCTCAGTGCATATTGACGCGACCTCCGTCGCGTCCTTCGGGTTCGCCTTCGGCGAATCTGTCTCGCTCCGCTCGGCTCGACCACCTCGTTGTCCTTGGTCGCGCACAGCAGCACGCCGATGGATGGACGCTCGTGCTGCTTGCGCACATCGTGGTCGAGGGCTTCGAGATAGAATTCGAGTTTACCGAGGTGCTCGGGCTGGAACTCCTCAATCTTCAGCTCGAACGCCACAAGGCACTGCAACTCACGATGGAAAAATAGCAGGTCGAGTCGGAAATCCCGCCCGCCGACCTGCCGCACGTATTGCTCGCCGACGAAGGCAAAATCCCGGCCCAGCTCGATGAGGAACTTCTTCAGATTGGCAATAAGTCCGCGCTGGAGATCGCCTTCGGAATGGCCCTCCGGCAGGTCGAGAAAGTCGAGCAGGTGTCTTTGAACACGCTCCCGGCGGCGGGATGCAATTGTGTCAGCAGTGCTGACACTTTTGGCGGAGCGAGCACCGCCCGTTCGAACAACGCGCCGTTCAGTTGCCTTTCCAACTCTCGACTACCCCACTTTTCACGCACTGCCAGCCGCAGGTAAAACCCGCGCTCCTCGACCCGCTTGCACTTCGAGAGGATCAGCAGGTTGTGCGTCCACGGCAATTGTCGCAGCAGTGCTGCGACAATTGGCTCGCCCCGGTAGGTGTCGAAAAACTGCCGCATCCGAAACAGGCTGCGACGGGTGAACCCCTTGATGTCGGGATGCCGCCGCGCGATGAACCGCGCCAGTTCATCCACCACGCCCTCGCCCCACGCCGCCGTTTCGGTTTTCCCGCTGATACACTCCCCGACCTGCCAGTAAAGGTCCACCAACTCGGTATTAACCCGCGCTGCAAGGCCCGCCCCCGGGCGTCCTGAATCATCCCGGTCACTTCGCGAAAAGTCGCCTCGCGCCCGCCCGCCCCTGCTCGTGCGGGCCCGCCGCCGCCGGGCTTCGCCGGCTGGAGGGTTTTGGATTTGGTCGGGCGTTTGGGTTTCATGTCTGTTGGTAGGTGGTCGCCATCACCCGACAATCGCTGCACACGAACGCATCGTAAGTGCCCTCGTGGCCACTGAAGGCTCCGTTATCCAGTTGAGCAAGAAACATCATCGTCCCGCGGCAGTCCGGGCACTTGGGATGCGCGGTATTTTGCACCCACGTCGGCACTCCTCCGATTTGAGATGAGGGAAGCTCCATGCACCAATCAACGGCTTATATCGCTGGCCGCTTCTTCAACGCTACTCGCTTCGCGTGCCACAGCCCGCGCTCCTGCGCTGCCAAGCTGCGCGCCCTGCGAATTGTGCCTCCAGTTGTAGAGCAGGTTGCTGCTGATGCAGAGCTCTTCGGCGACTTGAGCGACGGGCTTGCCAGTGCTCAGGAGATCGACGGCCTGTGCTTTGAACTCGGGGGGTATCGCTTGCGGGCTGCTAGGTTCATGGATTTTCGATTCTGTAGGTTCTTGGTCCAGAAATCTAGAGCACCTCATTCTGACCGTTTCAGGTGCGGCGGGCGTGGAAGCAATTTCCTTGCAGGCAGTTAATGCCCGGCAATTTCACTCAATGCGCCCCACGGAAGGCGTCGCTCAGAATGAGTTCCCTCATCAGGGACTTCAATTTGAAGTTCTCGCCTTCAGTCTTCTTGATGATGGATTCGATTGTGAACGAGTCGGCTGGGGCGAGTTCGCGGGAGAGGCCGAATCTTAGCAGGTGCGCGGTGAATGCTTTCGCGAAGCGCTGGTTTTCTTTCACCAGCGATTCCTTGAAATCGACGATGCCGCCGAAGGGGTATTTTTTCAGGAATGTCCCGCTCGCATCGACCATGCGGCCATTGTCGTATTTGTCGCGCCACCGGCCTGTGATGTCGAAATTCTCCATCGCAAAACCGAGTGGGTCCAGCCGGGAATGGCAGCCGGCGCAATCGGGGTTTTTCCGGTGCACGGCGAATTGTTCGCGGATGGTCAGGTCTTTCGCGGTTTGGTCTTCTTTCAATGGCGGGACATTGTTCGGCGGCGGGTCCGGCGGGTCGTTGAGGATGACTTCGATAATCCACGCTCCGCGCGCGATGGGGTGAGTCCGATCCGGGCCCGAGGTCATGCTGGCCATGGCGGCGGTGGTGATGATTCCGCCGTAGCGG
>CAYQBV010000450.1:0-3280 GCA_964415705.1 uncultured Chthoniobacter sp. | reverse complement strand
CACCGCGCTGACCACTGGCTGGTCATCGAGGTGAAAAAGCCGGTTGAGATCGAGTCCGCCCTCGTTGAACCGGATGTTGTTCACCAGCCCCCACGGGTTCAGGCACGGCAACAGCAGCAGCGGCAGCTTGGCCAGACGCCGCACATTTTTCTCCGCCCAAGTGATGAGCGCCTCCGTCGCCGCCGGCTCATCGCCGTGGATGCCCGCGGAGATGTAAATGCCGCCCGCCGCACCCAGCGCCTTGGTCCGCAGGAAATGCAGGTCGTGCTGTTCCGTGCTCGCGAGCTTCCGCAACGGCAGCCCGGCCGCGCGGGCGACGGCCCGCCAGCGCCGGATCAGGAAGCGGTAATCGTGGGCGCGATGTTGCATGGCGAAATTCGGGTGACGCGTCACCTTACGAGTGAAAATGAGGGGCGCATGCGCCCCCCGTGCCGTTTTCGGCACCCTCGCCGGAAACCGTGATGGCGCTTCCATCATTCCCTCCGATTCCTGCAAAGTGCGGCGAAGTTGCGGTCGCGGGTTCACGGTCGCCAGCGGGGCGCTGGCGACAGCACGCGAGGGCGCGCGCGCTCCCCAGGAACATCGGTTCGCAAGTCACGGCCCAACTCCGCTGACGGTGACGGGTGTTCGCAGCTCCGCGAGCAGCCGCTCGTGAATGTTCCCAAACCCTCCATTGCTCAGGATGACAATCACATCGCGCTCCTCCACGAGCGGCTTCAGACGCGCGATGATCGCGTTCACATCCGGTTCGTAAAACGCCGGTTTTCCCGTCGCGGCGATGTCCGCGATGACCTGTGCCGGATCGAGTCGGTCATCCGCCGCGAGTTGCTCTTGCCGCGCGACCTGCGCGAGAATCACGCCATCAGCGACAGCGAGCGCGGCGGGCAGTTCGTGCTGGAAAACCGCGCGCCGCGTGGTGTTCGAGCGCGGCTCGAAAATCGCCCACAGCCGCCGCCCCGGATACTGGTGGCGCAGGCCGCGCAGCGTCTCGCGGATCGCCGTGGGATGATGACCGAAGTCGTCGATGATCGTGATCCCGCGCACTTCACCGCGCACTTCCTGCCGGCGCTTCACGCCCTCAAACGCCGCCATCGCCTTCGCAATCTCTGCCAGCGGCACACCGTAGAAATGCGCCGCGCTGATCGCCATCGCCGCGTTGCGCACGTTGTATTCGCCCACGAGCTGAATCGAAAAGCGCGTGTCGAGCAGCGTGAACTCCGAGCCCGTCGGATGATAGCGCACGTCGCGAATATGGCGCGCGGCGTTTTCCGAAAAGCCGACCTCCACAAGCTGTGCCCGCGTGACTTTCGCCACGTCGATGCAGTTCGCATCGTCACCATTGATCAGCACCATGCCGTTCTCCGGCACGATGTTCAGCAGCCGCGTAAAGCTCAGCTTGATCGCGTCGAGATCGTCGAAAATGTCGGCGTGGTCGAACTCGAGGTTATTCACGATCACCAGCTCCGGGAGGTAGTGGAGAAACTTCGAGCGCTTGTCGAAAAACGCGGTGTCGTACTCGTCGCCCTCGATGACCACATGCCGCGCATCGTGCAGGCTCGCGCCCTGGCCGAGGTTGTTCGCGATGCCGCCGATCATGTAGGCTGGGTTCAGCCCCGCGCTTTGCAAAATCCACGCGAGCATCGAGGTCGTGGTCGTCTTTCCGTGCGTGCCCGTGACCACGAGATTGTGCCGCCCGCGCAGGAAAAATTGCTTCAGCGTCTCCGGCAGCGAGAGGTAGTAGAGCTTGCGATTCAGCACCGCCTCGACCTCGGGATTGCCGCGCGAGATGGCGTTGCCCACCACGATCAAGTCCGCGTCCGCGGGGATGTTCTCCGGCTGGTAGCCTTCGCTGAGCTTGATGCCTTTGCTTTCGAGAAACGTGGACATCGGCGGATAAACCGCGGCATCCGAGCCCGTGACGGCGAAGCCCTGCGCGCGCATCGCCGCCGCGACGGCCCCCATGGCGGTGCCGCAGATGCCGATGAAATGAACGTGACGAAACTCAGGATTCATAAGCTGGAAAAAGAGCGCGCACGCTAGCGAGCCCGCCCGCCCCGCGCAACGCCAGCTTTCCGCCGTGACTCGCCGCCGCCGCCCGGCGAAAGTCCGCGCCTTTTCCCCGAGCCATGCGCGCCTACATCCTGAACCTCGACGCTGCGAAAGACCGCTGGGCGGCGCTTTCCGGAGCGTTCGAGCGGATCGGCTTTCCGGTGACGCGGGTGCCGGGTGTCGAAGGCGCGAAGTTGGAATTGCCGATTCCGGAATACGCGGAGGGCCGGTATCGCTGGTTCCACGGGCGACCCACGAATGTGCGCGAGGTGGGCTGCTACCTCAGCCACGTCGCGGCGTGCCGTGCCTTCCTCGAAACCGCCGACGAGCACGGCCTGATCTGCGAGGATGACCTCGTGCTCGGGCCGGATTTTTCGACCTTGCTGGAGGCCTCGCTGCGTCATCGCAGCTCGTGGAATATCCTGCGTCTGACCGGGCTCAGCGCGGGGCATGCGGTGCCCGTGCGCCAGCTCGGCGGCGGCTCCGCGTTGTGCGTGAATTTTGGCCGGCTGAAAGGTGCAGGCGCCTACGTGGTGGACCGCGCGGCCGCGCAGGCGTTGGTCGCGCATCTGCTGCCGATGTGGCTCCCGTGGGACCACGCCTTCGACCGCGAATGGTTCTCCGGCCTGCGCGCGGCCAGCGTGCTGCCGTTCCCGATTTCGCAGACCGACAGCGGCTTCAAATCCTCCATCCAAGGCAGCTCCCGCCGCCCGCTGGCGTCGTGGCGGCGCTGGTTCACCACGCACCCGTATCAGGCCGTGAACGAGGTCTCGCGCTGGCTGTTTCGCAGCGTGAGCTTTCTGCGGTGGAAAGCTGCGCGCGCGGAGTAGCGGCGGTTCAGTCGGCGTGTTTCGGCGCGCGGACGGTGCCGGCTTCGAGGTCGCGGGCGCGCCGCTCGACGATGCGGGTGGCGACTTCCCCGGCCATCTGCTCGATAAGGAAGCGCAGGTGCGAGCCAGCGCGGTAGTCGGCGGGCGCGATGTGGCGGACGCGGTCGGCGTGGGTGGAAAGCTGGTAGCACTTTTTGAAACTCGCGCGCGCGGGGTCGGCGGGATTGTACACAGCGATGGCGTGGCCGCCGTTCTGGCGCACGACGGTGAAGCAGGGGACATCGGTGGGGCCGTCGCCGATGTAGATCATGTGCTCGAAGGGAATGGGGCGCAGCTCGGCGGGCAGGTGGTCGTTCACGTCCTGCGTGTAGTCGAGCAGGCCTTTGTTGATGCGGAAAAGG
>CAYQBV010000449.1:0-3297 GCA_964415705.1 uncultured Chthoniobacter sp. | reverse complement strand
CCGGCGACCGGCCGCAGGACAATACCTTCTGCCATCCCTGGCTCGGCTTCCACGAAGGCCGGCGCGTCCTCTACTCCTCCGGCGGCGATTCCTCGCTGCTCGCGATCAATGCCCGCACCGGCGAACCGCTCTGGCGCACGCCCGTGGCCAAGGCCGGCGCGAAGGGCGGCATCAATGCCTCGGTGGTGCAGTATCAGGACTCGATCATCGTCACGCACGAAAGCGAGAACCTCGACACCAGCGACGTGGGCCGCATGGCCGCGTTCACCATCCCCACCGGCGTCAAGCCGCCCACCCCGCAGACCCCGCAGGTTTTCCCCACGCAGGAACTCGAGAAATGGCGCAACCCCGTCGGCGCGCTCGCCACTTCGCCGGTGCTCGTGGGCGACCGCATCTATCAGGTCAGCGGCTTCGGCGACTTGTGCGCCATCGAAGCCGCCACGGGGAAGGTCCTGTGGAAGAAAAAGCTCGGCATCGAGCAGCGGCAAAGCTCGCCCTTTTACGCCGACGGCCTGCTCTACATCGCCATGTATATCGCCGCCGGAAATGACGAGGCGAAGACCGGGGACGAGGGCGAGTTTTTCGTCGTCCGGCCCGGCGAAAAAGACGCGGAGATCCTGAGCCGCAGCTTGCTCGTCGGCAAATGCTATGGGTCGCCAGTCGGCTACAACGGCAAGGTTTACGTCCAGACCGAGAAGAAGCTCTATTGCTTTGGCAAAAAGGGCGCGAGCCAGGGTCTCGCCGGCGCGCCCGATGCCGAGAAATGGCCCGCGCCCGGCGCGGCGAAGCAGCTCCAGATCATCCCTTTCGAGGTGCTCCTCCAGCCCGGCAAGGCGCAGTCCTTTCGCATCCGCGCGCTCGATGCGAACGGCTTCACCGTCGAGGAAAGCGTCGATCCGAAAACCGTGCAGTGGGAGACCTTCATCCCGCCGACCGCGCTCGTGAAAGTAACGATGAAAGCCGCCTTCAACGCCGAAGGCGTGCTCACCGGGGAGGGTCCGTCCGCCGGGCAGTGGAAGGCCAGCGTGGGTGAACTCACCGGCTTCATCAAAGGCCGCGTCGTCAGCGCGCTGCCGATCCGGCAGGACTTCGAGACCGTGGAGCTGAAGGAAACCACCGGCCCCGGCCTCGGCAAAGAGCCCATCGCCCTGCCCGCGCCCGAGCCCGGCAAACCCGCGCCCGCCGCCGGCCCCACCACCTGGAACGTCGTCGAGGAACCCACCGCCTTCGCCTACCCCCCGCTCTGGTGGAACAGCGCCCGCTTCCGCTTCGAGGTCCGCCAGTCCCCCGGCGACGGCGGCACCCGGGCCTTCTGCAAAACCATCGACAACAAACTCTTTCAGCGCGGCCAGGTCTTCATCGGCGCGCCCGACATGAGCGACTACACCATCGAGGCCGACGTCATGAGCGAAGGCAACAAGCGCAAGATGAGCGAAATCGGCGTCATCAACCAGCGCTACGCCATCGTCCTCAAAGGGAACGCGCAATTGCTCGAGATCAGCTCCAACCAAGAGCTCTACCAAGGCCAGCCCAACACCGTCCCCTTCAAGTGGACGACCGGCGAATGGTACCGCATCAAGGCGCGTGTCGAGGCCACGAAAAGCGGCGGTGGCATCATCCGCGCGAAAGTCTGGAAAAAGTCCGACCCCGAGCCCGACGCCTGGACGCTCGAGCTTCCCGTGAAAAGGGTCCACCGCCACGGCTCCCCCGGCCTCTTCGGCTTCTCCCCGCAAGAGCAGCGCGCCTGGATCGACAACGTCACCGTCACCCCCAACCGCTAGCTCCCTCCCGCCCGGCTTGCGCCCGGGCGGCGCGGCGGCTATTCTCCGCGCCATGTCACAGAACGCCGCCGCCTCGACGGCCGAGAATGTCCTCAGTGCCGTGGAAGCGTGCCTCGATGCCGCCAGCGCCGAGGCGCTCGCCCGGCTGCGCGCACCGGCGGAATTACAGGAGCGGATCGAAACGCTGGCGGATCGCTGCACCGAGGGGCAACTCACCGACGACGAGCGCGAGGAATACGAGACGCTCGTGCGGCTGGGAAATTTCGTCGGCATCCTCCAGGCGCGCGCGCGCCGCCGGCTCGGTTCGGGGCAGGCCGCATGAGCGGTGCGGCGACGCGCGCTTTCGTCCGGCAGCGGGCGCGCACGCGCTGCGAATACTGCGGGCTCCTGCAGGCGGCTGAGCCCTTCTTCACCTTTCACATCGAGCACATCGTCGCGCGCCAGCACGGCGGTGCCGACGACGCGGAAAACCTCGTGCTCGCGTGCTACCACTGCAATTGCCGCAAAGGCCCGAACCTCACGGCCATCGATCCGCAGAGCCGCGAAGTCGTGCCGCTTTTCCATCCCCGCCAGCACGACTGGGCGGAGCACTTCGCCCTCGCCGGCGAGGTCGTCGAAGGGCGCACGGCCATTGGCCGGGCGACGGTGTCGTTGCTGCGCATGAATGTCCCGGATCGCCGGAGGCTGCGCGGTTGAAGGAACGTTTGGAGCACGGGCGGTTTGTCATTCCCAAAGTTAATCGATCCGGGTGTGCCGCAGAGCCACCCGGAGTTCTTGCACCGCCTTTTCGACTCGTTTCGTCTCGTTCCCAAAGCTCGTCGTCTCGTTCCCAAAGTTAGCGCAGCGCTTTGGGAACGATCTTCCCGGCGGGACTGTCCCCCCTTTGGCAAACGACGGCCTCCATCGCTGTGCCCATGCGCTCCCGCCCACCACCGAAACGGAGTTTCGCCTCCCGCGTCCGTTCCCAAAGCGCTGCGCTAACTTTGGGAACGAGGGGCCAAAAAGCCAAGCCCCCCGCGGGCTCCTCATCGTCATCGTGATCCCAATCACCCTTCCGCCGCCCGGCTCAGTGATTCCATGGTAGTTCGTCCCGGATATCGGCCCTCGGCAAGGCCGTGCGGAGGTCTTGAATGGTTTGGGGAGGAAGCTTGGGGCAGCCGTCGAGGTAGAAGGATGAAGGAAGAAGGGCTCCTCCCCGGCCCGCCGGAGCGCCCCCGCGGCCCGTGCTGCCCGGCATCCCCGGCCGCCGGAAGAGGCCGCGGAGCTACAGGACTTTGTCGTAAACGAGCCTGGTGTGCGGCAAGGTGCCGAGGAGTTCCGCCACCGCCACAGCCGGGAGCTTCGGGCAGCCGCTGAGGACGACCTTTTGCAGGCCGGAGAGCCCCTGGAGGGCGTCCACGTTTTGCAGTGCGGTGCAGCCGCTGAGGTCGAGAACTCGCAGGTTGGGGAGCCCCTTGAGGGCGTCCACATTTTGCAGGGCGGCGCAGCCGCTGAGCTCGAGGCCTCGCAGGTCGGA
>CAYQBV010000448.1:0-3308 GCA_964415705.1 uncultured Chthoniobacter sp. | reverse complement strand
GCTCCACCCAGCACCGGCACCACGAACCTAGGCGGCGACAAAGTAGCTTGGACTTTAGTCCGAAATCCCGGCCTTTGGACTAAAGTCCAAGCTACTTTCTTGCGCGTCCCGCTTTGCACTCAGGATGGGAGGGAGCCGGATGAATAGCGTGACCTCGGGCCGGGAATGGGGCATTGCGTCGTGATGATGAAATCACCGGTTTCCACCTTGCCGTTTCGGAGCGCGGCGTTGCTCGTGCTGCTGGTGCTGGCTGGATGGGCGGCGGAGGCGCGGGCGGCGCGGCGGCCGAATCTCGTCTTCGTGATCGATGACCAGCACTCGGCGGACATGCTGGGGTGCTACGGAAACCCGGATGTGCAGACGCCGCGGCTGGATGCTTTCGCGCGGGCCGGGGTGCGGTTCGCGCATTGTGTTTCCAATTCGCCGGTGTGTACGCCGTACCGGGGCATCCTGCTCAGCGGGCAGCATCCGCTCCGGTGCGGAACGATCCAGAATGATCTGCAACTGCTGCCGGGTGGGGGGCGGTATCTGCCGGAGGTGTTGCGCGATGCGGGTTACCGGATGGGCTATTTCGGCAAATGGCATCTCTATGGCGGGGACCGGGAGCGCGGGGTGCCGGCGGGGCCGCTGCGCTATGGATTCGATCACGAGTTTCTGACGAATAACTGCACGCTGCTTTTCGATGCGGCGCGGGCCTTTTACTGGGATCAGGAGGGGCGGGAGAAAAAGCTCTACGGAGACTGGGAGCCGTACGCGCAGGCGCGGCAGACGATGGAGTTTGTGGACCGGCACGCGGGGGAGCCGTTCGCGCTTTTCGTGGCGTGGCATCCGCCGCACAACTGGGCGACGGGGGCAATGGAGGGTTACGATGCGCCGAAGGAGCTGCTGGCGCTTTACGATCCGGCGAAGCTGACGCTGCGGCCGACGGTGCCGGACAACGCGCGGACGCGCCGGATGTATCATGGGCACATGGCGATGATCTCCGGGGTGGACCGGGCCTTTGGGATGCTGCTGGACAAGCTGAAGGAGCGCGGGCTGGAGGAGAATACGCTGGTCGTTTTCACGGCGGACCACGGCGACATGCTGCGGAGCTACGGCTGGCCGGGGAACAAGGGGCGGGCGGAAAGCAGTTCGTGCCGCGTGCCGCTGCTCATGCGCTGGCCGGGGCAGCTCGCGCCGGGCACGAGCGAGCTGCTCGTCGGGACGCTCGATCTCATGCCGACGGTGCTCGGGCTGCTCGGCCTGCCGGTGCCGGAGACCTGCCAGGGGCGCAATGCGGCGGTGGCCATTCGCACGGGACGTGCCGACGGCGTGGAGGCGCTCCCGCTTTTCTATCTGCCGCTGAACTGGCGCGGCGTGTACACCCGCCGCCACACCTACTCGGTGGCGCTGCACGATCCCGATGAGGCCGGGGTGCCCGGCGGGCGGAAGACGTTCAACGTGCTCTACGACCGCCAGGCCGATCCGGCGGAAACGCGCAATCTTTTCGACGCGCCCGAGGCGGCGGATCTCCGGGCCGGGCTCCACGCGCAGACGTTGGAAATGATGCGGCGCTTCGGCGATGGCGGGCTGCGGTCCAGCGAGATCATTCGTCGCGTGGTGGCGGACGAAGACCTCGCGGTGGTGCAAATGCCGCTCGCCCGGCGGCACGAAGGCTGGAATGGCCGGCTCAAGGGGCGGCCCGTGGATTTGCTCCCGGCCCCGGAGCCGGCAGAGGCTCCGCAGCGATGACGGCGCAGCTGTTTGCCCGGTGGCGCGGGCATCTTCCGCGGCGCGACCGGCGCAGGTGCGGCTCCCGAGATTTTTTCAACGTCCGGGCCTTTCGCGTGTCTGACGTGGCCCCAAAACGAACGATGACCACACGCCTGCTTTTCGCATTCCTCGCGGCGTTCGCCGCCGCCTTTCCCGCCAGGGCGCAGACCGATCCCGCCAGGGAGCCGTCGGTGCTCGCCGTGGGCAAGGCGATGCCGGCGGTGGTGAACATCAATACGGAGCGGGTCATCCAGCGCACGGTGCGCGATCCGATGGATGAGTTGTTCAAGCAGTTTTTCGGCGGACCGATGCAGCGGCCGCGGGTGCTTTCGCAGAAAGTGCAGAGCCTGGGGAGCGGGTTCATCGTGGACGCGACCGGCTACATCGTGACCAATGAGCACGTGGTCGAGCGCGCGGCGGAGCTGAAGATTTCCGTGACGACGAACGACGGGAAGACCTACGCGGCGCGTTACATCGCGGGTTCGCCGGAGGCCGACCTGGCGTTTTTGAAAATCGACGCGCAGGAGCCGCTGCCGTTCATCAATCTGGCCGAGCTTTCGCCCAACCACCTCGGGCAAACGGTGCTCGTGCTGGGCAATCCGCTGGGCTACGGGAGCTCGGTGGCGCGGGGCATCCTGAGCGCGAAGAACCGCACGGTGGCAATCGGGGAGACGGAGTATAAGAACCTGATCCAGACGGATGCGGCGATCAATCCGGGCAACAGCGGCGGGCCGCTCGTGGACCTGAACGGCAAGCTGGTGGCCGTGAGTTCGGTGAAGATGGCGTTCACGCCGCAGGGGGTGCCGACGCAGGGACTCGGGTTCGCGATTCCGGGCGAGACCGTGCGGGCGCGGGTGGCGGATTTCAAAAAGATCGCGGCAAATCCGAAGGCCGCGCGCGAGGCCGAGGAGGCGCGGGCGCGGGCGCGGCGGTTCTTTGGACTGACGCTTCAGGATCTCACGCCGAAGCTCGCGGAGACGCTGAGTTTTCCCGCCGGCGCGGGCGTGGTCATCGCGGACGTGGACGCGCGTAGCGTGGCGGAGGGCGCGGGGCTGAAGCAGGGGCTTGTCATCACGCAACTCGGCCGCTACGAAGTGACCTCCGTTCAGCAAGTCGAGGAGCTGCTGAAGGCCGTGGACAGCGGTTCGCAGGTCGATTTTACGGTCGTCATCGCGCGCCGCGTCAACGGGCGGGACATCCGTCAGCGCGAAACCGTGCAGCTCATCGCCAAATGAACATTTCCCATGATCCAAGTCGAAAACCTGACCAAACGTTACGCGGGCTTCACCGCGATCAATCAGCTCAATTTCGAGGTCGCGAAGGGTGAGATCGTCGGTTTCCTCGGGCCGAACGGCGCGGGGAAAAGCACGACGATGAAAATCCTGGCCAGCTATCTCCCGGCCACGTCGGGAACGGCGCGCATCGCGGGCTTCGATGTCTTTGAGCAGTCCGTCCAGGCGCGGAAGCGTCTCGGCTACCTCCCGGAAAACACGCCGCTCTACTCCGATATGCGGGTGGGCGAATACCTGCGCTACCGGGCAAATCTCAAGGGGGTG
>CAYQBV010000447.1:0-3313 GCA_964415705.1 uncultured Chthoniobacter sp. | reverse complement strand
CGAGGGTCGGGGCGCACCATTGGAAACAGGCGTCGGGATCCTCGGCGATGAGCGAGACCTCCTCCGGCACCCGCAATCGGCGTCGCGCGAGAAACTGCTGCGCGGCGAGGACGATGGGCGTTTCATCGAGGAACAGCCCGGTGGGTGGCGTGGTGTGGAAGAGCGTGGTGAAAAGCGTGCGCAGGCCCGTGGGGGTCTCCTCCCAGTCCGGCAGGACGAATCTCTCGGTCGCGGCACAGCCCTGCGCGGCCAGTTCCGCGAGGAGGGCGCGCACGAGGGGCGATGGCTCCGGCACCCGGTGGATGCGGCGGCAGACATAGACGATGCGCCGGTGGCCGAGGGCAATGAGCTGGCGCGTGGCGTCGAGCAGGGCGGGCAATTTGTCCGGCCCCACGCCGGCCATGGGCAAGTCGGCGCGGCGTCCGAAGAGCGCCAGCGCCGGCTGCGGCTGCGCGGCGAACCACTCCAGCACCGGCTGCGACCCGGCGGCCACGACCCAGGCGTCGGCCCGCGCCCCCCGCACGTAGCGGGCGATGCGCTTCACGTCGTGCCCCAGGCCGCACTGCGATTCCTTGGAGAAAAAAACGGTGAACCCCGCTGCTTCCAGCGCGTGCTGGAGGCCGAGGAAGAGTTCGAGACTCTGGCCGGCTTCCTTGGCCAGGGAGTCGAAAAGCAGGATACCAATCCGCAGGGGCCGTTTCCGGAGGGCCGCCCGCGCGGGCACATGGCGGCTGCGGCCATTCGCGCCCAGCTTCACCAGGCCCTCCGCTTCCACGGTGCGCAGCGCGGCGCGTAAGGGATTGATGGAGACACCCAGATCCGCCGCCAGCCGGACCACGCCGGGGAGCTGCCCGCGCCACCGGCCGGCGCGCAGCCCCTCGCGGAGGTGGGCGGCGGTTTGCTCGACGAGGGAAAGGCGGCGGAGGGTGCTCATCGCGGAATGGGAACCAATGGATCACGGAATGATCTACCCGAAAAGAAAGTATAATTTGCAGCAGCGGCGAGCCGGTGAAAAAAGCGAAGAGCAGCAATCTTCGTTTCCTCCCGAAACCAAACCCACCAGCCAAAAACCTATCCCATGAAAAACACCGACCAGAACACCAGCTCCAGCAAGTCGAAACACACCCGCATCCTCTCCCTCCTCCCCGTGGCCGCCGCGCTGGCTATCACCCCGGCTTCCACCGCGTCGCTCATTGTGAACGGCAGCTTTGAGACGGGGACTCCCCCGAGTAATGGCTCTCACGAGACTGTCAGCAACAGCAATGTCACCGGTTGGACGACCGGGAACGGAACCGTGTGGTACATGACGTCATCGAACTGGGGCGGCGGTGGGCCGGTGGGCGGTGGAAACTTCCTCGTCAACGTGACTGGAAACGCGACGATCTTCCAGAGTTTCGGGGTCACCGCCGGGACTGACTATTCCGTGAGCTATTGCGAAGAGCGGCGGGGCGGCGGGGGCTATGTGGATACCATGCTCAGTCTCGGAGGCGGGACGTTTATCAGCTACGGCGGCGGAACGCCCGTGGGTGTGTCGGCCGGCCCGGGAACCAGCATCGTTCAGACAACCGCGAATAACTCTAGCTGGACGTTGCACAGCTTTACGTTCCGGGCGGACACTACGACGACGGCGACGTTGACATTCGCAAACGTTTTCGGTGGAGGCCGCGGGGGCGACAACGATGGAGTTTTCCTGGACTTGATCAGTGTCGATGCGCTGGTGGTTGCCATGTCCGTGTGGACCGGCAACGACAACGGCCAGTGGGTCACGTCGGCCAACCTGGCCGGCACCCCGCCGACCAACTGGGTTTTGTCCACGGATCCTTTAACCGAGGTCAACTTTCTCGCCGGAGCTGCGACGTTTTTCGATGATTCGGCCGTGCCGGCGGGTCCCGTCGCGGTCGCCATCAATGCGGCGGACGTCGCACCCGGCGAAGTTACTTTCAGCAACAACACCAAAGCCTACGTGCTCTCGGGAACCTTTGGCATCGCTGGCGGCGCGAACCTGATCAAAAGCGGAACCGGCAACGTGACCATCGGCACCCCTAATAGCTATACGGGCGGCACCACGGTCACCGCCGGTTCGCTGATCCTCTCCGGCAGCGGCACGCTCGGCGCGACCACCGGGACGCTCACGGTGAACGGGGCTGCGGCCATCGTCGATCTGAGTGCCACCAGCCAGACGGTGGGTGCAGTCAGTTTGAAAAGCGGGGCGGTGATCGACAACGGCACCCTCACCGGCGCATCCTTTGCCGTGGAAAGCGGAACGGTAGGCGCAGCGCTGGCCGGCAGCGGAGCCGCGCTGGCAAAGACCACCGCAGGCACGGTCACCCTCACCGGCGCGAACACCTATGATGGCGGCACCACGGTAACTGCTGGCACGCTTGCGGTCTCTGGCGCGGGGATCCTCGGGGCCACGACGGGTGCGCTCACGGTGGACGGAGGCACGGCCGTCCTCGATCTGGGCCTCACGAGCCAGACGGTGGGCGCGGTCAGTTTGAAAAACGGGGCGCAGATCAATAACGGGATGCTCACTGGCAGCTCCTTCGCCGTGGAGAGCGGCTCCATCGGCGCGGATCTGAGCGGCACCGGGGCGGTCCTGACGAAGACCACCACGGGCACAGTCGCACTCTCCGGTGCGAATACCTATGATGGCGGCACGAACATCAACGGCGGCGTCCTCGCTCTCGGGAGCAGCGACGCGCTGGGAGCCACGGGGGCAATTAGCTTTGGTGGCGGCAAGCTCCGGCACAGTGCCGGCAACACCACGGATTACTCCGCCCGGTTTAGTGCAGCTCCCAGCCAAGCCTACGACCTCGACACGAATGGTCAGGATGTGACTTTCGCCACGGCTCTGACCAGCGTCGGCGGCACGCTGGCGAAGTCCGGCGCGGGAACCCTCACCCTGGCGGCGGCAAACACCCATACCGGGACCACCATCGTCAGCGGAGGAGCACTGAAACTGGGCCATAACCAAGCCCTGCAAAACAGCACCGTCAGTGCGGTCACTGGCGGAGCTTTGGCTTTCGCCACGGGCGTCACCAGCCCGACGCTTGGCGGACTGACTGGCGCGGTCAACTTGACCCTGACAACCGAAAGCGCGGAGGATGTCGCCTTGACCGTCGGCGGCAACGGGCAGAGCACGACTTACTCCGGCACCTTGAGCGGCGGAAACGGCCTGACCAAAGCAGGCGGCGGCACCCTGACCGTGACTGCGGCGCAGGCCTACGGCGGCCCGACAGTGGTTAATGCAGGCACACTGAAGGTGGCGGGCCAGAACGCCGTCCAGCTAATCACGAACGGCAGCTTTGAGACG
>CAYQBV010000446.1:0-3321 GCA_964415705.1 uncultured Chthoniobacter sp. | reverse complement strand
CCGTCGCAAAGCTCCATGGCGTAGTAGTGCGTGCCGTCGGGGGTGACGCCGAGGCGGAAGACGCTGGCGATATTCGGGTGGCGCAGCTTGGCGGCAGCGCGGGCTTCGCGGAGAAAGCGGTCGCGCACCTCGGAGCTGCCGAGGATACCGGGATTGATGACTTTGAGGGCGACATCGCAATGCAGGTCGGTGTCACGGGCCTTGTAGGTCACGCCCATCGCGCCACGGCCCAATTCGAAGATGCTGCCGTCGTCCCGGTGCAGGACTTCGTAGTTTTCGAAGCGGATGCTGTCGCTCATGCCACTCGGGTGGTTAATCAACCCGCTCCTTGGACGCCAGCGCAATCAGCGATGTGAGGTAGGAAAGCGCGATCCACGCGAGGAGTTTTGCGAGGGCGCGCTGCGCGAGTTGCGGATCGTCGAAGGTGTCGCCGGGCTTCCAATGCCGGTCGGGATCGACGTTTTTGAAAGCCACGGCGTGCTCCCGCAGGTAGTCGGGGGCGAGTTTTTCCCGCCAGAAAATGCTCACGTCCATGATCCGCTGCGAGGAATAGCTGGGCATGATTTCGCAGAGGGTTTTCTTGGCGCCCTGCACGGCGAAGGACGGAAGCACGTAGCCGGAAAAGACGATCTGCGGGAGGAGGATGAGCGGCACGAGCATGACGGCCTGGGTGGTCGTGCGCACGAGCGCGGAGATGGCCGAGCCGATGGCCACGCCGACGAGCGCGGTGGCGGCGAGACTCGCGAGCTGCCACTCGGCGGAGCCGGTGAGCGTCTTCGGGCCAAACTGGATGCAGATGTAAAGCAGCGCGGCCTGGAGGAAAGTGGCGGCGCTCCAGAAGCTGAATTTCGTGAGCAGGTAGGCGTTGCGCCCGAGGCCGACGAGGCGCTCGCGGCGGTAGATGGGCAGCTCCTTGATGATCTCCTGCGCAGCATTGCTGCATCCAAACCAAAACGTGGCCAGCCACGCGAGGAAGAGTTTGAAGGAAACGGTGTCGGCCATCCATGCGACGAGGAGGCCGATGACCACGGGCTGGCCGAGGAGCAGCGCGAGGTTGCGCGGGTTGGCGCTGACGATGCGCCAGAGCCGTTCGAGGACGATGCGGAAATAGGGGGGCGCGACGGTCTTCGCGCGCAGACTGGCGGTGCTGGCCGCAGGAGCCGCCGCAGGCACCACGGGCGCGGGACATTTTGCCGCCCACTCCTCGGCGGGCAGTTCCTCGATGCGATCGTAGAGCGTGGCAAAGCGCTCGATGCCGAAATGCTCGCGCGCCGCAGCGGGCGTGCCAGAAAAGGCGAGCCGACCGCCGGCGACAACGAGGAGTTGGTCGAAGAGATAGACGTTCTCCATCACATGCGTGGTGCAGATGACGGTGCAGCCGAGGTTGGCGAGTTCGCGGAGCAGCTCCATGAGCTTCGATTCCGTGGCGGGATCGAGGCCGGACGAGGGTTCGTCGAGGAAAAGAACGGCGGGCCGCGCGAGCACTTCGGCGGCGATGCTCACGCGCTTGCGCTGGCCGCCCGAGAGGCGCGCGATCTCGACATTCGCGCGCTCCCGCAGACCGAGCTGAGCGATGGTTTGTTCGACGAGTTTCTCGATCTCCGCAGGAGCCACGTCGCCTGGGAGCCGCAGCCGGGCGGCGAAGCGGAGAGCGTCGGCGACGGCCAGCTCGGTATGCACGATGTCATCCTGAGGAACGTAACCGCACGCCGCTGCGCCTTCGCTGAGAAAGGCGCGCAGTTCCTTTCCACCAAACCGCACCAAGCCGGAGCTGAACGGGCGGATGCCGCTCACGCAGTCGAGGAGCGTTGATTTGCCCGCGCCGCTCGCGCCGAGGATACCGGTGAAAGTGCCGGGCGCGATCCCGAGCGAAATGCCGTGCAGGATGGTGCGGCCGCGCACGGTTTTTACGATGCCTTCGGCGCGCACGCCAACGCCGCTTTTTTCCCGCACGCGCACGAGCTGCGCACCGTCGAAACGAAAAGAGCACGGGCCGATTTCCACGACGTCGCCAAAGACGAGCACGTGGCTGCGAAAAAGACGGCCATTGGCCCGCGTGCCCGTGCGGCTTTCGAGATCACGGAGTTGCCAGCCCTCCCCGGCGCGTTCGACGGCCGTGTGAGTGCGGGAGACCTCGGGGCTGGCGATCCGGACTCCGGCCTCCCGCCCGCGCCCGATGATGAGGCCGTCAGACAGCGAAATGAAATCCGGGGGGATACAGGGGACCGCCGCCCCGGGTCCGCCACGTAATTGATCGTCGCTGGAATGGGGGAACGTGCCGGGCATGAACGTGGGGGCGACTCAAACACGGCTCTCGCGGCAAAGGCAAGGCTGCAGACTGGCGGACTACGGTCTATTTACAAGCGCGGGAGCGGCCCGCATATTCCCGCCCCGCCCGCTCCATGACGCTCGCCGACCAAATTTTTCCGCCGCAAAAATCCGCGCTGCTGCGCCGGTTCGACGCGCTGCTGGAGCCGCTGGACGACCCCGCGCTCGGTGCGCTGGCGCGCGATTCCGCCGCAGTGACGCGCCGCCATTTCGGCAAGACGATCCGCCTTTTCGCGCCGCTTTATCTTTCCAACGAGTGCATCAACAACTGCGCCTACTGCGGCTTCTCGCGCGACAACGCGATCCTGCGCGTGACCCTCGACATCGCGTCCGTGCTGGAGGAGGCGCGGCACCTCGCGGCGGAGGGTTTTCGCAACCTCCTGCTCGTGGCGGGGGAGCATCCGAAATTCGTCTCGAACGGCTACCTCGCGGAGTGCGTGCGCGCTTTGGTGAAAGAGATCCCGAGCATCGCGCTGGAAGTCGCGCCGATGGAGACGCCCGACTACGCGGCGCTCGTGGCGGCCGGGGCGGAGGGGCTGATCGTGTATCAGGAAACCTACAACCGCGCGGCCTACGCGGAGATGCACACGGCGGGACCGAAAAAAGATTTCGACTGGCGGCTGGCGTGCCCGGAGCGCGCTTATGCGGGCGGGTTCCGGCGCATCGGAGTCGGCGCGCTTTTTGGCCTCGTGGATTGGCGCGCCGAGGCGCTGGCGCTGGCGGCGCATCTGGAGCATTTGCTGCGCGTCTGCTGGCGGGCGCAGTTCACCGTCAGCGTGCCGCGGCTGCGTCCGTGCGCCGGGGAGTTTGCGCCGCAGCATCCGCTGGCGGATCGCTCGTTCATCCAGCTCATCTGCGCGTTGCGGCTGTGTTTCCCGCAGGTGGGCATCGTGCTCAGCACGCGCGAACCCGCCGTTTTGCGCGACGCGCTGCTGCCACTCGGCATCACCATGATGAGCGCCGGCAGCCACACCGAGCCCGGCGGCTACACCG
>CAYQBV010000445.1:0-3363 GCA_964415705.1 uncultured Chthoniobacter sp. | reverse complement strand
CATTGGCTCCACACCCGCTGGCCCGCTGGCACGGTGGAAAAACTGCCCGCTTGCGACGAACACGGTCGCACCAACCTGCCCGGCGTCCGCATCGTCGGCGACCTCACCGGCGTGCCGCTGCTGAAGTTTTCCTCCGACTCCGGCGCCCGCGCCGTCCGTGAAATCGCCGCCGAACTCGGCGAACCAGAAACCAGAAACCAAAAACCAGAAACCCTCGATTTAGCCATCATCGGCGGCGGCGTCGCCGGCATCTCCGCCGCCATCGAGGCCCGGCGCGCCGGGCTGAACTTCGCCGTCTTCGAGGCCACGCAGATTTTCTCCACCGTCGCCAATTTTCCCAAGGCGAAACCCATCTTCACCTACCCCACCGACATGCAGCTCGACGGCGGCCTGCACTTCACCGCCGACGTGAAGGAAGCGCTGCTCGACGAGATGGAAGCGCAACGCCGCGCCGCCGGCATCGAGGTCACGCCCGCGCGCATCGAGCGCCTCGCGCGCGACGGCGAAACGCTGATCCTGAAAGGCGCGGACGGCGACGTGGCCCGCGCGCGGCGGGTCATCGTGGCCATCGGCCGCAGCGGCAACCACCGCAAACTCGGCGTCCCCGGCGAGGAACTCGGCAAGGTTTTCAACCGCCTCCACGACCCCAAGGAATACGCCGGCAAAAACGTGCTCGTGGTCGGCGGCGGCGACAGCGCGCTCGAGACCGCCATCGCGCTCGGCGCGTGCGGCGCGCACGTCACGCTGAGCTACCGGAAAAAAGAGTTCGCGCGGCCCAAGCCCGGCAACATCGAGAAGCTCCACGCCCTCGCCGCCAACCCCGACACGCCCGTCGAGATTCGCCAGCCCACCAACGAGCGCGCCAGCACCGCGCTCATCGGCGATATGCAGCGCCGCACGCCGACCGGCTCCGTGCAGCTCCGACTCGGCTCCGCCGTCACGCGCCTCGACTCCGCCACCGTCAGCCTCCGCACCGCCGACGGCACCGACGAAACGCTCCCGAACGACGTCGTCTTCACCATGCTCGGCCGCGAGACTCCGCTCGATTTTTTCCGCCGCAGCGGCCTCACCATCCGCGGCGAGTGGACTCCGGGCACGTGGGCCAGTTTCATCGCCTTCTTCCTCTTCTGCACGTTTGTCTATTTGTGGAAAGGCGGTACCTCGCTGAAAGCCGCGTTCGAGCGCAATCACTGGTTTCCCTTCAACGTCCCGGACTGGCTGCACAGCCTCGGCGGCAACATCGCCGCGCAGTCCGCCGATCCGTCCACGATCCTCGGCACGCTCGCCATCACCGCCACCGAGCCGGGCTTCTACTACTCCGTCGCCTACACCGCGATCATCATCATCTTTGGCGTCCGGCGCATCCGCCGCCGCCGCACGCCCTACGTCACCACCCAGACGCTCACGCTCATGGCCGTGCAAACCGTCCCGCTTTTCCTCCTGCCCTACTTCATCCTCCCCTACGCCGGGCACAATGGCTTCTTCGATCACGGCTTCGCGCGCACCGTCGCCGACGGCCTTTTCCCCCTCGCCGGCTACGCGCACGGACGCGAATACTGGCGCTCCTTCGGCTTCATCCTCGCGTGGCCGCTCTTCTTCTGGAACCTCGCCACGGCCCAGCCGCTCTGGTGGTGGCTCGCCATTTCTTGCGTGCAAACTTTCGTCATCATCCCGCTCATCGTCTGGCGCTGGGGCAAAGGCGCCTACTGCGGCTGGATCTGCTCCTGCGGCGCGCTCGCCGAGACGCTCGGCGACACCCACCGCGAGAAAATGCCGCACGGCCCGCGCTGGAACCGGCTGAACATGGTCGGCCAGGTCGCCCTCGCGCTCATCTCGCTCGTCTTCCTCTTCCGCGTCCTCGCCTGGCTCGGCGTCCCGTTTGCCGAGAATATCTCCGGCGGACTCCTCGGCGGCTGGTCCCTCGCCGGCCTCCAGCTCAATTACTACCACGTCGTCGATCTCGGCCTCGCGGGGATCGTCGGCGTCGCCGCGTATTTCTGGTTCAGCGGACGCGTCTGGTGCCGCTTCGCCTGCCCGCTCGCCGCGCTCATGCACATCTACGCGCGCTTCTCGCGTTACCGGATTTTTGCGGAAAAGAAAAAGTGCATCTCCTGCAACGTCTGCACGTCCGTCTGCCATCAGGGCATCGACGTGATGAACTTCGCCAACAAAGGCCTGCCCATGGAAGACCCCGAGTGCGTCCGCTGCTCCGCCTGCGTCCAGCAATGCCCCACCGGCGTCCTGAGCTTTGGCCGCCTCGGCGACGACGGCGTGCCCCTCCTCGACCAGCTCGCCGCCTCCCCCGTCCGCATGCGCGAAAACGCGGCGGTCGGCGCGCCGAATTAGCTACCTCCGACGCGCGGCGGTGCCAAGAATCGCCGCGATGCTCCCGCGCCCCATTTTTCTCCTCCTCCTCGCCACCACCGCTCTCGCCGCCGATCCCGATTCCCTCACCGACTGGCAGGCGAAAATGCGGCCCATCGTCCCGCGCGGCTACGTGTGCCCGCACACCGCCACGCCGGTAAAAGTGGATGGCCAGCTCGACGATCCCGCCTGGGCCGCGGCGGCTTGGACACAGGACTTCCGCGACATCGAGGGCGTGGCGAAGCCCAAGCCGCGCTTCCGCACGCGGGCGAAGATGCTGTGGGACGACGACTACTTTTACATCGCCGCGGAAATGGAGGAACCGCACGTCTGGGCCACGCTGACCAAGCACGACTCGGTGATCTTCCGCGACCCGGACTTCGAGGTCTTCATCGACCCCGACGGCGACACCCACGCCTACTTCGAGTTTGAAATCAACGCGCTCAACACGGGCTGGGACCTCTTTCTCCCGAAGCCCTACAAGGACCGCGGCAAAGCCGACAACGGCTGGGAAATCCCCGGCCTGAAAACTGCCGTCCACATCCGCGGCACGCTCAACGACCCGTCGGACAAAGACACCGGCTGGACCGTGGAGCTGGCCTTCCCGTGGCGCGCGTTCGCGGCGCAAGCGGGCCGCGCCACCCCGCCGCGCGCGGGCGACCAGTGGCGCGTGGGCTTCTCGCGCGTGCAGTGGCAGATCACCCACGCCGACGGCCGCTACACGAAGCTGCCCAAAACACCCGAGGCCAACTGGACGTGGACGCCGCAGGGCGTGATCGACATGCACCGGCCCGAGCGCTGGGGCTACGTGCAGTTCGTGCGGGAGAAAGCCGCGCGCTTCGTCCCCGACGCCGCCGGCCCTGCGCGCGATGCGCTCCAGGAGATCTACTACGCCCAGCGCGCCTTCCGCAAAACCCACGGCCGCTGGGCCGCCACCCTCGCCGAACTCGCCCTCCCCACCCCGCCCGCGCCCCTCGGCCCGCCGACCCTCCGCCTCAC
>CAYQBV010000444.1:0-3364 GCA_964415705.1 uncultured Chthoniobacter sp. | reverse complement strand
TTCCGGCATTTGGGCGGCTCGGGAGCAGGCTCGTCGGTCTTCCTGCTCTCGCAGGCGATGGGCGGCGGTAAGACGCACAGCATGATCGCACTCGGGTTGCTCGCGCGTGATCCAGGGCTGCGGAAAAAAGTGCTCGGCGACCAAGACCCCGCTCCGACGCTCGGTCCGTGTCGCGTGGTTGGTTTCAATGGAAGACGCACCGATGCGCCTGGCGGGATCTGGGGCTCGATTGCCGAGCAACTCGGCAAAGCGGATCAGTTCGCGAGGTATGTCTCGCCGTTGCTCAGTGCGCCAGGACCCGAGGCGTGGAAGCAGATGCTCGGTGGAGACCCGCTCGTTCTCTTTCTCGACGAACTTCCGCCCTACCTTGCGAACGCCGTGGCCGTTCCAGTCGGCAATGGGGACCTCGGTGTCGTGACGACGACCGCTCTTGCGAACCTGTTCATCGCAGTCGCGGAAATGGACAACGTGTGCCTGGTCCTCTCCGATCTGGCGGGAACGAATTACGGTGGAGGACAAGCCGCGCTCGAAGCGGCCTTCAACCGCGCCGTCCAAGGCATCACGTCGGAATCGAAGCGCATCGCCGTCCCGATCACGCCGGTCAACCCGAACGGTGACGAGCTTTACCACATTTTACGCAAACGCCTTTTCGAGAATACTGCGCCGGAGGCGGAGGTGCAACAGGTGGCGGCAGCATACCGCGAGGCCCTTCGCGAGGCGGTGAAGATGAACCTGACCTCCTCCTTACCGGAGTCCCTCTACACTCGCGTCATTGATGCGTATCCGTTCCATCCCGATCTCCGGGAACTCGTCGGCAAGTTCAAAGAGAACGAGGGATTTCAGCAAACGCGCGGCGTCATTCGTCTCATGCAGATGGTGGTGTCGAATCTTTGGAAATCCGAGAAGGCGGCGGGCATCGACCTGATCCACCCCTACGACCTTGATCTGAATGTCGACGAAATCGCCTCCGAAGTTCGCACGATCAATCCGTCGCTCAGCGAGGCCATCGCCCACGATGTGGCCCACGGTGGTGATGCAGAGGTCGAGCAGATCGACGCGGCCAATGGAAACTCCGACGCATCTGACGCCGCACGCCTCATCCTCATTGCTTCACTTTCGACGACGCCCGGCGCCATTCACGGACTGCGGGAATATCAGCTCGTCGATTGCCTCCAGCGCCCCGGTCGCGACCTCTCCACCTTCAAGGCCAACGTCCTCGACAAGCTCGCGACCCGCGCTTGGTATCTCCACAATTCCGCCGACGGTCGCCTCTTTTTCAAGAACCAGCAAAACCTCGCGGCGAAGCTACGCGCGACCGCCCTCTCGCTCCACGCCGAAACCGTGGATCGCATGCTTCGCGAGCATTTGGAGGATTACTTCTCCGCCTCGCTCCGCGACTGCTACCAGGTCGTCAAAGTCCTGCCGCCGCCCGATGAAGTTCAGGTCGAGCAGGAGAAGGCCACGCTCGTCATCGTTCGTCCGGGCGGACAGGCGAATCAGTTGCCCATCTCCGCCGACTGGCAGGCGTGGTGGAATCAGCAGCAATACAAGAATCGCGTCCTCTTCCTCACCGGCTCCCGGGACACGTTCCAGAAGGTGCTCGACTCTGCCCGCCAGACTCGCGCGTTGCAAAGCATCGATGATGAACTCAAGGCGGAGAACACCCCCTCCGACGATCCGCAGTGGCGCGCGCTCGATGCACTTCGCGACCGTGTGGGACTCCAATTCACCGCCGCGCTGAAGGAAGCCTTCGACCAGATCGTCTATCCCTCCATCAATTCCGCCCTGCGCTCCACGGGCATCGATCTGGCCTTCGCCGGCAATCAGAGCGGCGAGGCCACCATTCGCCACACGCTCGAAGGCGCGCAGAAATTCACGACGAAGATCGACGACGACAGCTTCCGCACCCGCGCGGAGCAGCGGCTCTTCGGCTCGGCGGAAACAAAGGTGGTCCTCTGGTCCGACTTCAAGCGGGCCGCTGCCGTCAATACCAACTGGCCGCTCCACAAATTGTCGGCTCTCGATGACCTCAAGGCCGAGTGCCTGCGTCGCGGTCTCTGGCGGGAAGAAGGCAACCATGTCCGCCGCGGCCCGTTCCCTCCGCCGGTGCCCGAGGTGTCCATTCGCGAGCTCTCCGTCCAGGAAGACGGCGACGGCCAAACCTACCTCAAGATCGAGCCGCTCCATGCCCCGTCCGTCGTCTATGAGACCGGCGACTCCGATCCCACTTCCGCTTCCAGTCCCGTGCCGACGCCGGCCCGCTTTGAGGCCACCGGCTTGCGCTACCGTTTCCTCGCCTTTGATCCCGCCGATCTCAGCCGCGTCAGCGCGGTGAAGGAATGGACCGCGAAGCTCCGGCTCAAATACCAGCTTCACAACCGGGGCGATCATTACGAGATCGAGCTTCTGGCGCTGCCGAAGGCCAACGGCATCACCATTCGTTACACCACCGACGGCTCCTCGCCGACCTCCGCGGGCTTTGCGACCTACGACGGGCCATTCCGCGTCCCGGCGAATTGCCGCATCGTGTGCGCCATGGCCGTGGCCTCTGCCTACGACCTGAACTCCACGCCCGTCACGATCCCGATTCCGCAGAAAGGCAAGGCCGACCCCAGCCTCGACCTCACAGCCCCGGCCCGATGGAATCAACAGACGAAGCTCGATGACCCCGGCGCGGTTTGGGACTTCATCCAGCGGTTGGAAAAGAGCACGGGAGTCATTGCCTTCGACATCGGTCTTACGGCGGAAAGTGGCGACCGGCAGCAGAGTGTCGATTACTCGGGCGCGTTGGATGGTGGCTACGATGCCGCCGCGTTGAAATCCGTGGCCGGGAAGCTCCAGGAAATCGTCACTGGCGGCAGCCTGCGCATGACCGTGGGTTCGCTCGGATTTCCCACCGGGCAGGCTCTGCTCGACTGGCTCAAAGCTACCAACCAGCCGTTCGACGCCGCCAAAGTGACCCAGCCCTTCAACCTCACCAAGGTCATCCAGTAAGCCATGCGTCGCACCACTTCATCTTCAGTCCGCAAGGTCGTCGGCCTCGGCTTTCTGCCGGAGGAAGCCCGCCACGGCTTTCTCGTCGACATCCCGAAGGGCGGCGGAGGCAGCGACCTGGTTTGCATCACCGAGCACCGGGGAAATGACCTGGACCATCTGGGAGCCCGCGCGGTGGATGCTCCGTCACCCGGCGACCCGTCGCTGCGGGTCGTCATTGACCGCGCCCGCTGGCTGGCGCTTGCCCCGGCGTTTTGGGAAGAGGCCAATCGCCGCCTTCGCGCCAATGGTCTGCCCGTTGCCAAGTTTCAGAAAAACCCCGCCAAGCCGGTGCCGGTGCATCCCTCGCTCGGCAAGGAACTCTGCATCC
>CAYQBV010000443.1:0-3380 GCA_964415705.1 uncultured Chthoniobacter sp. | reverse complement strand
CCAGCCGCTCCCATTCATTGGCCAGCCTGAGCGCGGCCTTTTTGTCGGCCAGTTTTGTGGAGCGCTGCTTTCGCTGGCCGCGCGCGTCTCGATACGCGGCAAACCAAAACGGCAGGAGCGAGGTGTGATCTTTTGTCGGTTTCTTGAATACGGATGCCATAGGCTCAAACAATAGCTCAAACATCCAAGCGCGTCCAAGGAAGTTTAAGGTTGTTTGAGCACCTACGCAAAACGGTTCTATTCCATAGCGGAATCGTGTCGCCGGTTCGATTCCGGCTCCAGCCACTCCTTCCCTTTTAGATACGGCGCCTCGGGGGATGGGCACGAAGTCGAGAGATTCCAATTGATCCCCATGCGGGTGCTGGGGAGCCGAGCGCATCAGCAACCACATTCAAGCCAGCTGCGGCAACCACACGGTTTTTGGGCGTTTGGCTGGATTTCTGGCGCAGCAGTTGGGCCTTGAGAGCCCGAAAAACCGCGGGGCCTTGTTCGGCGCGTCGGAAAGCGGATCTTCCGCCCTGTCGTCCCAATCTCCTGCGAGTCGTTGGGGACTTCCGATTTACCGAGCCTCGCCGCGGCTACCCTCCGGCGATTGCCGGGACGATGCTGATTTCGTCGGTGTCTTTGACCGGCGTGGCTTTTTCCTCGAGAAAGCGGATGTCTTCGCCGTTGATGAAGATGTTCACGAAGCGGCGGACGTTGCCGGCTTCGTCGCAGACACGGTCTTTCAGGCCGGGGAAGGCGTGGTCGAGGTTGTCAAGCAGCTCGCCGATGGTGGTGCCGGCGGCGCTGACTTCCTCGAGTTCGTTGGTGAGTTTGCGGAGCGGGGTGGGGATGAGGACGGAGGGCATGAGGAAAATTAGGATTTAGGATTTAGGATTTGTTTCGATTTTCGCCGTCAGGCGGCGGCGGTGTCTTTGCTGTAAACGTGCTCCTCGAATTCGCGGAGGCTGGGCTTGATGAGGCGGAGTTCGCCGCATTTCCCAGCGATGGCTTCCTGGGTCTTGAGGCCGTGGCCGGTGATGCAGAGGACGGCGCTGCCGTCGCGCGGGATCTTACCAGTGTCGATGAGCTTTTTGGCGCAGGAGACGGTGACGCCGCCGGCGGTCTCGGCGAAGATGCCTTCGCACTCGGCGAGCAGACGGATGCCGGCGACGACTTCATCATCGGTCACGTCTTCGGCGCTGCCGCCAGTTTGTTTCATGGCGTGGATCGCGTAGTAGCCGTCGGCCGGCGTGCCGATGGCCAGCGACTTGGCGATGGTCTCGGGCTTGGGCACGGGCTTCACGATGTCCGTGCCGCGTTTCATGGCGTGCGCAATGGGCGCGCAGCCGGTGGCTTGCGCGCCATAGACGGCGAAGGGCGCGTTTTCCACGAGGCCGAGCCGCGCAAACTCCCCGTAGGCTTTATGGATCTTTGTGAGCAGCGAGCCGGAGGCCATCGGGATGACGGTGTGCTGCGGGATGCGCCAGCCGAGTTGCTCGCAAATCTCGTAGCCCATGGACTTCGAACCCTCGGCGTAATACGGGCGCAGGTTCACGTTCACGAAGCCCCAGCCGTATTTGCCGGCGATCTCGGAGCAGAGCCGGTTCACCTGGTCGTAGGCGCCGTGGATGCCGATGACGTTCGTGCCATAGACGAGCGAGCCGAGCACCTTCCCCTGCTCGAGATCGGCGGGGATGAGCACGTAGCTTTTCAGCCCGGCGCTGGCGGCGTTGGCGGCCACGGAGTTGGCGAGGTTGCCGGTCGAGGCGCAGGCCACCACTTTGAATCCCAGCTCCTGCGCGCGGCTCAGCGCCACGGAGACGACGCGGTCTTTGAAGCTCAGCGTGGGGTAATTGACGGTGTCGTTCTTGACGTAAAGCTCGCGGATGCCGAGTGCTTTCGCCAGACGGTCGGCTTTGACCAATGGAGTGAAACCGACCTGCGTGCCAACCGTCGGCTCGCCATCGATCGGCAGCAACTCGCGGTAGCGCCACATGGTTTGCGGGCGGGATTCGATCGCCGCGCGGGTGAGCACCGGGCGGATGGCGTCGTAATCGTAGGCCGCTTCGAGCGGGCCGAAATCGAAGTCGCAGACGTGGATGGCCTGCTTTGGATAAAGGCGGCCGCACTCGCGGCATTTGAGGTTCGAGAAGAAGGGTGATGGTTTGTCCATAAGTCGTTTGGACTTCCATCAAGGATCGAGTGGCGCTGAGGACAAAGACTCGGGGCAGAAACCACCGAATCTCTTCTCATCTTTTCCGTCCGAGCTCGCGCTCTTTCGGCTGGATTTGGCACCTGGTCCCCGGTGCTTGCGCACCGAGCGGTTGCCGTGACTTCATTGGGCCAGTCCCTCGGTCACTCTTGATGAAAGTGTCGGGACCCTAGGGAGCCGCGCCGCGTCCGTCAAATGGTTTTTCCGTGTAGCGGGCGGCGAAGCCCGCCAGCCGACGGGCTGGCGCGAGTCGCAGGCCTTTCCACAGCGCTCCGGGATTACGAACCGCTCGGCTTGATTGTGAAGCGGCGCGTCTTTGGCTGGCAGGCTGCGGTGATCTGGGTCTCCAGCTCCGCAACTTGCGCGGGGAGCGCGGCGAGTTGCTTTTTGCGATTGTGGATTTGCGCCTCCCAGAGTGTCTGTCCGAGCACGTTCTTTTTGAAAATGAGCGCGAGAACTTCCTGCGCTTGCGTGGTGATGGGGCCGGCGGTCACGGCGAGATTCCAGCCTTTGGCCATCTCTTGTTTGGTGAGGGTGGTCACTAACTCATCGTCTATCAGCACATCGTAGCGATCCGCCGGGAGGCCGGTGACTTTCAATTCATAGCGGTTTAGATCGTCGAGTAACGGCGTGAGTTTCAAAGCGTCCGCCGCCCGCTCGTCCACGGGCATCGGCAGGGCTTCATCCGAGCGTTCAAAGACCAGCGCGCCCTTCTCGGCCTTGATGTTAGCCACCGTGCATTTCGTGGCGTTCACGAGCTTCGCGTTCTGCGCGTCGGAAAAATCCAGCTCCACGCGGGACACGAGCGCGGGGGCGTTGAGTTGCTTCAAAAGAATCGAGGCCATGATGGTGTGGCCGACGGGAGCGGGATGAATTTCGTCGCCGCCGCCGATGTTCACGTTCGCGTTCTGCGCGTGCTCCCGTTTGAGGACCGCCAGGTAGGGATCGAATTGATCGAGGAACGTCAGGTTTTGCTTCGCCGCGATCTCCTTGAGTCCGTCCGCGAATTTCCGGAGCGATTGATTGCGCGGGTCGGATGAAGGATCGGCGATGCGCGGCTCCAGCGGCTGCGGGGTTACTAAAATCGGACGCGCGCCGTTCTTGGCCAGCACCTTCACAATTTCCTTCTGTCCCCGGACATAGGCCCGGAAGAGGTCTTCGCGAAAAGGCTCCCGGTTGCAGT
>CAYQBV010000442.1:0-3392 GCA_964415705.1 uncultured Chthoniobacter sp. | reverse complement strand
GCCGGGTAATCCGTGCCCTCCGCCGCCGCACGCACGGGCTGCTGCTCATCTATCCCGTGCTGCCGCCGGTCGAAGTGCCGGCCAAGGTAAAGGAAATGCGCGCCGCGGTGCCGACCGGGCTCGATCCCACGGGCGACCCGATCATCGGCGTGGCGCTCTCCTTTCCCACGAGCGACACGGTGATCGGCGTGGAATACCGCGTGAACAAGGTCTGGGATGCGGAGCTGCGCGAGGATGACGAATATGACGATTGAGGAACTGTGGAAGGAGATTGAAGCGGAAGCCGCGGCGGACGACGGCGCCGCGTGGGTGCTGCGGCGCGCGACGGCGACGCCCGGTCATCCGCTGCTCGTGGCGCTGGAGCCCGCGACGCGCATCCGCACGCTCCTGCTGCCGGCCGCGAAGTCGGAAGTGCCGCCGCGCCGCGACTGGCCGGAGTGCCGCGGGTTGGAACTGCAAATGGTCTCGATCGCGGGGGCGACGCATCTCGCCGTGCGCTTGCGCGATGCGGCCAGCGCCGATGTCTTCACCGCGCTGGCGGAGGATGTGGCCCCGCGCGTGGCGGTGGCGACGCGCACCGTGGATGCCGTGGCGGCGCTGCTCGGGCGGCTGCGGCGCTGGCAGCAATTTCTCGCCGCTGCGCAGGTGGGGCTGAGCCGCGAGGAGGAGCGCGGCTTGTGGGGCGAATTGCACACGTTGAAGACGCATCTCATCCCGGCGCTCAGCCCGGTGGATGCGGTGGCGGCGTGGAAGGCGGGGTCTGCGGCGCATCAGGACTTCCAATGTCCGGCGGGTGCGCTGGAGGTGAAAACGACGGCGGCGAAACAGCCGCAAAGCGTGCGGATCACGAGTGAGCGGCAACTCGACGACACGGGCGTCGGTGCGCTGTTCCTGCATGTCGTGGCGATCGATGAACGCGAGGTCGCGCCGGCGGGGACCGCGCCGGGAACAAGCCTGCCGGGACTGGTCGGCGAACTCCGGCTTTCCTTGGCGAACACGGCATCCCTCGCGGTTTTCGAGGACCGTCTGATGGAATGGGGATACTTCGATCTGCACACGCCGCGCTACGAAGGCCGGCGGCGCACGGTGCGGAGCGAGCAAGCTTTTCGGGTGATCGAAGGCTTTCCCCGACTCACGGAAACACTGCTCCCGCCGGGCGTCGGCGACACTTCCTACGCCGTGAGCCTCGCGGCGTGCCTGCCCTTTTCCGCCACCATTCCCGAGATGCTCGCGGCGCTTTCCCAACCCACCAAACCCTGAACCCTATGTCCAAACGACTCGATCAATCCGCCCACGACCTTCGCCAGGAAGTGCTGAACAAAACCGGCGACGACACGAATCCACAGCTCCGCGAAGACGCTTTTACGGAGTATCTCCTGGAGCTGCTTTCGGAACATAACGAAGCCGACGGTTGGGAGGTCTGTTACCACCAAGCCCGCGGTGCCGGACGGCTCCCGGCGGCGAAGCTGAACGCGTGGTCGCTCTCCGGCGACGGCGCGACGCTCGACCTTTTCGTGGCGCTCTTCCATGACGCTGAAAAGATCACGGAAGTCGGGAAGCCCGATACCAAAAGACAGTTCCAATTGCTCCGTGGATTTCTGAAACGGGCGCTGGGCGGGGTGCATGTGGAGATGGAGGAATCGAGCGACGCCTTTCGCGCGGCGCAGCAGATTCATGAGGCGCGCGAGTCGCTGGCCACGGTGCGACTCTTCCTCCTGACGGATGGCGTGGTACGCTCGCTCGAGATGGAGGAGGAGCCGTTTGAGAACATCGAAGTCCGCTACGTGGTGTGGGATCTGGAAAAGTTCGGCCGGCTGCGAGTCGGCGAGCGCGAGGTGATCGAACTCGATTTTGCGAACGACTACGACGGGGCCATCCCGTGCCTGCAAACGGCCGCCGCGACTGGCGAATACCGAACCTTTCTTGCCTACCTGCCGGCGCCTCTCCTTGCGCGCATCTACGGCGAGCACGGACAGCGACTGCTGGAGCGGAACGTCCGCGCGTTTCTCCAAGCGAAAGGGAAAGTGAACCGTGGTTTGCAGAAAACGCTCAAGGAGGAGCCCCACCGTTTCCTCGCCTACAACAATGGACTCTGCTGCACCGCGGCGGAGGTGCGGATCGAGGCGGGAAAGGACGGCCATGCGCGGCTGGAGTGGGTGCGCGATTTCCAGATCGTGAACGGTGGCCAGACGACGGCTTCGATCTTTCACGCCTTGAAGAAGGAGAAGATCGATGTGCGGCAGGTGGTGGTGCAGATGAAGCTGACGGTCCTGAAAAATCCTGCGGACGTGCCGGAAATAGTGCCGCTGATTTCCCGCTACGCGAACAGCCAGAACACGGTGAAGAACACCGACATCGCGGCGAATGGCCCGTTTCATCAGGCGCTGGAGAAGCAGTCGCGGATGAACTTCACCCCGCCGATCAGCGGGCTCGATCGTGGGTCGCATTGGTATTACGAGCGGGCGCGTGGGTCGTATCTCGACGACAAAGCGCGCCAAGGAACGCCCGGCAAGAAACGCGCATGGGAGGAACAGAATCCGGGGCCGCAAAAGTTCACGAAGGCGGATCTCGCGAAGTTTGAGCATGCCTGGCTGGGCAAGCCGCACCTCGTCTGTCTCGGTGCCGAAAAGAACTTCAAGGAGTTTGCCGATCGCATCGACGAGGAAGGTGAGCCACTCGTGGATTTGAACTACTTCCAGCAACTCGTCGCGAAGGCCATTTTCTTCCGCACGGCGGAAAAGGTTTTCTCCGCGCTGAACCTCGACGGGTACCGTGCCAATAGCGTCGCCTATGCCGTGGGCTGGCTGGCAGAACGCTCGGGACGGCGCATCGATCTCGATCGGGTCTGGAGCGAGCAGCGTCTGCCGCCCGGCTTGGTGAAGGCGCTGGAAACCGTGTGCGCTGCCGCGCATGCGCACATCATCGGCAGCGAAGGGAATCCGGGTGAGATTTCAAAACGGGACGCCTGCTGGAACGCATTTCGGGATCGCGAAATCGCAGTCCCTGCCGCTTGGGAGCGGGAATGGGCGGATCACGCCTTCGTCGCTCCGACCACCGATGAAGAAGCACTCGCCGCCGAATGGGAAAAGGTCCGCGGCAGTTTTCTGGACGATGCGCGGACGATCGAAGGCTTGGAGGCTTACACCAACCGCGCGTGGGTGCCGAAGTATCGCCGGGCGACCGTGTCCTCCTTTGCGTCGATGGATTGGGCGGCATTGCGGCTGAAGCCCGGCCTCGGGCTGAGAAAGCTCCGCAGCCTCGTGGAGATGTTCGCGGTGGGCGCACGGGATGTCGTTTCCTAATGGGACCTGCTTCGCCGCCGAGGCGTGGCGGCGGGCGGCCGCGTCGCCGCAGGCGCCTGCCGCCTTCGCCTGCAGGCTCCGCCGGGCACC
>CAYQBV010000441.1:0-3425 GCA_964415705.1 uncultured Chthoniobacter sp. | reverse complement strand
TGCAGGAGCGTAGGCTTCCTGCCTGTCAATTGTTTATTCATTTTCGCGACGGAACCCTAGGCCTTGCCGCTGCCGGTTCCCCGCACCCTGTTCCCCTGGGCGCTCGGCGCGGTGCTCGCCGCCCTGCTTTTCGCAGGAGTTGCGCCCGCCGATCTCCGGGCCGACACGACCCTCGACAGCGGCACGCCGACGCTCAGCACCGACACCACCAAGAAACGAAAAGCACGAAAGCCCAGATGGTTGCGGCAGTTGTTGCGCTCACCCACCGGGTGCGGCAGAAAAATTTCGCAAAGCCTTCCTTTCGTGTCGTTTCGTGGACCCTCCAGCGCCGCTTTTAGGGTTATGACGGCTGGCGGCAGCGCGCTCCGAGTCGCCGCCAGAGCGAGGATGCCCAACTCACCGGGGAGCTGCAGAACGCCTTTGAGCAAAGCCGGCGCACCTATGGTCGGCCGCGCCTGACCCGCGCCCTCAGGTTCGCTCCCTCACGCGGACGGACCTCCTTTTTCCCGCACCCAAAAACAAACACGCCGCCGGGGTGACCGGCGGCGTGCTGCCCAAACCAAGATGGGGAAAGCGCTTAGAGCGTCTTGCAGAATTCCTCGAAGCGATCGAGGCCCTTTTTGATGACGTCGAGGCTGGTGGCGTAGCTGAGGCGGACGGTGCCGTCGTTGCCAAAGGCGATGCCGGGGACGACGGCGACCTGGTGCTTGCTGAGGAGGCGGTCGGCGAAGTTTGAGGAGCTGAGGCCGAGTTTGCCGATGTTCACGAGGACGTAGAATGCGCCTTCGGGTTTGACGACGCTGATGCGGTCGATGGCGGCGAGGCGGTTGACCATGTAGTTGCGGCGCATTTCGAATTCGTCGCGCATGTCGGCCACGGGCTGCTGGTCGCCTTTGAGCGCGGCGAGCGCGCCTTTTTGCGCGAAGCTGCAGGGGTTCGAGGTGCTGTGGCTTTGGATGGCGTCGATGGCTTTGGCGATGGCTTCGGGCGCGCCGAGGTAGCCGAGACGCCAGCCGGTCATGGAGTAGGCTTTGGAAAAGCCGTTGATCGTGATGGTGAGGTCGGCCGCGCCGGGGAGGGAGGCGGTGCTGACGTGGGGGACGCCTTCGTACGTGAGCTTTTCGTAGATTTCGTCGGAAAGGATGAGGATTTCCTCGTCGGCGCAGACCTCGACGATGGCAGCCAATTCCTCGCGCGTATAGACGGCGCCGGTGGGGTTGCCGGGGGAGTTGATAATGACGAGCTTGGTGCGCGGGGTCATGGCGTCCTGCATCTGCTCGGCGGTCATTTTCCAGCCGCTGGCCTCGGTGGTCTGGACGATGACGGGCTCGGCTCCGGCGAGGCGAACCATCTCGGGGTAGCTCAGCCAGTAGGGCGCGGGGATGATGACTTCGTCGCCGGGCTGGCAGGTGGCGAGGATGGCGTTGTAGCAGGAGTGCTTGGCGCCGTTGCTGACGATGATCTGGCTCGGTTTGTAGTCGAGGCCGTTGTCGGCTTTGAACTTATCGGAAATGGCCTGGCGCAGCTCGGGGGTGCCGGAGCTGGGGGTGTATTTGGTGAAGCCCATTTCGAGCGCGGCCTGGGCGGCGGCTTTGATGTGCTCGGGGGTGTCCATGTCCGGCTCGCCGGCCCCGAATCCGCAAACGTCGAGACCCTCGGCTTTCATGGCTTTGGCTTTCGAGTCGATGCTGAGGGTGAGCGAGGGGGTGAGGATGGTGGCGCGGTGGGAGAGTTCCATGTGGTAGTAGGATTTGGGATTTAGGTTTTAGGATTTTTTTGTGAACCATCCGTCAATGAGTGGTTTCAAATTGTTTTCTTTGATCTGCACGATGCCCATCTCGCGCTCGGCGTTTTCCGCGGAGTCGGAGGCGTGGGCGGCGTTGACCATGATGGTCTGGCCGAATTCGCGGCGGATGGTGCCGGGAGGCGCTTTGGAAGGGTCGGTCGGGCCGAGGACTTCGCGGATTTTGCGCACGGCGTCGATGCCCTGGTAGCAAAGGGCGATGCACTTTTCCGAGCCGGGCTCGGTGCGCCGGTCGGCGGGGCAGTCGCTGGGCTTGAGGCCGGCCATGAATTTCACGATCTGCTCCCAGTTTTCGCGCCCATTGATCGGGCCGAGCAGGTCGCCGAGCTTCGTCTGCACGTCGTCGCCGAAGGTGATGGAAAGCTCCTGCTCCAGCACCTTGCGCGCGATTTCTCCAGAGCGGCCGCGCAGTTTGTCCTGCAGGACCGCGAGCACGGGGCCGTAGAATTCCTCGGCCTGCGCCACGCTCATGCGATGGACTTTGCAGGCGATGATGTAGAGGCCGGTGCGGGAGAAAAGGTCGATTACGCCGCCGGGCCGCGCGTTGGGAAAGCGGAAGTTGTCCGGCTTGATGAGCACGAGCGTCTTCTCGACATTCGCGCCGGCGGTGAAGGTCACGGCTTTGTCGAGCAGCCCGCCGTCGGCATCGGAGTAGGAGGCCCAGAGCTTCAGATCGCGCTCGGCGCTGGCGGCATCGGGCGGCGCGAGGACGCCCGGCTCGAAGTAGGTCGGGTTCCCGTTTTCATCCTCGAGGTAGTCGCCGTAGGTATCGCGGATGGTCTCGCCGCTGGTCCGCTCATTGACGATGTGCCCGACGGTCGAGCGCAGCGTATGGACGGCGTTTTCACCTTTGAAAACGAGGAAGAGGACCCGCGGGCGCGCGCCGCCGTTGCGCGGGCCGAAATTGGCGAGCACGTACTTGCGGATCAACTCCTGCGTGGCGCGATGCCGCGGCTCGGGGTCGTTGACGATCGTCGCGGCGTATTTCTCCACCAGCTCGGCGCTCGGCGCGAACATGCGCGCGGCCACGACCTCGAGCCCGGTGCGCGAAATCAAGCGCGCTAAAATGCCCCCGGTTCGCGCTTTGCGAATCGAGTAGGGCGTGACGATCACGTAGGAAAGTTCTTCGGCCATAGATAAAAAGTGCCCGCGCAGTCCGCTGGAAAATCAGTCTTTCACAGCATGGAACCCACGCAGGCTTTGGTGGAAAATTGGTAGGTTTTTGCGGGCGCGCAAGCTATCGGCGAGCGGCGAGAGGCGTCAACGAGTTTTTCCCAATCCGCGGATCGCCCCCGTTTTTCCCTCCCCGGTCTTCCGCCAGCGTTCTTTCATCAATGTCGAGTCTGGTCGGATCGCCGTCGGCCTCCGCCGCCTGCGCGAGCAAGCTCCGCCCGGCACCCTCCTCATCCCCTGCCCTCCCCGCAAACGCCAACCTCTCCGCCCTCCGCCGAGCCTCTCCAAAAAAACGTGTTCACGTTTGCCCGCCAGCATCTGTCCCCGTTTGCTCGCCCGACCACACCCCGGCGCGAGCCCTTGGCAATCGGGACATACCGAAATTCAATAAACAATTCATAGTTTTTGTGCTACGTCGTCGCAGTCAAATTATCCCATTCATTTTGCC
>CAYQBV010000440.1:0-3452 GCA_964415705.1 uncultured Chthoniobacter sp. | reverse complement strand
GAGCGAAAAGACCGTGCTCGAAATGGTCAAGCGCGGCCACCTGCGCGAGATCCGCATCGGCAACCGGCACCGCATCTTCAAGGACAGCGTGCATGGCCTGGGAGGAGGGCAATGAGCAAATCTTCCCTGATTGACGTCGGCATCGCCATCACAGAACGCCTTAGAGGTTTAGACGATGCGATTGAAGCAGCCATCAAAAGTGTGGCCCGCGCACACGAAACGGTGGCTGAACGTGACGAGCCGTTCATTGGCAAAGAGGAGGCGGCGAAGTTTCTCAATATGTGCGTTGGGACGCTGGAGCGGCGCATGGCCGAGCAGCTAGGGCCGCCACGTTACATCGACGGAGGCAAGGTCAATTTCCGCCGCTCGGAGCTGAAGAAATGGCGCGAGAAATGGCGCGTCGGCGCGGTCTAAGCGAAAACCACGCATGCGCTACGCTCTCCAATCCCGGACGCCGGTAATTTTTCCTGATCTTTTCCGGGGAGGTGTTGCACTCGTCGGCGACCTTCGCAGGATCGCGCGTGATCGCAGTGCGATAGCTGATGTAGGAACGGCGGAAACCGTTGCGCAGCCGCGGAACTTCATGGCCGGCGGCGCGGATGCGCGCGAGCAGTCCCGAGAGGACGTGGAAGGGCGTTACCGTGGTGTCCCACACCGGGCCAGTCTTGCCGCGCAAATGACTCAGATGCGCGGCGGCGCTGGGGAGAAGCGGAGCATAGCGGTCCACAGAGTTGTCCTGCACCTTTTGAATGACGTGAACGGCACCTTCATCGAAAAGGATGTCCTCACATTGCAGCGAGCCGTGGGCGGTGCGCTCCCCAGTGATCTCGGAAACGCGCAGGCCGGAAAAACCGCCCAGTACGATGAGCGGTATTTCCTCGTTCTTCGCGTAACGCAGAAGCAGCGCCATTTGTGCCGGAGTGTAAATCCTGATGGGCTGGGGCTTGGGATCGGGCTTGGTCACTATTTCCGGCTCGGTCGGCCCGGGCGGCAGCGCCTTCTTCACGTCGCGCGCCCACCGAAAAAACGTGACACATGCGGCGAGGAAATGTTTCCGGGAGTTCAGACTTTGGGAAAGCCGAGTCATGTAATGATCTATCTGATCGGTTGTGATTTCGCGAATTATGCCGGGGAACGTCTTGGCGAAAGGAGCGAGGTATTGATCCATTTCCCCGGTGTAGTTGGGGCTTCGCTCATGCTCGACCAGGCTCGCCTGAAACTGCGGCAACAAATCGGCCACCCGCGCATCAACAATTTTTTTGGTCCGGTTGTTTTGCAGGTAGAAATCGACGGCGAGATGCACCGGGACCTCGCCCATCCGCGCCTGAAGCTGGTGCAGATAAGCGAGGTCTTTGGCGGCGTCCGGCGTTTGGCAGGAAATGCCGCGGGCAAGGGCCGCGAGCGTGGCCTTGGCGAAGCTTTCAATGTCGCCGGCCCTCGCCTTGAATTTGCGCTTTCGGTGGCCACCTTCGTACCACGCGGCTTGGTAGCCGTCCGTGAGTTTGTAGATTTTGATCTCAAGCGCGCCTTCGCGAAACTCTTTCCAAGCGGCTTTTTTGCTCATGCCGATCAATACCACGACTTGACAAATGTTGCAGTTTTTATTGCCAAATTTCGAGTAGCGTTGAGGCAGACGAAAAACAGAGGAAACGCCGGCACCCTTATAAACACTAGCTCCGCTGCCCATTCTCGGCCCAAAACAAAAGCTACCCCGCATGGATTTGAACCATGACAAAGGGCTTCAAAGACCCTTGTGCTACCGTTACACCACGGGGTAAGTCGCCGCGCGCCTTCTGGCGCAAAACGGAGGCGCAAAATACGAATCCGCGCTCCGGGTGCAATGCGAAATACGGGCGAGGCTGGCCTTTTGTAACTGGCGGTCGTCGCGCCGCCTCAATCCCACAGCCGATCCAGCGCTTTCCCCACGGCCTCGAAGAGCTGATCCGCCTCCTCGCGCGTGATGGTGAGCGGCGGGGCCACGGCGACGATGTCGCGGATGCCGCGGACGATGACGCCCTCCTGCCGGGCCAGTGCGGCGGCTTTCACACCGAGCATCGTGGTCGGCGTGAGCGCGGCTTTGCCGCCGCGCGGGACGAGTTCGAGCGCGCCGATGAGGCCGGTGCCGCGGACTTCGCCGACGGCGGGATGCCCGGCGAAGGCGCGGAGCTTTTCCTGAAAGTACGGCCCAATGTTTGTCCGCACGCGCGGGATGAGGCCGTCGTTTTCGATGATGTCGAGATTGGCGAGCGCGGCAGCGCAGGTGGTCGGGTGACCGGAATAGGTGAAGCCGTGCGCGAAGTAGCCGTGGTGCAGGAGCACTTCGGCGATTTCGTCGCTGACCATGGTGGCGCCGAGCGGGAGGTAGCCGCTGGTCAGGCCTTTCGCGAGGCTGATGAGGTCGGGGTCGAGTTCCCAGAGGTTGCTCGCGAACCAGTCGCCGACGCGGCCGAACGCGGTGATGACTTCGTCGGCGACGAAGAGAATGCCGTGCTCGCGGCAGAGCGCCCGGAGCGCGGCGAGGTAGCCGGCAGGCGGCGGGATGACGCCGCCCGCGCCTTGCACCGGCTCGACAAACATCGCCGCGATGGTGTCCGCGCCCTCGCGTTCGATGACGCGCGCGGTTTCCTCGACGCACCATTTTCCATAAGCCACCGGATCGCCCTCGCGGCCCGCGGCGTAGGCGTGCGGCGCTGGGACGTGGAGGAAACCGGGCAGCGGGAGATCGAAGGGCGCGCTGCAGCTCGGCAGTCCGGTCATGCTCGTGGTCGCGAGCGTGACGCCGTGATACGAAAACTCCCGGGAGAGGATTTTCGTCCGCTGCGGCTGGCCGCGGAGCTTCCAGTAGCCGCGGATGATTTTCAGCGCGGACTCATTCGCCTCGGAGCCGGAGTTGCAGAAAATGGTGTGCTGCACGCGCGGCGGCGCGAGGCTGGCGAGGCGCGCGGCGAGGCGGATGGCGGGCTCGGTGGTGCTGTTGAAAAACGACGGGTAATACGCGAGCTGCCGCATCTGCGCCGCCACGGCGTTGGTGATCTCGGCGCGGCCGTAGCCCACATTCACGCACCACAAGCCGGCGAGGCCATCGAGGAGTTGGCGGCCCAGCGCGTCCTGCAAAAAGACGCCGCTGCCGGAGACGATGACGTGCGTGCCCTGCGCGTGCAGGGCGTCGTGGTCGGTGAAAGGGTGGAGGTGGAAACGCTGGTCGAGCGTTTGGAGAGGAGTGGGGGCGCTTGCCATGGCCGCAATGAACCACGAACTTGCGGCACTTCGCAAATCCATGGCGCAAATTGTTTCAATTCCCGACGATCTCGCACCGGGTGACGTCAAGTCCGCCGGAGTCGATCTCTCGCCGTTTCAGATCGACCGCATCCGCTCGGTGGATGATCCGCTTTTCGATATCGGCTACGCCGCGCTGTGGGCGGAGTTTGGCGCAAAGGACGAGATGGAATTGC
>CAYQBV010000439.1:0-3487 GCA_964415705.1 uncultured Chthoniobacter sp. | reverse complement strand
GCGGCGTCCTGACCCGATCATAACCCGCGGCGAACTCCGTCTCCTTCGCCAGCTTCTCCAGTTCCTCTATCAAGACCGTGCCGCGCGGCAGCCAAAGCGGGAGGCCGGGGCCGACGTCGTCGTCGAAGCAGAACAGCTCCATCTCCTTGCCGAGCTTGCGGTGGTCGCGCTTTTTCGCCTCCTCCAGCATCGTGAAGTAAGCCTCCATCTCGGTCTTGTTCTTGAAGGCCGTGCCGTAGATGCGCTGGAGCTGCGGGTTCTTTTCGTCGCCTTTGTAATAGGCGCTGGCCACATGGGTCAGCCGGAACGCGCCGATATTCCCCGTGCGCATGACGTGCGGCCCGGCGCAGAGATCGAGGAAGTCGCCGTTCTTGAACAGCGAGATGTCCTCGCCCTCGGGGATGTCCTGCAAGTTGCCGATCTTGAACTTCGAGACATTGCCCGGACGCTCGCCCAGCCCGCCGAGCCGCCCGCTTTCCGCCAGCGCGATGGCCTCCGCCCGCGAGACGATGGTCTTCTCGAAAACGTGGTTGGCCTTGATCTCCTTTTTCATCTCCTCCTCGATCCGCGCGAAGTCGTCGGTCGAGATGCGGTGCGGCAGGTCGAGGTCGTAGTAAAAGCCATTCTCCACCGGCGGCCCCGCGGCAAACTGCGCCTCCGGCCAGATGCGCAGGATGGCCGTGGCCAGCACATGCGCGGCGGAGTGGCGGAGGCGCTCGATGTCGGACATCTGGTGGCGCTGTTCGAGGGTTTTGCGTTCGTCGGACATAGTGGAAAAGGCGGCGAAGGTAGTTTTCGCCCCCGAGCGCCGCAAGTGTGGAAGCGCCAGCGGTCAGGCGGCAGAAAAAAAACCCGTCATCCTGAACGGAGCGGAGGCTTCCCAGAGCGCAGTCGAAGGACGGCTAACTCCAGGCAGGGCTGGCACCGGGACCAGCACTCCCGTGAGTCCAGCCGTGCTCAGGCGACGGCCGACCGCACGAAACAAGGCCGCGGAGGGATTTGACGCGACTCGTCTCGCAGCCCTGCTTGCGCCGCTGCGAGAAGCTTCGCGCGAAGCGACAGCCACCTTTCCTTGCTGCCACGGAAAAACCGGGAGTAGTATCCGCCGCTCCGATGTTTCACCAATTTGCCAATATTCGTTTCGGCCCAAGTGTTCGCGGTTTTGCGACACCCATGGCAAAGCCGTAGCAAACGCAAGTTGCCCCCCTGGAAAAATGTCGGAGCCCCAAAGTAAAGCCGGTGTGGTGAAATGGCAGACACAACGGACTTAAAATCCGTTGGCGCGAAAGCGCCGTGCGGGTTCGAGTCCCGCCACCGGTACTATTCTCAGATCAGCTCCGCGATCTGCACGGCGTTGAGCGCGGCGCCTTTGAGGAGCTGGTCGCCGGCGACCCAGAAGACGAGGCCGTTTTCGAGAGCGCAATCAAGGCGGAGGCGGCCGACCTGGCAGTTGTCGTGTTCGGCGACGTAGAGCGGGAGCGGGTAGGCGCAGTTTGCGGGGTCGTCCACGACATCGAGGCCGGGCGCTTTGGCAAGGGCTTCGCGGGCGTCGCTGAGCGAAACGGGGCGCTCAAACTCGGCATGCACCGCCACGCTGTGCGCGCGATAGACGGGCACGCGCACGCAGGTCACGGAGGCCTTGAAGGTCGGATGGTGCATGATGCGGCGGCCTTCGTTTTGCATCTTCATCTCCTCCTTCGTGTAGCCGCTGTCGAGGAAGCTATCGACGTGCGGCAGGACGTTGAAGGCGATCTGGTGCGGATAGACTTTCTTTTCCACCGGCTGCCCGGCGGCGATGGCCTGGACCTGGGCCTGCAGCTCCGCGATGGCTTGCGCGCCGGTGCCGCTGACGGCCTGGTAGCTCGACGCAAAGATGCGCTTCACGCGGAATTCCTGATGCAGCGGAAAGAGCGCCAAGAGCGTGATCGCCGTGGTGCAGTTCGGGTTCGCAATGATGCCTTTGTGCTTCTTTACGTCGTCGCCATTGATCTCCGGCACGACCAGCGGCACGTCGGCTTCCATGCGAAAGGCGCTCGAGTTATCCACCACGACCGCGCCCGCCTTTACCGCGATGGCCGCATACTTCCGCGAGATGTCGCCGCCGGCGCTGAAGAGCGCCACGTCCACGCCAGCAAAGGAGTCGTCACGCAGTTCCTTGATGGTCACCGGCTCGCCGCGAAACGGCAGCGTCTTGCCCGCGGACTTGGCCGATGCGAGGAGCGTGAGCTGACCCACGGGAAAGTTTCGCCTCTCGAGCGTCTTGATCATTTCCACTCCCACAGCTCCGGTGGCTCCGACGATCGCGACGTGTAAATTCTTGCTCATAAAAATGGACGCGCACTGTATAAGCCGGTCTCCGCAATGCAAATCCGCATCCACGTCCCCTCACAGACGCTCGACCTGATCGAAAACGGCACGCTCCTCCGCCGCTACGTCGTCTCCACTTCGCGCTTCGGCCTCGGCACGGAACCCGGCAGCAACAAGACGCCGACCGGCCGTTTCCGCATCGCGGAAAAGCACGGCGACGGCGCGGTGCCGGGCGAGATTTTCGTCAGCCGCGTGCCGACCGGGCGCATCGGCGGGGAAAACGACGAGCACGATCACGTGCAGACACGCATCCTCTGGCTGGCCGGCCTCGATTCGGCCAACGCGAACACCTTCGACCGCTACATCTACATCCACGGCACCAACGCCGAATCCCGCCTTGGCACGCCGGCGAGCTTCGGCTGTGTGCGGATGGGAAACGAGGACGTGATCGACCTCTACGACCGCGTGCCCGTGGGCGCGCCGGTCGAGATCGAAGCGTGAGCCGCAGTGCGTTGACGCTGCCCCCTTGCCGGATAACCTCCCCGCCATGACCGCCGTCTCCACCAGCCACGCCCTGCTGACCGTCGAGGAGTTTCTCGCCGCCGAACCCAGCTACGAAGTGAAGCACGAATACCTCGGCGGGATGGTCTATGCCATGGCCGGGGCCAGCACCCCGCACAACACCATCTCCACCAATCTGATCACCGCCATCGGCACCCGCCTGCGCGGACGTCAGTGCCAGGCCTTCGGCTCCGACATGAAAGCGCGCCTCGCCGTTTCAGGCACCACGTATTTCTACTACCCGGATGCCATGATCTTCTGCGGCACCCACGGCCTCGGCCCGTCTTGGTGCGAGCGCCCGTCGGTGATCTTTGAGATTCTCTCCGACAGCACCCGGTCCATCGACGAACGCGAAAAGCGCATGGCCTACCTCACCCTCCCGAGCCTCGACGCCTACGTCCGCATCGAGCAGGACCGCCGCGAAGTCGTCATTGAGCGCCGCACCAACGAAGGCTGGCAGCGCGAAGTCCTCGCCGCCGACGCGGTGGTGAGCCTGCCCACGGTCGCGGTCGAGTTTCCCATCGCGGAACTCTACGAGCGCCTCCCGCTCGCGTGAGCATGAAACTCGACGCGCACCAACATTTCTGGAGCTACGACGCCGCGCAGTATCCGTGGATTC
>CAYQBV010000438.1:0-3505 GCA_964415705.1 uncultured Chthoniobacter sp. | reverse complement strand
CGGCGGCGTGGTCAGTCACGCGGCCCTGAAGGCGAACATGCACCCGGAGACGGCGGCGCGCTATTTGAAGGCGAACGCCGGTCCCGAGGAACTCAAACAAGAGCGGGGGCCGCGGACGTACCGGACCCGGTCAGATCCGTTGAAAGACATCATGCCGGAAGCGGCGCGATACTTGGAGGCGGCGCCGGAGATCGAAGCGAAGGGGCTGCTGGCCCACTTGAAGATCGCGAAGCCGGAGCTGGCGGAAGCGGTCGCGTTGCGCACGTTTCAACGTGGGTTGAAGGTGTGGCGGGCGCTGCACGGCCCGCCCAAAGAGGTGTTCTTTCCGCAGGCGCACGAGCCGGGGCTGGCGGCGCAGTTTGATTGGAAGCGTGCTGGCGAACTGGGCATTACGATCGCGGGCGCGCCCTTCGACCATCTGCTCGGTCACTTCGTGCTGCCGTACAGCAATTGGCAGCGGGCGAGCGTCTGTTTTTCCGAGTCGTTCGTCTCGCTCAAGACCGGGGTGCAGGCGGGATACTGGAGTTTGGGCGGAGTGACCTCGGACCTGTGGACCGATAACTCTTCGACCGCGACCCACCAGATCAAACGCGACGGCGAGGAGCGCACCTTCAACGACGCTTACCAGGCGTTCTGCCGCCACTTGAAGGTCGAGCCGCATACCATCAACGTGGCCTGTCCCCACGAGCAGGGCGACGTGGAGTCGGCCCACCGGCATCTGATCCGCCGCCTCCGGACCCATCTCGCGATCCGCGGGTCGAGCGACTTCGCGGATCAAGCCGCGTATCAGGAGTTCATCGATCAGGTGTGTGCCGGAGCCAACAGTCTGCGCCTGGCCAAAGTCGCCGAGGAGATCGCCCGCCTGCGACCGCTGCCGCTCCAACGTTATCCGGAGACCGAACAGATCGGGGTCAGCGTCACCAGCGGCGCCACGGTGCGGCTGAAGCAACAAACCTACTCCGTGCCGTCCAAGCTGATCGGGCTCAAACTCGATGCGCACGTCAGTGAAAACCAAATCCGCTTCACCTATGAAGGTCACGAGGTCTGCCAGTTGCCGAGGATGCAGGGGACCAAGCCGCAGATCGATTATCGCCACGTCATCACCTGGCTGGTGCGCAAACCCGGCGCCTTTCGGGGCTACCTCTACCGGGAGGAGATGTTTCCCACGGTCGTCTTCCGCCAGACTTACGACCGGCTGTGTGCCGCCGAGGACCGCGTGGCCGATGCCCGTTACCTGCAACTCCTTGAGCTGGCCGCCACTCACGGCGAAAGCGAAGTCGCCGACTTGCTCGGCGCCTGCTTGCGCGCGGGCGAAGTGCCCCGGCCCGAGCTCATCGCGGTCAGTCTAAAAACCGAGCGCCCGGGGCCGACGGAGCTGGCGCCCTTCGTGCCCGATCTGAAAACCTACGACTCGTTGCTGACGGAGGTGAGCGCATGAACGCCGAAAGTCTGCCCATCCTGTTTCGATCCCTCGAGCTGTCCGCCTTTGCGCGGGAAGCGGAAAGTGCGCTGGCCCGGGCCGAAGCCGAGAACTGGGGCTATCGCCGACTCTTGCAGCATCTGGCCGAAGTGGAGGTGCAGGATCGCCGCGCCCGCAAAATCGAGCGCCTGCTCAAGTACTCGGGCCTGCCCCCCAGCGAGACCTTCGCCCGCTTCGACGAGGCGAAGATGCCGGAAAAAGCCCGGCGGATGCTGCCGACCCTGCGGACTGGCGACTTTGTCCGCCGCGGTGACAATCTGGTCGCCATCGGCCTGCCGGGCCGGGGCAAGACCGGGTTTTGCGCCGCCCTCGGTCGCGAACTGCTCGAACGTCATGAACTGAAGGTGCTGTTTGTCCCAGCCTTCAAGCTGGCCGCTCGACTGCTCGCGGCCAAGCGCGACCTCAAGCTCGCCTCCGCCCTCGCCAAGCTGAACCGCTTCGATGTCATCGTCGTCGACGAACTCGGCGGCTACGTCGATTTTTCCCAGGGGGAAGTCGATGTGCTCTTCAGTTTCTTCGGCGAACGTTACGAGAAGCAACGCAGTGTCTTCATCACCACCAACCTCGCCTTCAGCGAATGGGAGAAGGTGTTCAAGAACCCGATGACCGCCACCGCCGTGGTCGACCGGATCGTGCACCACTGCGTCCTGTTGGAGTTTCCCGGCAAGAAAAGCATCCGCGAGGAGGAAGCCCGGCAGCGGCAGGCCACCGCTTGATCGATCCGCTTCGCGGCCCGGCCGCAGCGGCTTCCCGCCAAACTGCCAGGCCAGTGGCCAACCTCAGGCGCGCTGGCTGGCCCCGTGGCTAAAAATCGTCCGCCCCGGCCTTGGGCTTGTTGCCCCTGCGCCGTGCGCCGCCGACCGGACGCTCGGCCAACGCCAAACGCCCGCTCTCACCCCGATCAGCCAAAGCCCACGAACGCGCCCGGAGTTTTTCCTGTTGCCGGAGAAGAGCCGCCACCGGCTTGCCGCCTGCGGCGGCCGTCTCGATCTCAGCGCCCAAGGCCTTAAATTCCTGCCAGAGACGGTCCAAACGCGTGCCAAGGCTCGTCTGGGCGGGCTCCCGCCTCTGCCGCGCAGAAGAATCTATCGGGCGTTTCGCCCCAGCGATCTTGACCATCGCATCCTTCAACGGAAAACCGGGCGGCTTGTCCAGTCCGCAACGAGAAATCTGCCGGCCCCTCCCGCTCCGGTCAGGGCCCGAAACTTTAAGGATGAGCTCCGGACTCCGGTCAGGCCCGCCAAGCCGGGCCTTCCCTCCGTCCGGAGCTCATCCCAGTTGCTCCATGAACCTCGTGGGGCGAACCAACCACGACCCAGGTAACATTTTCAGTGAGGCAACGCCCCATCCGACACGGATTCTAATTGGCGCTGACCTCGAAACCTAATCGGCGCTGGACAGCCGAACAGAAGAGAAGCGAGCGCGAGCGTAAAGAATATTGTTTTCATGATAAATCCCAAAAAATCATTCCGCACAAAACGGCGCGTTAAATTCAATCACAGTAGCGCGAACGGGCTTAGGCAAGGTTTGTCAGTATATTTTGGTGCGGGAATTAACTGCGGAAAGTATCCACCGCTACTTGCCTCGCCACATTGTCAATTTACCATAAACTATCTCAGCCTAGCGCTATCCACAATTTGCCTCAGCAATAATAAGGAATCATCGACTACTTGAGCAGACGGATTCCCTTCGAACCTTACGTTAAGAATGAGAAGGACGTCACCCGTTAGCGGTGTAAAATAAGTTCGGGCCCTAATTTTCCGAGCACCTGTGAGGTCAAAAAAGGTACCCTCCAGCCATCGCCATTTAACAGCGGAATCAATCACCTTATATACACTAGATACGGTGTTATCCAAATCCATCTTTTCCGTAACGAAAATTTCTCTCATCCGCGCGATATCAAAACTGTTATCAAAACTACTTTTCGATATCTTACACACCCCTAGAGTGAAATCGACCGGAAAAAGCTCAGTCTTTCGATCGCGTTTACCCTGTGAAAACGTCGTAATGAGAATACTGATCGGA
>CAYQBV010000437.1:0-3507 GCA_964415705.1 uncultured Chthoniobacter sp. | reverse complement strand
GCATCGCCTCCGGGTGCGGACCTTGACGGCGGACGAGATCGAGGCCGCCCTGCGCACCGCGGCTCTGCGCTCCGCCGGATTGCACGACGCCTCGTTCCCGGCCCTGACCATCGTCTTTCAGCGCACCCTGCGGCTTCCCGACGACGGCCGGACTTACCCGCTGCCCGCCGGCCACGGCGCGTTCCCCCTCCGTTCCGTGGACGACTTTCCCGCGACGGCTCCGGCCTCCTGGCTCCAGCGCGGCGGAGTCGTCATGCCCATGTATCAGAGCGAAGCGCTCTGGATCCGCTTCTCGGCGCGGTATCCGTGCGCGGTGAAGATCGCGGCGGGAAAGATCAACGCCGTCTCCGGTGCAGCGTGGACCGCGGAGCTGCACAGCGAGCCGCAGGATTACGTCGTCGTCCCCGGCCAGCCGTGGCTCGATGGCTTCTCCGTCGGCGAAGGCCTCATCCGGCAATTCGTCGCCATGCCACTCGGCGCGGGTTACTCCGTCGAGGAGCAACTCACCGGGCGGGCGGACGTGGGCGGGATGCAGCTTCAGGTCTATCCGCTCTCCGCGGAAGCCTACTATCGCGACGAGGTGGCTCCCGCGCTGCCGTCGTCGTTGCGCGAACTCTTCGACCAGTTCTTCGACGAGCATTTGGAAAAGGAGGAACCGATTTACTACGGGCCGATCTCCCGCTGTTTGGAGCCCGAAGCATCGATGGGGCTTGGGGCGGGTGGAAAAATGCGGCAAGAAATCTATCAAGACCCCTACGACTTCGCCGATTGGGACCAGACCCTGACCCGCCGCTGCTTTGTCCAGCTTTCCAATTCCCTCGTTTGGCGTGAAATCACCGGCATGAATCCACCGCATCCGCCGCTGACCGCCAAGGAATACCAGCAGGCGGGCATTCCGTGGTTCGACTACTACCGCGGCGACCTGAAGCCGCTCAAAGGTTCCGAGCGTCTGGCTGGAGTCAAAAGCGTGGCTCAACTCGGCCAGGAAAAGAACAGCCAGCCGCTCCCGGAGAATTCGTCCATCACGCCGGAACTCATCGTCCAATACGGCAACACCCGCCGACCCGGAGAGATTCGGGAGTTTTTAGACGCACCGTGAACGGCAACGACTATGAAAAAATCAGCTCGGCGGGTTCGCAGCAGCCCCGTAGTGTTTCAATAAAGCCTGATCCCAAAAGATGCTCACTCCCTCCGATCTCCGCACCCTCGCTCATTCACGATTGCAGGATGCTCACATCCTGTTCGCGAACGCGCGATACGACGGAGCCGGTTACATCTGCGGCTATGCGGTGGAACTCATTCTCAAAGCGCGAATCTGTGATACGCTCAACTGGCCCGGCTATCCGGCCAGCGGCAGCGAATTCAAGAACTTGCTCAGCTTCAAAACCCATAATCTCGACGTGCTGCTCTCCCTTTCCGGGCGCGAGCAGACCATCAAGCAAAACCATTTCGCCCATTGGTCGATCGTGAGTGACTGGAACCCCGAGGACCGCTATCGCGCCGTCGGCGGAGTCGCCGCCCAGGACGCCCAGGATTTTCTCGCCTCCACGACCGCACTACTGCCCCTGATATGAAAACTCTGGCCGAAAAAGTCAAAGCCCTGCTCCCGGTGCTCGAACAGCGCGGAACCGTGTATCTCTTCGCCCTTTTCGAGAGAGAAGAAACTGCCGGAAAGTGGGACATCGTTCTCTCTTCGGAATGGTCCGACAATGAACGTGGCGATGCCGTCCGGTTGATCTCCGATGCGCTGGTTCCAAAGCTCAACCCCGAAGAGCTTTCGGCCCTGTCCCGCATCTTCATCGCGCCGTCTCACGATCCCGCTGTGGAGCAGTTGATAGAGGCCGATCAAGCTCACCATGTCGAACGCTTCTACGCTTCCGGCTTTGACTTTATGGGGGTTCCGATCAAGCAATTTTACGTCTTCCGAACCCGGAAAACGCCTCGGATCAACGTCACAGTCTGACCCGTACAGATCCAGAAGCTCAGCTTCCCCGCTCAAATTCGTCTGCGCTAATTATAGACGACAATTCAACCAATACTACATTGGAACCGAACCAAGAGCGCCGACTAACCACACGACCGCCGCATGAGTTGGCTGTGCCGCAGATCGGCCAGAGTCGCATCTTGGGTGAGATGGTGAAAAACTCACTCGCCCTTGCGAAAGAAACCACCCCGGCAAAGGTTGATCTCGACGCGCTTGTGCGGGAGGGAAAACGAATTCAGAGCGGCAGAGGAATGACGCACGGCAACATTGAGGCGTTCAAGCTGTTTTACCACGCCGCATCAGCCGGACATGTAGAGGCTCAATTCCTAGTTTGTGAGTGCTATGAACTGGGAGACGGGGTCGAACGAGATTTGGTTCACTTTCTAAACTGGTTGCGCAAATCCGCTGAATCGGGTTTCGCGGCAGCGCAGAATCGCCTTGGCTCTTGCTACCGAAATGGCGAAGGAATGCCGCAGGATTTCTTGGAAGCCGTGCGGTGGTTTAGAAAAGCTGCCGAGCAGGGGCACACTGATGCGCAATTGAATTTGGCATTTCGATATGTGAACGGCGAAGGCGTGCAAGAAGACCATGCCGAAGCGATAAGATGGCTCCGCGCAGCCGCGGATGAAGGTCTCGCACCCGCTCAGTTCTTTATTGGCCTCGCTTATCGCGATGGTGAAGGAGTGGCTCGGGATTACGCGGCAGCAGCAAGGTGGTTTTCAAAGGCTGCCGAACAGGGCTACGCCGACGCTCAGTTTAGCTTGGGTGTATGCTATCGAGATGGACGCGGTGTCGTAGTTCAACGATCCCAAGCCTACGCATGGTTTCAGCTAGCTCAAGACAATGGCCACGAGAAAGGAGCAGCGGCGGCAGCGGCACTCTACGCAGTCATGGATTTCTCAGAGTCTATTGCTGCATCGGTGATTTACGCTGAACTGAAAACAAAGCAGCCACCTTCACGCGAAACCGTCTCACGTTGAACTCAGCGAATTGGCTTCTCCTCGACACGGAAACGACAGGCTTTACCGCTCCGGTCTTCGTGGTCGAGATCGGCGCGCAGAGGATGCGCGGATGGGAACCTGACGGGGAGCCTTTCCGCAAGCTGCTGAATCAGAACTGTGACATCCCGCCGGAAGCGTCGCGCGTGCATGGCTACACCCGTGAGATTCTGGAGCGCGACGGGGAACCGGCGGCCGAGGTTTATGAAGCCTTCCGCGAGTATGCCGGCGGCTGCCCGATGGTGGCCTACAATGCGGAATACGATCTGGACCGGGTGCTCCGGCCGGAATGGACCCGGCTGGGGATCGCACCCATCGGCCGCGCCGGCTTTTGCGCGTTGCGGCTGGCGCAGCGGCTTCTCGATCCGGTGCCCGCCGGGAACTGCAAGCTGCAAACCCTGCGCCAGTATTACCGCCTGCCGGAACGCGGCGCGCACACGGCGCTGGGCGATGTCGGCACGGTGGCCGATCTTTTCGCGACGGTGCTGCGCCCGATCGCGGAGCAGCGCGGGCTGGAGACGTGGG